>CAZWUK010000032.1:0-227 GCA_964636685.1 uncultured Oscillospiraceae bacterium
AATTGAGCAGATGGACGAGAGCGGTGAATTTGATTTGCTGCCCAAGAAGGAAGTCATTCAGCTCAAGGCGGAGCAGGAAAAGCTCGAGAAGAATCTCGGCGGCATCAAGGATATGAAGAAGCTCCCCGGCGCGCTGTTTATCGTGGATCCCCGCAAGGAGCATATCGCCGTGGCGGAAGCCCGTGCGCTTCATATTCCGATCGTTGCGATCATTGATACCAACTGCG
>CAZWUK010000032.1:237-21964 GCA_964636685.1 uncultured Oscillospiraceae bacterium
CCGACGAAGTGGATTATCCCATCCCGGGCAATGACGACGCGATCCGCGCAGTCAAGCTCATCACTGCCAAGATGGCGGACGCCGTACTGGAAGGCAAGCAGGGCGAGCAGATGACCGATGCGACTGTGGAAGCAAGCGACGCGGACGTGGAAGCAACGGAAGAATAAAGAACGGAGGAAAATACAGATGGCAGAATTTACAGCAAAGGACGTCATGTCGCTGCGCGAATTGACCGGAGCGGGCATGATGGATTGCAAAAAGGCATTGACCGAATGCGGCGGCGACGTCGAAAAGGCAAAGGATTTTCTCCGTGAGAAGGGGCTTGCCGCAGCAGCAAAGAAGGCTGGACGCATCGCGGCGGAAGGTCTTGTTGGCGCGTATATTGACGATAACTGCGGCGTTCTGGCCGAAGTCAACTGCGAGACGGACTTTGTTGCAAAGACCGATGCGTTCAAGGATCTGGTTACTTCTGTGGCAAAGCAGGTTGCAAAGTGCAATCCCGCCAATGTTGATGCGCTGATGGAGCAGGAATACGTGAACGAGCCGGGCAAGAAATTTTCCGTGCTCATCAACGAAGCGACCGCAAAGATCGGTGAGAAGATCAGCGTTCGCCGTTTCGAGCGCTATGAAGGCGCAGTGGAAAGCTATATCCACCTTGGCGGCAAGATCGGCGTATTGATCGAAACTAACGCCGCGCCCGCGACAGACGCCGGAAAAGACGCCGTGCATGGTGCGGCGCTGCAGATCGCAGCTTCCAAGCCGACCTATGTCGTGCGCGACGAGGTGCCCGGCGACGAGCTGGAGCATGAGAAGGAGATCCTTCGTGCGCAGGCCAAGAACGAGCCCAAACCGAAGCCCGATGCAATCATCGAAAAGATGGTGCAGGGTCGTATCGATAAGTATTACAAGGAAGTCTGCCTCATGGAGCAGCCCTATGTCAAGGATCCGGATAAGAGCGTGGCGCAGGTGTTTGCCGCTACCGGCGAGGATCTGACGGTTGTTCGCTTTGTTCGTTATGAGATGGGCGAAGGCCTGCAAAAGCGGGAAGATAACTTTGCGGAAGAAGTTATGGGTCAGCTGAAGAAATAAGCACACGAAAGAGGGAACACGGTTTCGTGTTCCCTCTTTTCATGCTGGGAGGTAAAGAATATGTATCGACGTGTATTATTAAAGATCAGCGGAGAAGCGCTTTCCTCCGCCGCAACGCCGCTGTGCGGCGAGACGATTGCACACACGGCGGCGGTTTTGGCGCAGCTGCAGGAGATGGGCGTGGAGATTGGCGTGGTCGTGGGCGGCGGCAACATCATTCGGGGAAGAAGCTCCGCGGGAATGGACAGGAACCGCGCCGACCACATGGGAATGCTTTCTACCGCCATCAATGCGCTGGCGCTGCAGGACGCGCTCGAGCATATCGGGAAACGCTGCACCGTGCTGTCCGCGATCCAGATGGATCGGTTTTGCGATTTCTTTACGTCGCGGGAGGCCAACCAAAAGCTTGCCTCCGGCGAGATTGTGATCTTTGCGTGCGGCAGCGGCTCCCCGTTTTTTTCCACGGATACGGCGGCGGCGCTGCGTGCGGCGGAAATCGGGGCGGACGTGCTGCTGCTTGCCAAGAATATTGACGCAGTCTACTCTGCCGATCCCAAAAAGGAACCGGATGCCGTGCGTTACAGCCACTTGACCTATGATAAGGTCATTGCGGACAATCTGCAGGCAACGGATATCACGGCGATTACGCTTTGCCGGGAACAGAACATTCCCATTCATGTATTTGCACTCGACAGGCTTCTTGAGATCTTTCAGGGCGCTGAAACCGGAACAGTTATTACGAAATCATAAAACGGCTTGAATAGAGCCATTCATTTATTGTAGAATAAGGGAAACAAGGAGGAGAAACATATGTCGTCTGATTTGATCGCTGAAACAAAGGTTCGAATGTCCAAAACCATTTCCGTGTTGAATACGGAGTTTGCAAGTCTGCGCGCAGGTCGTGCAAATCCTCAGGTACTCGATCGCGTGATGGTCGATTATTACGGTACGCCTACGCCGATCAATCAACTTGGCAATTTCTCTACCCCGGAGCCGCGCCTTCTCGTAATCACTGTCTGGGACAACAAGGCGATTTCCGCAATCGAGAAGGCGATCCAGAAATCCGATGTAGGCATCAACCCCACCAACGATGGCAAAGTCGTTCGTCTCCTTTTTCCGGAATTGACCGAGGAACGCCGCAAGGACTTGGTCAAGGTCGTTCGGAAAAAAGGGGAGGAGGCAAAGGTTGCCATTCGTTCCATCCGTCGGGATACCAACGAGCAGATCAAAAAGCAGCGCAAGGACAACCTGATTACGGAAGACGATCAGAAGGATCTGGAAGAAAAAGCGCAGAAGCTGACGGATGAAATCATCAAAGAGATCGAGACGACCATGGCGGAGAAGGAAAAGGAGATTCTGGCGGTTTGATCTCGGTGCTGGGGCTGCCGCTTGCCTTGGCGAAACAGCGGCTGGAATGTGAAAATGTATCTGTTGCCGTTACGGAGGTTCGCTCCCGCAAAGGCATGGCGGGCGACGGGTATCGCGTTTTGCGGCAGCAAAAGACTGCGGAGAATGCCGTCCTGCTTACGGTAGCGGACTTTCAAACAAAGGTGCAGCAATAATAAACAGATGCAAAGCAGCATTGCTTTGCATCTACATATATTCGGAGGAGTATGGCAAAGTACACGGAGGAGAAACTCAAATCGGTCGGCCTGTCCGCTGGCAGCATCCCAAAGCATGTGGCGATCATTATGGACGGCAACGGTCGATGGGCAACGTCTCGCGGATTGCCGCGGGCACTTGGACATCGCGCCGGAGTAAATCGCCTGCGCGGGATTATACGCCTGTCGAGCGACATCGGCATTGAGGCGCTGACACTTTACGCATTTTCTACGGAGAACTGGAAACGCCCAAACGACGAGGTGAGCACGCTTTGTGGACTGCTGATCGAGTATTTTAACAAAGAGATCGACGAGCTCGATGAAAACAACGTGCGCATCCAGGCGCTGGGAGATATTACAAAGTTCCCGCCGGCTGTTTATGGGGCGATCGATGCGGCGGTGCGGCGCACGGAGAAGAATAACGGACTCAAGCTGTGCATCGCACTGAACTACGGCGGCTATGCCGAGATTGCCCGCGCAGCACAGATCCTTGCGGTGCAGTATCGTGACACACCGGAAAAGATTACGCCGGAGGAGATCAAGCGCCATCTGTATACTGCCGATCTGCCGGATCTTGACCTGATGATTCGGACTGGCGGCGAGAAGCGTATTTCGAATTTTCTGTTGTTTCAGGTGGCATACGCGGAGCTGTTATTTACCGATACTTATTGGCCGGATTATTCCGACGAGGTATATTTGGATTCCCTGCGCGAATATGCGGGCAGGATGCGGCGTTACGGCGGATTGGAGAATAAAAAGGGATGAAAACGAGAATTCTGATAGGCATCGCACTGCTTTTGATGCTGGTTACGGTACTGTATTTCGGCGGCATGGTATTTCTGGCGGTGATTACGCTCTTTTCGCTGGCAGCTGTTTATGAGATCGGTAACGCGTTTCGGAACAAAGCATATCATCCAATGCTGGTGCCTGCGTATCTGTTTGCCGGCAGCTACGCCTTTGTTTATCACTATGTCGGACTTCCGGAAGTAATCATGCTGTTCTTGATTTCCATTACGGCAACCATCATGATCTGCATGTTCAACAGAAAATTTCAAGTTCCCGACGCGATTATTTCGTTGTTTATCCACATTTACCCATTATTGTTTCTGGTGTGCATGATGCTTGTATACAGTTCGTTTGCCCGCCCAATCGGTCTTACGGCCGCGTGCCTAGCTTATGCGGGGCCATCCTGTGCGGACGCGTTCGCGTACTTTGGGGGCACGTTTTTCGGAAAGCATAAGCTCTGCCCGGATATCAGCCCGAAAAAGACCGTAGAAGGCTCGGCGTTTGCGGTACTGGGCGGCGTCGTGTTCGGCGCGCTGATGATTCCGCTGCAAAGGCTGTGGGGCAGCGATATCCATATGGGACTGCTGCTTTTGTTGGGGCTTGCCTGCGGTATTTTTTCACAGGTGGGCGATTTATTTGCCTCTTACATCAAGCGCTGGGTGGGCGTAAAGGATTTTTCCAGCATTTTTCCGGGGCACGGCGGCATTATGGATCGTTTCGACAGCATATTAATCTGCTCGCCGATCGTGCTGGGCTGCATTGCTATTGCGCGTTTGATGCGAATATAATAGATTGCAGGAGTATATATGAAGAAAGTAACGGTGCTGGGCAGCACAGGCTCCATCGGCAGACAGGCGCTGGATGTGATTCGGTCGCATCCCGGGGAGTTTTGCGTATTTGCGCTCTCAGCCGGGAATAATACGGATCTGCTGCAAGCGCAGATCGAGGAATTTTGTCCGCTTGCTGTTGCATCTGCCCGCAAGGATGCAGGTCTTGACCAATTTAAACAGGTCGAATTCTTTTTCGGGCAGGACGCTGCCAAAGAAGTTGCGGGATTGCCGGAAGCCGATATTGTTGTCAACGGCATCAGCGGCATCGCGGCATTAGAGCCGTTATTGGCGTCACTGCGGCAGGGAAAGCGCGTTGCGCTTGCCAACAAGGAAAGCATCGTCTGCGGACATACGCTTGTAGAGGAAGCGATCGCTTGCCATCACGGAGAAATTCTTCCGGTGGACAGTGAGCAGTCGGCTATTTATCAATGCCTGCAAAACGGGAGGAAAACCGAACTGGATCGACTGATCCTGACGGCGTCGGGCGGGCCATTTTGGAAGCTTTCCAAAGAGGAGCTGTCCGATATTACGCTGGAACAGGCGCTGCAGCATCCGACCTGGAGCATGGGCAAAAAAATTACGATCGATTCGGCAACCCTGTTTAACAAGGGACTGGAGGTACTGGAGGCGGCGTATCTGTTCGATGTACCGGGAGAACAGATCGAGGTGGTAATCCATCCGCAGTCGATCGTCCATTCCATGGTCGCTTATCGGGATGGTACCGTCATGGCAAATCTCAGCAATCCGGATATGCGTTTGCCGATCCAGTATGCAATGACCTATCCGGATCGAATCGAGAGCAGCTGCAAGCGCCTGTCGCTCGCGGAGATCGGAACATTATCGTTCCATGCGGCAGACCGCGGGCGCTTTACGGCTTTGCGACTGGCCTACGATGCGCTTGCTGCCGGAAAGAGCATGCCGGTCGTGTATAATGGCGCAAACGAGGCCGCGGTAGAACACTTTTTCCGGGGTGCGCTGCGGTTTTCGGAAATCGAGAACGCTGTGGGCGCGGCGCTTGCGGCGCACAGCATTCATGAGATTACCGACATCGAGGATATTTGGGCGGCAGACGCCGCGTCGCGCAACGCCGTGGCTGCGTTTTGCCGCGAGAAAGGAACGGTATGAATACGATCCTCACAATCTTGGCAGCGCTTTTGCTGCTTTCTATACTGGTTATGGTGCATGAATTTGGGCATTATGGCGTTGGACGCCTGCTGGGGTTCACCATTTTGGAATACGCCGTCGGCATGGGCCCGACACTGCTCAAAAAAGAGAAAAACGGCATTATTTATTCGCTGCGCGCGTTTCCAATCGGCGGCATGTGCAGATTTTATGGCGAGGATCAGGAGGTCAAGGACGAACGCTGCTTTAACGCGCAGCCTGCGTGGAAGCGTATCCTGGTTGTGCTGGCGGGGCCGGTGATGAACTTGATATTTGCCGTGCTGCTTGCAATAGTTTCCCTGGCGATCTGGGGCGACTTTGTTCCGTCCGTTGCTGAGCTTTCGGGAGAGAGCTATCCGGCGGCGGTCGGCGGAATTCAGCCCGGCGACGTGATTGTCGCAATCGACGGAAAGACGGTGCCGTCTTATTCCGATACGGTTGACATGATCCTTGCGGTCAAGGCGGATCATTGCACCGTTACGGTGAGCCGCGATGGAAAGCTTGTGGACTGCTATTTGCAGGATATTTACAATGCCGAGAGCGGCAAGAATTTCATCGGTATCAGTATTGCCGCGACACGGCAGCATTTCGGCTTTTTTGATACCATCGGCAGATCGTTTACCTATGTTTGGGGCTTGGTACGTCAGACCTTCGGGTTCTTTGGAAATCTGTTCCGCGGACAGGTATCTTCAACCGATGTTGCGGGCCCGGTCGGAACGATCGCCATCATCAGTCAGGCCGTACGATATGGCATGGAAACGATCCTGCAAATTGGCATCATCATCAACATCAGCCTTGCGATCTTCAACATCCTGCCCATTCCCGCGCTGGACGGCGGGAGGACGGTATTTCTGCTCATAGAGCTGGTGCGCGGCAAGCCCATCGATCCGGAAAAAGAGGCCATGGTGCATTTTGTGGGACTGATGGCGCTGTTTGTGTTGATTCTGTTTTTAACCTACAATGATATTGCAAATTTGATTCAGGGATAGCCATATGACCAGAACAGTTGTTGTAAAGCGCGTGCCGATCGGCGGACAAGCGCCGATATCGATTCAATCGATGACAAACACCGACACGCGGGATGCGGTGGCGACGATCGAGCAGATCCGCTGCTTGGAACAGGCAGGGTGCGATATCGTTCGTTCGTCCGTCTATGATGCGGAATGCGCCAAAGCCATTCGAACGATTCACGACGCGATCCGTATACCGCTCGTGGCGGATATTCATTTCGACTATCGTCTTGCGATTGCCGCAATGGAAAACGGCGCGGACAAGATTCGTTTTAACCCCGGGAATATCGGCTCCGCGGAAAAGGTGCGCGCGGTTGTCGCCTGTGCAAAGGCGCACGGCGTTCCGATTCGCATTGGCGTCAACGCCGGGTCGCTGGAAGCGGAGCTCAAGCAAAAGTACGGGCCGTCATCACCGAGGGCAATGCTGGAGAGCGCCATGCGGCATGTGCGTATTTTGGAGCAGGAGGGCTTCTACGACATCGTCCTGTCCATGAAATCCTCCTCAATTCGGGAGACGGTGGACGTCTATCGCTTTGCGGCAAAAGAATGCGACTATCCGCTGCACATCGGCGTTACGGAAACGGGCGATGTGGAAAACGGGATCATCAAATCGGCGATCGGGATTGGCGCGCTGCTGCTTGACGGGATCGGAAACACCGTTCGCGTATCCTTGACATGCGACCCGGTACGCGAGGTGACTACGGCAAAATCCATCCTGCGCGCGTTACATCTTCGAAACGACGACATTGAGATTGTGAGCTGCCCCACCTGCGGCAGAACCAGAGTGGCTCTGTTTGATGCGGTCGAGGAGGTAAAGCGACGTTTGCCGCATGACAGAGGCTATCTCAAGGTAGCGGTGATGGGCTGCGCGGTCAACGGCCCCGGCGAGGCGGCGGACGCCGACATCGGGATTGCCTTTGGCGATGGAAATGGTGTAATATTCAAAAAAGGACAAAAATTCAAGTTTGGCAAGATGCCCGGTATATTGGACGCGCTGATCGAGGAAGCAACCAATATGCTCGAGCTGGGCTGATATAGTTTTTTTTGGGGGGGGTAGAACGGGTTGACCTTTTCGGATGTCATCGGAAGTGTAAATATCGATCAAACAGCGATCACGGTGACGGAGGTTGTTCTGGAACGGGAAAAGAACAGTCTCCTGATTTGTGCTGCCGCAAAGGACGGCGTGGATGTCTCTGCACAGACACAGCTTCAAATCGCCCTCAACGAAGCGTTTCCGCATATGACGGTGCATCTGAAGCTGCAATATCCGGACGCCGTAGAATTGGCTGTGCCGGTGGCTTCTGCTGCTCCGGCGATTGCGCCGCTGACGTCCCCGGTCGTTCCCCTTGCCGGGCCTTCGTCCATGTTTGTGCCGGTGCAGGAACCGGAACGGGACAAAGAACGGCTTTTGGGCGTTCGCATTCAAGATCCTGAAATCACGCGAATTGCGGAGCTGACAGAGGGGGAGACGGTTTTTACGGTCAGAGGCAAACCGCTGGCGGTGGAGGAGCGTGAAGGCTGGCCGACAAAGAACGGCGGAAAATCGTATCATGTGACCTTTAATCTGACCGACTATACCGATTCGATCTATTGCCAGTGCACCTTTTATCAGGAAAACCGCAAGCTGCGGTTCTTGGAGGACATCAATGGCGTATTGTCGTCAGGCAGCTTTTTGCTTGTCCGCGGAACCTGCAAGGTGACAAAGTTTGGCAAGGAACTGACCATGTATCCGCGCGACGTCAATGTAACGGAGGCGGAATACCGGCAGGATACGGCAGACGAAAAACGTGTCGAGCTGCATCTGCACTCCAGAATGTCCAATATGGATGCGATGACCGACCTCACAGAGGCGTTTAAAACCGCAAAGCGCTGGGGACACAGGGCGCTTGCGATCACGGATCACGGCGTCGTGCAGGCGTTCCCGGAGGCTGCAAAAGCATCCAAGAAAACCGGCGTCAAGGCGCTGTTCGGCGTGGAAGGGTATCTTGTAGACGATTCGACGCTCATGGAAGCCGGCATGGATTACGTGGTTTTTGACCTGGAAACCACAGGGCTTAAGCCGGAAAGCGCGGAGATCATCGAGGTCGGCGCCGTAAAGATCCACGAGGGACAGATCGTCGATCGGTTCCAGACCTTCGTTGACGACGGCGTTATCATACCGCAGAAGATCACAGAATTGACGCATATCACAAACGAAATGATCGCCGGTGCGCCGACTGCCCGTGAAGTGCTCGCCGATTTTTCGAAATTCAGCGCGGATTGCTGCCTTGTTGCGCACAATGCAAATTTCGACATGGGATTTATTCGCTTTCATGGAGAGCGATTCGGGATTGCATTCAACCAGCCCTACGCAGATACGCTGATGCTTGCGCGATACCTGATGCACGATCTGCCAAACCACAAGCTGGACACGGTTTGTGAGGCGCTGGACGTATCGCTGGAAGGACATCATCGCGCCATTGACGATGCGGCGGCGACAGGCGAGATCTTTTTGAAGCTGCTTGAGAAGACACAGGCACTGGGAATTTCCACCGTACCGGTGCGCATGCCGCAAAAGGCAGAGGAAAAGACCGGGGAAAAGGGTGGCAAAAAGCACAAGTACTACCATATTATTCTGATTGCAAAGACACAGGCGGGCATGAAAAATTTATACCGCCTTGTAAGCTATGCGCATATCGACTATTTCAGGATGCGCCCGACGATTCCAAAGAGTCTGCTTTCGCTATATCGCAGCGGAATCATTCTTGGCTCTGCCTGCGAGCAGGGCGAACTGTATCAAGCCATTATCGCCGGCAAACCCGAGAACGAGATCGAGGCGTTGGCGCAGGAATACGATTTTTTGGAGATTCAGCCGATTGCCAACAACGCGTTCATGGTGCGCGAAGGAATCGTTCCGGACGACGAGGCGCTCCGCAGCATCAACCGTCGGATCGCGGCGCTGGCAAAAAAGCTCGGCAAACCCGTCGTCGCAACGGGCGACGTGCATTTTCTTGAGCCGCAGGATGCCGATTATCGCAAGATTCTCATGTATAAGCAGGGCTTCTCCGACGCCGAGCATCAGCCGCCGCTCTATTTTAAGACAACGCAGGAAATGCTGGCGGAATTCTCTTATCTTGGCGAAGAATTGGCGCACGAAGCGGTGATTGACGCGCCCAACGCAATTGCCGACAGCTGCGACGAATTGAAGCCGTTCCCGGACGGTACCCACGCGCCGGAGATTCCGAACGCGAACAATGAACTGCGCGACATGGCGGTGACAACCGCGCATCAGATTTATGGCGATCCACTCCCGCCGATCGTGCAGGCGCGGTTGGACAAGGAACTCAAGTCCATTATCGGCAACGGCTTTGCTTCGCTGTACCTGATGGCACAGCGCCTTGTGCGCAAATCCTTGAGCGACGGGTATCTTGTCGGATCGAGGGGCTCCGTCGGTTCGTCGTTTGTTGCGACCATGGCGGGCATTACCGAAGTCAACGCCCTTGCGCCGCATTATATTTGCCCCAACTGCAAGCACAGCGATTTTGACGTAGACTTGTCCACCTCCTGCTGCGGCGTCGATCTTCCGGATAAGGTATGCCCCGAATGCGGCGCTCGATATCACAAGCAGGGCTTTGAGATTCCGTTTGAAGTATTTCTTGGCTTTAAGGGGGACAAAACGCCGGATATCGACCTGAATTTCTCGGGCGAGTATCAGCCGGTAGCGCACAAATACGTGGAGGAGATGTTCGGCGTCGGGCATGCCTTTCGCGCAGGTACGATCTCAGGGCTTGCCGACAAAAAGGCGTATGAGTGCATCTACGGCTATATGGAAAAGACGGGCAAGGTGCTTCGTAAAGCCGAGATGGAACGCCTCTGTTTGGGCTGCATGAACGTCAAGGTGACTACCGGGCAGCATCCGGGCGGCATCGTGATCGTTCCGCAGGATGACGACATACTGGACTATACGCCCATTCAATATCCGGCGGATAAAAAGGACAAGAATACCATCACGACGCATTTCGATTTCCATGCCATGGACGACCGTCTGGTCAAGCTGGACATTCTGGGACACGATGATCCGACGGCGCTGCGCATGCTGGAGGATCTTACGCACCTGAACCCACGGGAGATACCGCTTGACGACCCGGACACGCGCCAGATTTTTTCATCGTCCGAGCCGCTGCATATCGACCTTTCCGGCTTGAATTGCAGCGTGGGGACGATCGGCGTGCCGGAATTCGGCACGGGCTTTGTGCGCGGCGTTCTGGAGGCGACAAAACCGACGACAATGGAGGAGCTGGTACGCATCGCGGGTCTGACGCATGGTACGGACGTGTGGCTCAATAACGCCGAGCCGCTTGTGACGAACAAGATCGCCAAACTCTCAGAAGTGCTCTGCACGCGCGACGACATCATGAATTACCTGATCGCACACGGTATGGAGGCTTCCCTGTCCTTCTCCATCATGGAACGCGTGCGAAAGGGAAAAGGTCTGACCGAGGAGATGGAGCAGGCGATGGTCAACGGACAGATACCCCCGTGGTTTGTCGATTCCTGTAAAAAAATCAAGTACATGTTTCCGCGCGGGCATGCCGTCGCCTATACGATGATGTCGTTTCGTATCGCGTATTACAAGGTGCATTATCCCGAGGCTTTTTACGCCGTTTACTATACGGTACGCGCGGACGCATTTGACGTGACCATGGCGGCGGGTGGGCCGGAGCGGGTGCTGGCGTCCATCAAGGACATTGAAAAGAATCTGCCCAACATGGAGACGGCGGAGAAAAAGCGCAACAAGGAACTCGCTACGATACTGGAAGTCGTCTATGAGATGAATCTTCGCGGGATCGATTTGCTGCCGGTTGACATTTACAAGTCCGCCGCTACACGTTTTTTGGTGGAGGAGGGCGGTATTCGACCGCCGTTTAACGCGATCCCCGGCATCGGCGACGGCGCGGCGATTGCAATGGCGGATAACCGCAGCGGGCAGAGATATATTTCCATTGAGGATTTTCAAAGCAAGACCGGCGCCAACAGTTCCACCGTTTCGTCCATGGAAAAATGCGGATGCTTTGAAAACCTCCCCCGTACCAACCAGATTTCGTTGTTTTAGCTTGACTCCCCTGCCGATTTGATATAAAATCAAATGGGAAATTACTACACTCCGCAATGGGTGTTCATAGATAGACGACGATAATAGCTATGCTAATGAGTTTTTTGTGTATGAAAGCCGTGCGCGCGAGTGTACGGCTGATTTTTTACTTTTGAAATATAGATCGGAGTTTAGGTATGCAGTGGTGGATGGCATTATTGATTGCCGCCGGCACATTGCTGTTGGGACTGTTCTTTGGATACGTCTACCGGCGCAATGTTGCGGAGGCAAAGATCGCTAAGGCGGAGGACGCCGTAAAGAAACTCTATGACGACGCGCAGCGGCGCGCTGAAGAAATTAAAAAAGAAAAGGTTCTGGAAGCCAAAGAAGAGGTTTACAAGATTCGTTCCGAGAGCGAGAGAGAGAACCGCGAACGCCGTTCGGAGCTGCAACGCACCGAACGCAGACTCTTTCAGCGGGAAGAACTGCTGGACAAGAAAATGGACGGCATCGAGCAGCGTGAAAAGCTGCTTGGCGACAAAGAGACGGAGCTGGGACGTGCGGAACAGGAAGTTGCCGCAATGCACAACCAGCAGCTTGCAGAGCTTGAGAAGATCTCCGGTCTTTCCATGGACGCAGCCAAAGAGATCCTGCTTTCCAACGTCGAACGCGAGGCGCAGCACGATGCGGCGATTTTGATTCGTGACATCGAAGCGCGCACCAAGGAAGAAGCGGACAAGCGCGCGCGCAACATTATTTCGCTGGCGATTCAGCGGTGCGCCGCCGATCAGGTGGCAGAGACGACGGTTTCCGTTGTCCCGCTGCCCAACGATGAGATGAAGGGCCGCATCATCGGCCGCGAAGGCCGCAACATTCGCGCGCTGGAAACGGCGACAGGCGTTGACCTGATTATTGACGATACACCGGAAGCGGTCATCCTTTCCGGGTTTGATCCGGTTCGCAGGGAAATTGCCCGTATCGCGCTGGAAAAGCTTATTATGGATGGACGGATCCATCCCGCTCGCATCGAGGAAATGGTCGAGAAGGCGAAAAAAGAGGTCGATACGCAGATCCGTGAGGCGGGAGAACAGGCGGTTCTTGAGGTTGGCGTCAACGGGCTGCATCATGAGCTTGTTCGCTACCTTGGCAGAATGCGATATCGCACAAGCTATGGTCAGAACGTTCTGCGCCATTCCATCGAGGTCGCGCATCTTGCCGGCATCATGGCGGCGGAGATCGGTGCAAACGTGACGCTTGCAAAGCGCGCGGGTCTTCTGCACGACATCGGCAAATCCATCGATCACGAAGTGGAAGGCTCCCATGCCCAGATCGGTGCAGACCTTGCCAAGAAATTCCGCGAGAATAACCAGATTGTACACGCGATTCAGGCGCACCACGGCGATGTGGACGCGACGACGATCGAAGCGGTGCTGGTACAGGCTGCCGACGCGATTTCCGCGGCACGCCCGGGCGCCCGCCGTGAAACGCTGGAAACCTACATCAAGCGCTTGGAGAAGCTGGAGGAAATTGCAAATTCGTTTGAGGGCGTAGATACCTCTTATGCCATTCAGGCCGGACGCGAAATCCGTATTATTGTCAAGCCTGACCGAATCAACGACAGCGATACGGTGATGATGGCGCGCGAGATTGCCAAACGGATTGAAACGGAATTGGAATATCCGGGTCAGATCAAGGTCAGCGTGATTCGAGAAACGCGGACGGTCGATTACGCAAAATAGAATTAGAAAAAGATACAAAAGAGGATGTGCGTTGGCATATCCTCTTTTCAGGAGGAAGCATGGAGCGGTATTATGTTGCGGACGGGCACTGCGATTTTCTGTTTGGCGCGGTGCAGTACGGCTATGAAATCGGTACGCATACGGGCGGCCAAGCAATGACGCTTCCGAGAATGCAGGAGGGGAACGTTGCACTGCAATTGTTCGCCGCGTGGATCGACACATCGTTTCGCACGCCGCCGCTGCAACAGTGCATTTCCATGATTGACGCATACAATCGGATGCTGGAGCAAAACGAGCGGCTCATTCCCTTTACAAGCAGCTTTCAACCGGGTAAAGGGAAGATTGCCACGCTCCTAACCGTGGAGGGCGGAGAAGCGACGGAGGGCAGTCTGGCGGTACTGCGCGTGCTCTATGACCTGGGCGTCCGTGCAATGATGTTGACATGGAACGAAAACAACGAGCTGGCGGGCGCGGCGCTTGCCAAGGGAAACAAGGGCTTGACCAGCCTCGGGCTTGAGATGATCGACGAGATGAACCGCATCGGCATGGCGATCGATGTTTCGCATTTGAGCGACCGCGGCATTGACGATGTGCTGGGGCGGAGCCGACAGCCGGTTTTTGCATCGCATTCCAATGCGCGCGACGTGTTTTCCTCGCCGCGTTCCCTGACCGACGCGCAGATTCGCGCGATTGCAGCGCAGGGCGGGGTCATCGGCGTCAACTTCTATCACAAACAGCTAACGCCGAAACGGCTGGCGTCGATTGAGGATATTGTGGCGCATATTGTACACATCGCCAAGGTCGGCGGCGTGGATTGCTGCGCCATCGGATCGGACTTTGATGGAATGCAGGTGTATCCGACCGACCTGCGCGACAGCCGCGATTTTCCGGCGCTCTTTGCCGCGCTTGAGCAGGCGGGCTTTTCGCATACGGAGGTAGAGAAGATCGCCTATGGCAACCTGACGTCCTATCTGGGGCAATTCGTGCAGTAATCTTCACGTTGAAAAAGTAGTATCGAATTGCGCTTTGTGATCCGATCCGGTCAATATGAAGACGGATTATGGTTAATCGACTTGCTGCTTAGAGGTTCTACAAGGCAACAAAGATGAAGATAAAAATAATATCTGCGACAGCTTTTATGAACAAAGATTCTCTGATAATTGAATTCGATGACTTTTCAAAAATTGACATAGGGATGGAGCTATCTAACGGTAACGTAAATTTGCGGATTATTGAGATCGTGCACACCTACCCGGCAGATCTAAAACGCCGTTTATTTCTGGAAAGCACAGCATTTGCGGCAGAACAAGTTGCAATGGAAACCTTCATCGTATAATTCCAGCACATAAAAAGACGCCTGCTGCCCGTGTTCCTTGAGACGGGGCAGGGGCGCCTTTTCAGGCTGTTGTTTCCGACAAAAAATCAAAAGCGGACTGATATAGCCAGCTGCTGCATTGGATGTTGCAGCTGGCTGACAGCACGGACGAAACCAGGGAAAGCGATTGCGCTAGGCAACATATAAAACAAGATTTTGCGGAAGAATATTGGTGCAACGTTTTGAAAAGAGTCGGAGGAAGCGCATGTACGAAACCAACAAAGACGAGCACCGAGAGGCGACGGAACCAATCGAGAAGCTTGGTGTTGCTACGATGCTAAAACAGAACAGAGTCATCATCATTGAACTCAGCAACATGCTCGATGCTGCGTGCTATCTCATTTCCGGAGAAAACGCCGACGGTGACGGCACAAAAGAACCCGCTAACATTTTTCAGGAAGCAGCGTTTCAAAACGAGCAGCTCCTTCGCATGAAAACCGCGGTGATACTTCTTACAAACCGGTTGAAGTAAACGGATCAGGGCAAGCCAAACAAGGACGACCGACCATAGAAAAAACCCCGGGAACCAAAGTTTCCGGGGATCTTTTGAACAAAGGATTTATCTCTTGGAGAACTGGGGCGCTCTGCGGGCTGCATGCAGACCGTACTTTTTGCGCTCCTTCATTCTCGGATCGCGGGTCAGATAACCCGCCTTCTTCAACTCGCCGCGAAGCGCAGGATCCGCAACCAGCAGCGCACGGGAGATACCGTGGCGGATTGCGCCTGCTTGACCGGTGGTGCCGCCGCCGTAAACATTGACGGCAACGTCATACTTTGCAAGGTTGTTGGTCAGCGTCAAGGGGGAGCGAACAATCATCTTCAGCGTTTCCAGACCAAAGTAGTTGTCAAGCTCGCGCTTATTGATGGTGATATTACCGGTGCCGGGGAGCAACCGAACGCGCGCGACGGATTTTTTCCGTCTGCCGGTACCCAGGAATTGTGTAGTAGCCATGTTCTGGTTCCTCCTTTCTTACTTGAGCACGAGCGTCTCGGGCTTCTGCGCGGCGTTGTTGTGCTCGGAACCCGCGTAAACACGGAGCTTTTTGAGCATCTGCGCACCCAGAGGGCCCTTGGGCATCATGCGGCGGATGGATTCATAAACGGCAAATTCCGGCTTTGTCGCAAGCAGCGTACGATAGTTGACTTCACGAATTCCACCCGGAAAGCCAGTGTGATGGATGTATTTTTTCTGGTCGAGCTTACGACCGGTCAGGCGAACCTTTGCTGCGTTGATGATGATAACATGATCGCCCGTATCAACGTGCGGGGTAAAGACGGGCTTGTTTTTACCTCTGAGAATAGCTGCTACCTGCGAAGACAGACGGCCGAGAACCATATCGTCCGCATCCACAACGTACCACTTACGCTCAACGGTTTCGCCCTTTGCCATATAGGTTTTCATGGCGATTCCTCCATAAATGTAATAAAAATCTGTTGCTTCTTGAGCGCTTGTTTCCGGGGCTGTGGACACAATCCACCCAATGGCACATCGACTATTTTATCAACCAAAGCCCATTGTGTCAACCCTGAATCTGCCGATATTTTCCGAATTCGACGGGTATTTTCCCGATATGGAGAGCATACTAACGTCGAGTTGCAAAACAAGGGGAACAAAATGGTAAAAAATACTTGGATCTGGTTTTTTGCAGGAATCCTTGCGCTGGCTTTGATTGCGCTGATTATCTATTTTACGATGCGCGGCGAGCAGCTGTCGGGATCCGGAATTTATTTTGTACGGGAGGACATTTTCTTTGCAAGGTGAAAGGCGTCTGAACCGCCCGGGTGCAATGCTGCATGGCGGCGGCGGCAGCGATCAGCCGGGAGATCGTGAAATTCGAAAAAAGGCATACGACGTGTCGAAGGAGACTAGGCAATGACGCAGCCGCCTTTTGATAAGACCGCCTATCAACGGCAGGTCAATGAGCGAATGCCAAAGGGCAGAACGCTGCGCATGTGCTGCCGCGCATTCTGGGTCGGCGGGGCAATCTGCTGCATTGGACAGCTTGTCAGCGATTTTGGAAAGCTCGTTCTGCATTTATCACAAGAGAACCTCGCTTCCTTTACGGCGATTGTGATGGTATTTTTCGGCGCGGCATTCACAGGAATCGGCGTTTACGATAAACTTGGCGCATACGCAGGCGCAGGGTCGGTCGTTCCGATCACGGGGTTTGCCAATTCCATCGTCGCGCCGGCGATCGAATTCAAGACAGAGGGATACGTCACGGGGACGGCTGTCAAGATGTTTACGATCGCTGGGCCGGTGCTGGTGTTCGGCGTCTCCGCTTCCATTGTCGCGGGGTTGATCTCGCTGCTGTTTCAATAGGAGGAGCGCATGGCAGATAAAAGAATTGGCGCAAGGACGCTTTGCTTTCCAGACGGGCCGTATGTTGTTTCGTCCGCTTCCATCGTTGCCGGTAACGAGAGAAAGGGGCCGTTGGGAGAGCATTTTGATTTGGTGCTGGAGGACGATACCTACGGCGAGGATACCTTCGAGAAAGCGGAGTGCCGCATGTTCACAACAGTCGTACAACTCGCGCTCAACAAGGTACACCACAAGCCGGAGGATATCGGCTGCCTTCTCGGCGGGGATCTCCTCAACCAGATCGTAACCGCAAATTTTGCGGCGCGCACGCTTGGCATGCCGTTCCTGGGGCTGTATGGCGCGTGCTCGACCATGGCGGAATCGCTTTTGGTCGGGAGTGTGCTTGTAAACGGCGGCTTTACGAAAACCGCATGCTGCGTAGCGTCGAGCCATTTTTCTACGGCGGAGCGGCAATACCGATTCCCGCTGGAGATGGGAACGACCTCCCCGCCAACGGCGCAGCGTACGGTAACGGGTACCGGCTGCGTTTTGTTGGCAGAGTCATTGCCTGCTGAGCGGGTATTTTCCCGTATTCGCGTACGCGGCGCAACGATCGGACGCGTGATCGATCTTGGGATCACGGATGCGGCGAACATGGGTGCTGCCATGGCGCCCGCCGCAGCAGACACCATTATCACACATTTGCAGGATACGGGACGATCGCCGGAGGACTACGATCTGATTGTTACCGGCGATCTGGGAAGATTCGGAAGCGAAATGCTGTTTTCGCTTTGCAAGGATCGAAACGTCGATCTTTCCGGCCGGCATTTGGACTGCGGCAATCTGATCTTCCGTCCCGAGCAGAATTTCAATTGCGGAGGGAGCGGCTGCGGCTGCTCTGCGGTCACGCTGTCGTCCTATTTGCTCCAAAAGCTCGAAGCGGGGAGCTGTACTCGAATGCTTTTTATAGCGACCGGCGCGCTGCTTTCGCCTTCCACAACGCTGCAAGGCGAAAGCATTCCATCGATCGCGCACGCGGTGGTATTGGAACGGGAGGAAAGCTGATGCGGTGGACGGACTATCTTTACGCGTTTCTTGTCGGCGGCGCGCTGTGCATGATCGGGCAATTGCTCATCAGCCTGACGCGTTTAACGCCTGCTAGAATTCTAGTGCTGTTTGTGACGGCGGGCGTTGTTCTCGGCGCGATCGGCATCTATCAACCGCTGGTGGAATTTGCGGGCGCGGGCGCTTCCGTACCGCTGACAGGCTTTGGCAACGCGCTTGCAAAAGGAGCGTTGGAGAGCGCAAAGGCGGACGGCGTAATCGGCGCCTTTACCGGCGGCATCAAGGGGACGGCTGGCGGCGTCGGTGCGGCGGTGCTCTTTGGCTATCTATTCTCGCTGCTGTCGCGCTCTAAAACAAAGTAAAATGCTGGACAGAGAGCACTTGCGCTTATTATGCAGACCGACCGGCTGCCCGTCATTCCTGCTTTGCCGGATGGCGGGTCTGCCGTACGAGACGCTTTTCGATCAGGGCGACGCCATAGTACATAAAGGCCGCTAGGATACACAAAACCACGATGCTCGCCATGACCAGATCCAGCTTAAACACCTGCCCGCCGTAGACGATCAAATAGCCGAGTCCCGCTTTGGAGACAAGATACTCGCCGACGATGACGCCAACCCAACTCATGCTCACCGAGATCTTCAGTGCGGCAACGATGGTCGGCATGCTCGCGGGCAGCACCGCCAAACGAAAGATCTGCCACTTCGTTGCGCCGAGCGTACGCATCAGAAGCTGTTTTTCTTCGCTGATGGCGGAGAAGCCCGTCAGCACCGTAACAATCGTGACAATCAGAGAAATTAGCACCGCCATCACAATAATGGATTCGACGCCGGCGCCGATCCAAACGATGATGATTGGCCCCAACGCAATCTTTGGCAGAGCATTGAGCACCACAAGATAAGGATCGGATACCCTGGTGGCAAAAGGACTCCACCAGAGAAGCGCCGCAGCAACCGTACCGAGCGCCGTACCAATCAAAAAGCCAAGTACGGTTTCAAACAGCGTTACACCGATATGTATAAACAGCGATCTGTCGGCAAGGAGCCTCCCGATGGTTGCGATAACCCTGGAAGGGCTGCTGGCAATGAACGGATCGATCCAGCCGAGTGTGGTAGAAAGCTCCCAAAATCCAAGCAGCAGCACCAATACGAGAAGCCGGCAGACAATGACGCCGCGCTCTCTTTTCCGCACCGCCCGCAGATATTGCAGCCGGTAGGGTGATATACCGTCAGCAGGTTTCATCCGCGTTCAGCTCCTTCCAGATCAAATTGAAGTAACGCGAGAAACCGGCGGCGTTTCGACGTTCCAGAGGTGTGAGCGACGCATCAAACTCCAGTATATGCTCGCCTTTGAGTTTTGCGGGACGCTCGGTAAAGACCAAAACACGGTCTGCCATAGAGACGGCTTCGGAAATATCATGGGTTACTAAAATGGCGGTTTTGCCTTCCTTGCGGATGATGCCGGAAATTTCATCCGCGGCGCGAAGCCGAGTCTGATAATCCAGCGCGGAAAAGGGCTCGTCGAGCAGCAGCAGCGACGGATCAAATGCCAGCGTACGGATGAGGGCGACCTTTTGCCGCATCCCGCCGGACAATTCACCCGGGAAATGATGGCGAAAGTCGGATAAGCCGTATGTTTTGAGCAGCAGCATGGCATTTTCGCAACGTTCTTTTGTACGCAGACCCTTGACTTCCAACGACAACAGCACATTTTCTTCCACGGTGCGCCAATCCAAAAGATGATCCCGCTGGAGCATATAGCCAATATCGTTTTTTACGTTCGGCTTCTCCCCGTTCACGGTCACAAGCCCCTCCGATGATGAAATCAGTCCCATCAACAGCGAAAGCACGCTGGTTTTTCCACAGCCCGACGGGCCGACGATGGCAACAAATTCTCCTCGACGGACAGAAAAGGACAACTCTTTGATGGCGACCGTTTCGGATTGCCGTTGTTGATAAAACAGGGTCACGCGGTCAAGCTTTACAATTTCGGATTCCATAGGAAACCTCCGGATAGGATCTCGCGCATTCGGCAAATGAGCACGGCAATGCGCGGGTACATCTTCATGCTATTCCGGATTTTGGTTTGACGTGTAGAACGCTATCGAAAATTGACGCATACAATGTGAAAAAGAGAAAGAGGAGGGGGACGTGTTGCCAAGCCGGGACTCCTGCCGCTGCGGACGCGATAAACGGCGTACGTCCAAAAGAAAATGCCTATGTGGAATTGGCTGCATCCTCATAGGCTTGGTGATTATGATCTGCTGCTCTCCGGGCTGGCTGCTCGCTCTGATTGTCGCGCTGGTGTTGATTGGCGTTGGAGCGGCGTTGTGCGGCTACTGCTAATTAGAGTGTGTTTCTAAAATCACGCAAGCGCAATTTCACGCCCTCGACTTGCATATTTTTGTTAAAAAGCCTCGCCTTAGCACCGCTAAGCCTACGTTTTTTGCCTCAATCTGCAAGCCGATGACGCAAAATTTCATCTAGCAGACTTTAGAAACATACTCTAAAACGCGGTGCGAAGATACTGTAAAAAATCCGGAAAGGCGCCGCTGTGCCGTTCGACGGCGGGATGATGGTAAAATACGCAGAACCTGTCGCCGCCATCAAAGACGGAAGCATCCTCCGACCAGAGCAGAATCCGTTTGTTTTGGCTGCTTGCAAGGGCGGCGCCAAGCTCGGCGTGCGTCCCAAATCGCCCCGGGAGCAGCAGCACAACAAGCTCCGCGCTCATGACGCCGTGCAATTCCTGCAAGGCGACGCTGCCTTGCATTTCCGACGCTGCGCCGGCGACGCTGCCGTGCTTTGTCCAATCGTAGGTGCGCCGATACCCCTTCGCGTTGAAAAGATCGGCAACCTCGTTGACCCGCGAAGCGTTGGTGATGGCGCTTGCTACATAATATTGCATGGGGGTTCTCCTGTCTGCGCTTAAAAACAATTCATGGAAACAAAAAAAATGGGATTTACGGCTGAAGATCCTCCGCCCGCAGTCCCGGCCCCGGATCGCCCTGTAGCCAGTGCTTGCGGCAAAGGCCGATGTACTTGTCGCTCGCGCCGAGAACGACCTGTTCGCCGACGCGCGTAATGCCGCCTTTTCCGTCCAGCCGCGCGTTGTTCGTGGCCTTTTTGCCACACCAGCAGATGGTTTTTACCTCCTCAATGGTATCCGCGCGCGCTAAAAGCCAATGGCTTCCGGGGAAAAAGTTTCCCTGAAAATCCGTGCGCAGCCCATAGCAGATGACGGGGACATTGCACTCATCCACGATCCTGCAGAGAAGCTCCACCTGCTGCTTGGACAAGAACTGTGCTTCATCGATGATGAGGCAGTCGTATTCCTGCGCCCGAATACGGTCGAGATCCAGCTCATCAACGAGCTGACACTCGGCGCGCAGACCGCAGCGCGATTCGATGGTATACTTCCCGTCGCGCGTATCCACAGCCGGCTTGAGCAGCAACGCGTTTTTTCCGCGCTCATGATAGTTGTACCAGACCATGATTGCATTGGCGGATTTGCTGCTGCCCATTGCGCCATAACGAAAATAGAGCTTTGCCATAACGTCTCCTTTGGTTAGTCGTATCAGAGAATCGCTCGGGCGCTGCCGCCCGAGCGATCATGTCGATGGATCATCGCTGTCCTTTGTCGTAAGGGACGCCCTCTGCTTTTGGCGCGCGCGACTTTTTGGAGGTCAGCACCAGAAT
>CAZWUK010000032.1:22064-24360 GCA_964636685.1 uncultured Oscillospiraceae bacterium
ATGCCGTCCAGAGCGATGTTGATAATGCCGCTGCGTTCGCTGAACATGCCGCCCAGTGCAACAAGCAAAAGAGGCATGGCAAACAGGATCGTTGCGCTTAAAATATCCGCTAAAATCTTCATTGTCTCAGACCTCGCTTTCTTTTGCGGGCGCATCGCCGTCTAAATCCTGCGTCTCCGTATCCAACGGTTCCGCGTTTACGTTGCCGCTATCAAGCTTCCGCTTTCGGGAGAGCATTTCACGAATCAGCAGTGCAAAGGCGGACAGGTAAATGATGACGGCGATGATGATATCGATGTTTTCTTTGACAAACTCCGGCTGCATCGCCTCACCACCCACCTGAATGTAGGAAACAAACAGGGCAGAAAAGATCGTGCCAACGGGGTTGGAGGAAGCCAGCAGCGCCACGGGAATACCGTTAAAGCCTGCCGTCAACAACGTTTTGACCAACGTATATTGACCGGTGCCGGCAAGATAATACAACCCGCCGCCGATGCCGGAGAGCGCGCCGGCAATTACCATCGAGAGGATGATGTTGCGCTTTGCGTTGATACCGGCATAGAGACTGGCGCTACGGTTGTAGCCGCAGGCTTTGAGCTCATAGCCAAACGTGGTCTTGCTGAGAACGATCCACATGATCACCGCAATGAGAATGGCAATAAAGATGCTGATGTTCATGTAGCTGGAGTTTAGTAGCTTGTCCAATCCAAGCTTGGGGATCAGTGCGGCCGGGTTGGCATCGCGCAACGCGGCGGTGCGGTCGACCTGCGACGCACCCCAGAATTTTGCCAGCATCATGGGCATGTTGGAAATGGTGAGATTGGTGGCAAACAAGGCGATCCAGTTGAACATGATGGAGGTGATCACCTCGTTGACATTGAAGAACGCCTTGAAAAATCCGGGGAAAAAGCCCCACATTGCACCCGCCAGCATGGCAACGATCAGGCATACATACCAGGGCTGCTGGAACTGGATCGCAAAAATCAGCGCCAATCCCGCACCCACGGTGTATTGACCGCTTGCACCGATGTTGAACAGTCCCGTTTTGAATGCGAAACCCACAGACAGACCGGTCATAATGAGCGGAGCAGCCTGATAGAGCACTTTTGCAAGCTTGTCGGTCGAGCTGAATCCCGCGCCGATGATCTTGCCAAAGCCATAGAACGCGTACTGCGCGTTCAGGCACAACAGAAGGATCAGACCAAACAGCAGACCGGCGCCAATGGAGATCAGCGAGCCGTAGAGGCTGATGGCCGCAGGGCTTTCAAACATGGATTTTAATTTACGCATTTTCAGCAGCCTCGCTTTCGGTCGTTTTCGGTGTTTGCCGTTTTGCGCCCGCCATGTAAAGACCGAGCTCCTCGACGGTTGTTTGCTTGGGATCAAATTCGCCAACGATCTCACCCTCGTACATGACCAGTATCCGGTCGGATACATCCATGACCTCGTCCAGCTCCAGAGAGATCAAAAGGACGGCTTTGCCTTCGTCACGCTGCGCAACGAGCTTTTTGTGGATGTATTCAATCGCGCCGACATCCAGACCGCGCGTCGGCTGAACCGCGACCAGAAGCTCGGGATCTTTATCAATTTCACGCGCGATGATCGCCTTTTGCTGGTTGCCGCCGGACATGCTGCGCGCCGGGGTCGCAGGACCCTGACCGCTGCGAATATCATATTGCTCGATCAATCGATCGGCATATTGGCGAACAGCATCCTCTTTGATAAATCCGACTTTCTCAAATTCGGGCTGCCAGTAGCGTTGCAGCACGAGGTTTTCTTCCAGAGAATAGTCGAGTACCAGACCGTATTTGTGACGATCCTCCGGGATGTGACTCATACCGAGCTTGCTCCGTTCGCGGATGGAAGCTTTGGCGATGTCGTGCCCTTTGAGCGTGAGCGTGCCGCTGCTCATCTTGTCAAGACCTGTGAGTGCAGAAACAAACTCGGTCTGTCCGTTGCCTTCGATACCCGCAAGGCAGACGATCTCGCCGCCGCGAACGTCAAAGGACACATCCTTGACCGCGTTGTTTTTGTGGGCTTTGGAGGGAACGGTGACGTTTTTGACGGAAAGAACGGTTTTTCCCGGTTTACATTCGGATTTTTCCACAGAAAAACTCACGTTTCGGCCGACCATCATGCGGGAAAGCTCCTGCTTGGTGGTGTTTTTGATGTCTACCGTCCCGATGCACTTGCCCTTACGCAAAACAGTGCAGCGGTCGGCGACTGCCATGATCTCATTGAGCTTGTGGGTAATAAAGAGAATGGACTTGCCCTCTTTGGTAAAACCGCGCATGAT
>CAZWUK010000033.1:0-23586 GCA_964636685.1 uncultured Oscillospiraceae bacterium
ACCAAGGGCTTATAGCCAAAAGCAAGCCACCCGTTTTCACGGGTGGTCTTGACTTTTTGAACAAATTGTTAAAATATTTTCGCCAAAGATATTGTGTTTTCGCGTCGTTACATCTACAATATGTAGTGATGTATAAATGTATTTCTATACAAGGGGGGAATAACGCAGCATGAAACGTCCTGTCATGTTTGCGGCAATTGTATTGGCGAGCGCGGCATTTGTCGGCGTTCCCATTACACGTGCGACGCGGATGGCGCCTTTGGAGCCGACGTCGGTAACGACGGCTCGCCCAACGCCGACGCCGACCGCGCGCGTGGTGGAATTTGAGATCGTTCCAACGCTGACGCCGGAGCCGGCGCCCACAATGGAGCCGACGCCGACGCCGGAGCCAACGCCGGAGATTGCCCAGCCGTTTTCTGTGGCATGGTTTTCCGACACGCAGCATATCATAGAATCCTCCGCACAGACGTTCTCCGATATGATGCGGTGGATTGCCGGACAGCGGGAAGAAAAAACTATTCGGTTTGTTGTGCATACCGGTGATATTGTCAACGGCGCCGCATCCGACTGGCAGTGGAAGGAGGCCGCCAAGGGCTTTGACCTTCTGGGGGATATCCCGTTTCTTGCAATCGCGGGAAATCACGACGTCGGTACGGAAAATGTGGATTACAGCAACTTTGAGCGGTACATTGCCAGCCGTTACGACGAGGAGACAAGGGATCTCTACCAGCATGGCAGAGGCGGTTACGGTACGGTAGAGGTCGCGGAGAACAAATACCTTTTCATCGGCATTGGGTGGGGATATCGCTCCAGCAGCCTGGAATGGCTGAACCGGATCATAGCAAGCTATGGCGACTATGATGTGATTCTCTGCCTGCACAGCTACATGAATGAGAATGGCGAACTGACCGACGGCGGCGACACAATATTTGAGCAGGTGATCGTGCCCAATCCCAACGTCAAGATGGTGCTCTGCGGGCATCGTGATACGGCGGCAGTCAAGAAAACGGAGTTGGACGATACCGGCGACGGTGTGGCGGATCGCACGGTATGGCAGCTTTTGTACGACTACCAGAATGTGGATAGCGACGAACGTGCGTTTGGGGCGTTGCGGCTATTGACAATAGATCCGCTGGAGAACACCATAAAGGTCGAAACCTATGTGCCGGCAACAGCGGTTTCCTTGCAGGAGGAAGGCGAGGAGTTTACATTATACGATGTATTTTGAACATATCGCATGGTTTTTTCGAAAAATGAACAGCGCCGTCCGGTAATGGGCGGCGCTGTTTTGCGCTAATCATATGTTAGATCAGGCTTACGCTTCGGTCAAAACTGAGTTGTGGTCGTTCAGAAGCGCGCGATCCACACTCCAGAATATGTTTTCTTCTCCGACAAGCTCCAAAAGACCGCAGCGCTCGAGCATGGCGTTTGCCATGGTGGATAGACCGCAAAAAATCACGCGTGTGCCATTCTGCCGCAGCTTTTCAACAAGCCCTATGATTGACTGCGCGCCGGAGATATCGATGTCGCTGACGGCGCGCATGGAGAACAGAACCGTGCCGATGCCTTGCACACGTCCGGCAATCTCCTCGATGCGGGAGGTGTTGGCAAACAGGATAGGCCCTGTGATGTAAACAACCTCCATATTGTCAAAACGACTGTCCGGATTTGCGCCGTTTCCAAGCCGTGCGTGGTCTACCTTTGCATAGGCGATCTCGATGCGCGCCAGTTTGGAGAGCAGGAAAATGATTGCAACGCCAACGCCGATCAAAATGGCGACGGTAAGATCAAGAAGTACGGTGGAAAGCATTGTCACCAGAAACAGTACGATGGAGCTTTTGAAGCGATGCGAGAAAATGTATCGAATGGTACGCCATTCGTTCATACGAAACGCTGTTACCATCAGTACGCCGGCGAGAGCGCTGAGCGGGATCTTTGCCATGACAGGCGCCAAAAGGAACATGAAGAGCAGCAGCGCCAGCGCGTGAAAAATACCGGTCAGCCGTGTTTTTGCGCCGGATTTGATGGCGACGCTCGTGCGCGCAATGGCGGCTGTGGCAGGGATTCCGCCAAAAAACGGAAGCAGCATGTTTCCGACGCCCTGCGCTAAAAGCTCCTGATTGCTGTCGAGCTTCACGCCGGTCATTCTTCCCGCGCTCGCGCCGCAAAGCAAGCTTTCGATCATGTCGAGCAGCGCAATGGACAGTGCCGGCAAAAGCAGCGCGTTGACCGTGGAAAGATCGATGGCAGACAGATTCAGCCGGCTTTGCGGCAAAAGCGTTTGCGGGATTGCGCCGACGGTGGCTACGTCAAGCCGCAGCAGCGTGGAAAGCAGCGTGGCAAGAAGGATGCCGACAAGCGATGCGGGAACGACGGCATTCCACTTTTTGGGGAAGAAAACCATAAAGAGGACAACGCCCGTACCGACCAGAACGGCCGTGAGGTTTGGCGCAAAGCCCAGCGTTGCGTAGCTGAACAGCTTCAGCACCGCCGTTTCCCCCTGCGAAGCTACGCCGAAGAAATTGTCGAGCTGCCCAAGCGCAATGATGATTGCAATTCCGGAGGTAAAGCCCGTGATAACCGGAGCGGGAATGAAGCTGGTGAGCTTTCCCAAGCGCAATAGACCGGCCAGAACAAGAAATACACCTGCAAGAAACGTGGCGATGAATACGCCCTGCATGGAGTAGCGCGCAACGACAGACATCAGAATTGCGGCCATGGCGCCGGTCGGCCCGGAGATTTGATAAAAGCCGCCGGAAAGCAGACTGATGACCAGCCCCGCGATGATGGCGGTAATCAGCCCGGAGGCCGCGTCAGCACCGCCCGCAACGCCGAACGCCAACGCCAGTGGCAACGCGACGGCGGCAACCGTCAGCCCGGCGAGAAGGTCAGATACCAGCGACTTGGCCCGATAACCGTGAAATTCCTGTTTCAGAGTTTGAAAATACCGTTGGATCAAAACATGGCCTCATTTCCACTTTTTTCCTGCGATTTAAAAACGCGAACACTGCAATTATACTTCATGGGTGCGCAATTGAAAAGAAAAAAAGGATGCTTTACAGGATATTTGCAGGATATCCGTCGAGCCGGATTCGCCGGCGACGCGCGTCTTTGTTCTATGCGGCATAGCGCGAAAGAGCCCAGAAAACACGAACGCTCGCCGAGCGATGCCGACGAGCGTTCGATGCTACAGTTTTCAAATGTAAAAAATGCGGGTGTGATAAAAAGCAAGGATGCGGAGAAACCGCATTTTTATCTGCCGATCACTGAAAACGGCAAGGTCGATGATTCATTTCGGAGTTTTTCCAGCGCAGCCAGCTTCAGGCTTGCGCAAAAAACCTGAATGGCGGTGGAAAGCTCCTGTGTTGTAGCATAGGAGGGAGCAATGCGGATACTGCTGTCCTGGGGATCCACACCGCCCGGATAGGTCGCGCCCGCGCCCGTCATGGCGACGCCTGCTTGCTTGCAGAGCGCCAGCGTGCGCTTTGCCGTTCCCGGCAGCGCGTTTAAACCGATGAAGTAGCCGCCTTTGGGGCGATTCCAGCTGGCGATGCCGAGCGGCGCGATCTCTCGATCCAACGCTTCCAGCACGGCGTCGAACTTCGGTTTCATGATGGCGGCGTGCTTTTGCATCAGCTCCATCGTGTGCGCCTTGTCTTTTAGAAAACGTACGTGCATCAGCTGATTGATCTTATTGTAGCCGATGGTCTGGAAGGTCATTAACGAGAGCAGGTGTTTGATATTGTCACGGCTTGCCGCAATTGCAGAAACACCGGCGCCGGCAAAGGTGACTTTGGAGGTTGACGCAAATTCATACACCATGTCGGGATGTCCCGCATTTTCACAGAGGGAGAGCATATCCGGAAAATCCGGATCGACACCGTCAAATGTGTGGATGCAGTACGCATTATCCCACATGAGCGCAAAATCCGGCGCGGCGGGAGAGAGCGCCGCAATCTGGCGACAAACGTCCTCGCTGTAAATATAGCCGTCCGGGTTGGAGTATTTCGGTACGCACCACATACCCTTGACCGCAGGATCCTTGACCGCTTCCCGCACAAGCTCCATGTCGGGCCCGTCACTGTGCAGCGGGATCGGGAGCAAGGTCGTGCCAAAGGACTTTGTGACGTTGAAATGACGGTCATAGCCGGGATATGGACAAAGGAATTTCACCTCCGGCAGACTACTCCAAGGCGCGGCGCTGTGCAAGAGCCCGTTGGTGTAGGCTTTTGCGATTAGATCGTACATCAGCGAAAGACTCGCATTGCCGCCGATGATTACATTGTCCGGCTGCGTACCCAGAATCTCGGCAAAGAGTTTCTTGCAGGACGGCAGTCCGTCAAGATTTCCGTAATTGCGAACGTCAACGCCGTCCATGATAAAATCGCCATCGCACAATGTCTTGAGCATATCGTTTGACAGATCCAACTGCTCGGCGCTGGGCTTGCCGCGCGCAATATTTAAGGAAAGCTTTTTTTCTTCTAAAAGCGCATAGTCTTTTTTTACTTTTTCATGTTCCGCAGCAAGGGCATGCGCGTCCATCGACGAATATTGCATATTTCTCCTCCGTAGCAGTCGCTATGGATGCAATTATGCGACAATTACGCTGAAAAGTCAATAAAAAATGCAGGAATCTTTATGAATTCCTGCAAATTATATTCTTTTGTAGAGAATTAAGCGTTTTCAATATCGATTTGGCATACCTGCATTGCGGCAAGCGCTTGCCGATGCCCGTCCTTGGACGCTCCTGCGCAGCACGCGGCGTCGATGACGATGCGCGTTTCGGGGAAAAACGCCTTGAGTACCATGGCGTTGGAGATGACGCAGATGTCCGTGCATAGCCCGATCAGCACGATTTCGTCCGGATCGTCCGGAAACAGCTCATGGATGCGCAGCGGCAGCTCCTTTGCGCCAAACGTATCCTTGACGACCATGTGCATTTCATCGGCAACATCGCGTTCCTTCAACGCCATCCATATGGCGGCGCTGGGAGCCCAGCCGTTGGTGCCTGCGATGCAGTGCGCGATGGGGAGACGCTTGCCCTCCTGCGTGGTCAGATAATCCTCGGTATGCGTGTCCAGCGTATAGAGAATTTCACCGTCAAAATGCAGGATCTTTGCAACGGCATTTTCTTCAATGGCACATGCGTCGGGCGATCCGAGCGAGCCGGATATAAAGTCGTTTTGCATGTCGGTGACGATCAAAACCTTTTTCATGGTCAAATTCCTTTCATCTTTATCGCAATTTCATACAGCAGAATACCGGCGGCGACCGATGCGTTGAGCGATTCGGCCCTCCCAAACATGGGCAGCCGGTAGCGATAGCACAGCGCGGCATGCGCTTCGGGGACGCCGTTGCCTTCGTTGCCGATGACCAGCGCCATGGCGTTGGTGACGGGAGGCAGTTCTTCCGAACCGTGCAGATGCCCGCAGAGGCAGGTGAAACCCTGCGCGGTTAATTTTGCAAGTTCGCAGCCGAGCTCGCCCTGCCAGACGGGAATGTGGTAGGTCGAGCCCATGGCGCTGCGCAGCACCTTGGGGGAAAACGGATCGGCCGAGTCGGATGAAAAGAGAATGCCAACAGCGCCCATGGCGTCGGCAGTGCGCAGGATCGTGCCTACATTGCCTGGATCCTGCACGCAGTCCAGTACGGCAATCAGGCCTGCAGGGTAACGTTCCGGCGGCGTCAGAGCCGGCGTTTTCACCGTGGCGACAATGCCCTGCGGTGTTTCGCAGTCGGAGAGACAGCAGAGAACGTCGCGGCTGACCGTATAAACGGCTGCATCGGCAAAAGAGAGGGTTGATACGTACCCGTCTTCAATAAACACGTCCGACAGAACGGCGCCGGAATCGATGGCTTCTCGAATGGTCTTCTCGCCCTCGATCCGATGCAGACCGCTTGCCGCACGCTCCTTTTTGCGTTCCAGCGCGCGTATCGCCTTGACACGCTCGTTGCTGCGGGATGTAATCACCATGCTGCGCCTCCTGTTTGTCTGAATTGCGGATAAACAATGAGCGTCCCGAGGGGACGCTCAACTGCTTGTGCCGTTTAATTACGCCTGTGCCTTGACAGCAATGTCAACGAGCTCTTTGAAGGCGGTCATATCGTTTACCGCAAGATCCGCAAGCACTTTGCGGTTGACGGTAACGCCAGCCAGCTTCAGTCCGTTAATCATACGGCTGTAGGTGGTGCCGTAGATGCGCGCGCCCGCGTTGATACGGGCAATCCACAGACGGCGGTATTCGCGCTTTTTCAGCTTGCGTCCCACATAGGCATACGCCATGGATTTCATGACCTGCTGGGAAGCTGCACGATACTGCTTGCTCTTTGCGCCATAGTAACCTTTTGCGAGTTTCAACACCTTGCGGCGCTTTTTAACGGCGTTGACTGCTCTTTTAATTCTGGCCATTTTTGAAATCCTCCTTAGCTATACGGGATGAGTTTGCGGATCTTCTTCTCTTCACATTCGGCGATGTAGCCGGTTTGACGAAGACCGCGCAGACGTTTGGTGGACTTCTTGGTCAGGATATGGCTCTTATAAGCTTTACCCCGCTTGATCTTGCCGGATTTGGTCGTGGTGAAACGTTTTGCGGCGCCACGATGTGATTTCAGCTTAGGCATTTGTAGATCCTCCTGGTTGTTATTGCGAAAATCGCTTAATTTTTCGGTGCGAGCACCATAAACATGTTTCTGCCCTCCATTTTAGGAGTGCGTTCCATCGCGGCGTTGTCATCCACCATGGCGAAGAACTGGTTCATGACATCCAGACCAATATCGCCGTGTGTGATCTGACGCCCGCGGAAACGGATGGAGACCTTGACCTTGTTGCCGTCGCCCAGAAATTTCTTGCAGGCTTTGGCTTTGACTTCCATGTCATGCAGGTCGATGGTCGCGGACAGACGGATTTCTTTAATCTCAATGACCTTCTGGTTCTTCTTTTGTTCTTTTTCCCGCTTTATCATCTCAAAACGGTACTTCCCGTAGTCCATCAGTTTGCACACCGGCGGCGTGCTGGTGGGCGCAATCTTGACAAGGTCGAGGCTGCGCTCGTCTGCAAGCGCCTGTGCTTTGCGGATGTCCACGATACCCAGCTGACCGCCGTTTTCGTCGATCAAACGGACTTCCGGGTCGCGGATCTCTTCATTGATCATCAGATCCGAAGTAGCGATGGAAAAACACCTCCGAAAAATAAAATAGTGGGTGCAAAATGCACCCACACATAAATCGAAGATCAATGTTGTTCTACCACACCTGATAAAATATCGGCGGGTGAGAAGCGGGTGCTTCTGCTTAACACAAGTATTATATGCGCCGTATCCGGTGTTGTCAAGCAATTCTTCGCTGGAAAAACGCGAGTTTTGCGGTATTTTTCGGATACGGGCGCATTTGGGTCAGTCGTTGTCAGAGAAGGCTTCCAGCTTGCTTGCGGTGGGGACGGGTTTGCTGTCGCCGTGCTTGACAAACAGCATCGTCACAAAGGCGAGCGCCACAAATACGGTTGCGTACGGGAAAAGCGTCGTCAGACCAACGTGATCCATAAACATGCCGGAAATCCAGGGCGTGACCGTTTGCGCGGCCATGCTGGCGGTGTAATAAAAACCGGTATATTTGCCGACGTCGCCGCCGCGTGAAAGCTCAACCACCATCGGGAAGCTGTTGACGTTGATCGTCGCCCAACCGACGCCGGCGAGGGCGAACATGCAGTTCATCAGCGCCGCGGAGCTGCCTTCGCGCAGGAAGGAGGCGACAAGGAAGGATGTGCTCAGCATCACGATACCGGCAAGAATGGATTTTTTGCGCCCGATTTTGGAGGCGATAAAGCCTACGGGCAGGTAGGCGATGATGGCGGCGATATTGGCGAGCATGAGCGTGCTGTTATAGTCGAGAGACAGCACCTTTCCAGCGTAGACCGAGTATTTGGAGGTGACGGCATTGTAGCCCATGAACCAGAATACGACGGAAGCGAGGATCAACAGCAGCGAGGCGCGCTCGGACTTGGAGAGCTTCTTTCTGCCGCCGTCGTCGGCTGCTTCATCCTCCAGATGGAATTCGCGCGTTTGCTGTTCCATTTCTGCAACGAAGCGCGGCTCCTTGACCTTCCATACGAATACGGAAAGCGCAACGAGCATGATGCCGGCGATGATGGCAAAGAACGTCGTGTAGCTCATGAGCGCGTTTTTCACGCTGCCTGTGGCAAATACCATACCAAGTCCCAGCACGACGATGCCGCCAGCCGTACCCATGAGGTTGATGATGGCGTTTGCCTTGCTGCGCAGGGGCTTTGGCGTAACATCCGGCATCAAAGCCACGGCGGGCGAGCGGAAGGTCGCCATGGAGAGCAGAATCACCAGCAGCACGACGACAAACACGATGAGCGGTGCCGGATGCGCGGCGGTTTGCGCTCTTGCATAGGCCTGCCGCGCAGGAACGACATAGTTGATATAGTCGGGATTGGTGGCGAGCTTTCCGTTGACCTCCGTCTGCGCGGTGATCGCGGTAAATTCCGCCTCGTCAAAACGCTCGGAAAGCACATACGAAGTGCCGTCCGGCTCTTTCAGAACCGTATCGCTTTCCGCTTCGTATAAGACGGCAAGCGAGGCGGGATCATCAATGACGGACACCTTTTCGATGTTTTTCAACTGGGCGTTGTCTACCAACGAGAGCCCGACCAGCGCGATGGCGGCGATGATTGTTCCAACGATGATAAACGGCGTGCGTCTGCCGCGCTTGGATGCGCATTTGTCCGAGATCGCGCCAAACAGCGGAAGCATGAACAGCGCGAGCACGTTGTCGAGCGCCATGATAATGCCGCTGTTGGCCTGCGACATGCCGTATTTATCGGTCAAGATCTTGGGAATGATCGTATCGTACGCCTGCCAGAACGTGCAGATGAGGAAGAATGCAAAGCCTACAAACAGCGTGCGCTTGTAGTTGAGCTTCAGGGTTTTTGGCTGTTCCATTGTGGAAATACCTCCATTATGGTTTGATCGGGCGTGCTGGAAATGCTTGCTGCAATATGTACATAGTAGCGCATTTGGACTATAATGACAACAATATTTCCAAGCGGAGGGTACGTTTTTTATGTGGTGGGGGGTTGTGCCGATTCTCTTTTTTTTGTTGCTGTGGTGCTATATGCTTGCGCCCGGTAAAAGCACAGAGCGGCAAAAGCTGCCCTTTCTGGGACGATACATCGCGCACCGCGGGCTATACAAAAAAGATCAATCGATCGCGGAAAACACGTTGGATGCGTTTGATCGAGCCGTTCAAACTGGCTACGGCATTGAGCTGGATGTACAGCTGACACGGGATGAAAAAGTGATTGTGTTCCACGATGAAACGCTGTATCGCGCGAGCGGCATCGATTTTCGACCGGATGCTTTTACGCTGGCGGAGCTTCTTCAGCTGCCGCTGTTTGGAACCGATCAAAAGATCCCGCTGTTTTCGAAAGTGTTGTCGCACATCGATGGGAAGGTGCCGCTGATTGTAGAACTGAAGCCCGGTGGTAACTGGAAACTGCTGTGCGAAAAAACACGGGATATGCTGCGCGCTTACGAGGGCGACTATTGCGTTGAGAGCTTTGATCCGCGGCTTGTACGCTGGTTTCGCAAAAACGCGCCGGAGATTATGCGCGGTCAACTGGCGGAGTCCTATCAAAAGGCGCATGTTTTTTCCAAATGGTACATTGCGTTTATGATGAGCCGCGGACTGACGAATTTTTTAACAAAGCCGCAGTTTCTTGCATACCGCAAGGGTAAAAAATGCTGCAATATACGGCTGGCGGAAAAGCTCGGCGCTTTGCGGGTACTGTGGACGGCGGATGGCGGCGACGCTCTTGCGGCGCTCGAACAGAAAACCGATTGCATCATCTTTGAAGACTGCGCGCCAAAGCAGTATTTTAGCAATACGAAAGCGCAGGACGGCGTTCAGCAGGACACGACCATACTGGAACGGAGTTCTTTTTCGGAAGAGGAGCCCAGATGCTACGGGATGATCTGGAAGGGATAACAAGGCGGTACGTTTGGACACGGTGATCCGTTGAAATCGAAAGACAGATGGAAGCCTCCGCGCAAGCTGGCACTTGTACGGAGGCTTCTGCATCCTGCTTAACGCTTATTCTTTGAGACGGCGGATGACCTGCTGCATTTTGTCCCGCTGCGCCGCCGTCAGCATGGGAGAAAGCTTTTGATAGATTTCCTCCATTTTGCAGTCGTCGAGGTTTCCGTTTTCCTGTTCTTCTTTTGTCATACTGCGCAGCGCGTCAAACAGCTCCGTTTCGCTTTTTCCACGGTATTGCGAAAGTACCGATTCCATATCCTGCGCCTGTTCGGCGCTCTTGGCGGCTGCTTCATCACAAAGATCGGTCAAATTTTTACGCATGCTCATCCTCCATGAAAAACAGTTGACTTCATTATAAACTATGCGCAAGTGACGAAGTTTGTGTCTGCTGCATACAATAGAAGGATAAGGGGGATGAAATCATGCAGCGATACATGCCCGGGCAGATGCCGCCGGGAAGCTTTGAACGGGTGCGGGAACAGGAAACCGCGGCAACGCCGCTGTCGGCGATCTGCGGGGTATGCGAGTTTGTAAAGCTGGAGCACGGCAACGCGGGCGTGCGGCGCTGCCTCGGCGCTTTACAGCCGTTTTTGACGCCGGAATTGATCCTTGGCTCCGCCAAACGCATGGGTGTTGAGCCGCCGCCGCCTTCAACGGCGACACAGACGCAAACGCAGCCGCCACCGCCGCCGCGCAAGGAGATCCCCATGGATCAGCTGATGAAGCTGCTGTCGTCCGCGGGGGGGCAAAAGGGGATCGATCCGGCGATGCTGCTGCAAATGCTCGGCAAAAACTAGGACGCGTTTTGGAACCGCTATGACGCGCGCTTGATGCGCAGCTGCGTTTGTTGACCAAAAAATCAAAGATCCCCGGTTAGGGGATCTTTGATTTGGGATGGGATGGGAGGTAATATTGGGGGGTTGTGTCTTTGTCCTTGTTCTGAGATTAAAATACACGAACCGTGTGTTTTGACAATGGATGAAAAGTGAACTTCCTGCGAAGTCGGACAAGCTGAGAACGAGGTTTGCATTTTCGCCAAATAGAAGCCAAATCGTTCACATTCCACAGTGGCGAAACCGTGAAAATGACTATGGCAATCTATTGAAAAACATCGTATAATCAAATCAAGGTCAGACAAAGTATAAGCAAGAAGGAGTGGATTACATGCGTATTTCAATTTCAGGAAAAAATCTGGAGATCTCCGATTATCTGCGTGACCTGGTAGAGAAGAAAGTCAACAAGCTGGAGCGGTACTTTGCGCAGGATACCGAGGTGCAGGTGACTCTGTCCGTGGAGAAGAACCGCCACATCGTTGAGGTGACGATCCCCTATGACGGCGGCCTGATCCGCGCCGAAGAAGTGACCGGCGACATGTACGCTTCCATAGACAACGTGCTGGATAAGCTGGAAAAGCAGATCCTTCGGCATCGTACCCGGCTGGAAAAGAGCCTGCGTACCGATGCGTTCAAATATGACGAACCGCTCTTTGGCGGCAACTATGAGGATTTCGAAGAGGAGACCAGCCGCATCGTTCGCGTAAAGCGGTTCAACATCAAGCCCATGGACGAGGAAGAAGCGATGCTGCAATTGGAGATGCTGGGGCATTCCTTCTACGTATTCATCAATGCGGATACCGGTAAGATGAACGTTCTCTATAAGAGAAAGGACGGCAATTACGGGTTGATCGAACCGGAAAACTAACGTATCGACAGGTTGGCAGGCACGGACGTCCGTGCCTGCTTTTTTGCGCGGAGATTGGTTGCCGGATATGCTGCAAACTGATATAATGGCTCCCATAAACTCGGAAAGGGGAATTGCGTATGATGTTGGAATATAAATTTGATACCCAGCTGCTGATTGAGGGGCAGAATCTCTCGGAGGACGCGATCAATGAATATATCACAGAGAACCTTCCGGGCGATTGCTTGCTGGCCGTGGGGGACGAGGATTTGATAAAAATTCATTTTCATACCAACGAACCATGGCGCTTGCTGGAATACTGCGCTTCGCTCGGCGATATCTACGACGTCGTGATAGAGAACATGGAGCGTCAGGAGAACGGACTGCAAGGCTGATTTGAATAGCGGAATTTGAAGGTGCGGCACGCCAAGAACGGCGAACGCACCTTTTTTTACGCGGACGCGCTGCTGCCGGAACTGTATGTTTTTTCTTTAAAATGCAAATACTGTTGGATATGGAAAGAAAACGAAAACACCCATTTTGGGACACGCTGTTTCGCTTTGACATGCCGGAGCAGGAATATGAACTGCTGGAGACCGAGCACGGGCAGCCAAACTTTGTGCCGCATTGGGATGGTACGCCGCACAAGAAAGCGAGTACGGAGGAGCCTATTTCCCGCAGTCTTGAGAAAAACAAAAAGCGGATTTACGACGCATACCGCGGTGATGTCAACACCGACGTGATTCTGCGTCCGTTTATGCTGGGCGGAAGGATCCGTGCGCTTGCGGCGTTTATGAACGGCATGGCGGACGGCGAGCAGATCAACCATTTCATATTGAAACCTGCCATGCGGAGTGGCGCTGCGCGCAATGCAAAGGAGAAGATTGCCGAGTTTGCGTTACTATACGTGTTTACCATGCAGGAAGCGGAGCTGTCGCAAAGCTTTGAGGATGTGTTTAACGCAGTCAGCGACGGAAAAACCGCGGTATTTTTTGACGGTGACGACACTGCAGTCATCATGGATACCAGGGGCTTTGTTTCAAGAGACGTTGGAACGCCGGAGAACGAGACTGTCATACTGGGCCCCAAGGAGGCGTTTACAGAGAATATCCGTACCAATGTCACGCTGCTGCGGCGCATTATTCGGACGGACGATTTTGTGTGTGAGTTTCGTCGCAGCGGCGGAAAAAATCATACCAATCTTGCGATCGTATACCGGGAGGGCGTTGCAAACAACGGCCTGGTGGCCGAGGTCAAGCAGCGTATGGCGTCGATCGATACGCTCATGGTGCTGTCGGCCGGTACGGCGGAGCAGCTGACAGAGCGCCGTCCATTTTGCCCGGTTCCGCAGGCGCTGACCACCGAACGGCCGGATCGCGCCGCGGCGCACTTGATGCAGGGACACGTCGCGGTTCTTGTAGAGGGCAGCCCGCTGGCGCTCGTGATGCCGGCGACGCTCTTTACGCTGATGTCAACGTCTGCGGACGCGTACCATCGGCAGCCGATCGGTACGATCGTGCGCGTGGTTCGTTACATCGGCGCTTTTTTGTCCATCGTGATGCCGGGGTATTTTATTGCGCTGGCAATGCACCATCAGGGAATGCTCAGCGGCGAAGTGCTTGCCACCGTTGTCGCGTCTCGAAACATGGTTTTCTTGCCGTTGCCCATAGAAATGATCTTTTTACTGCTCGTATTTCAGCTGGTGCGGGAGGCGGGGCTTGCCGCGCCCGGGCCGATGGGGCAGAGCATCGGCATCATCGGCGGGCTCATCCTCGGACAGGCCGCCGTTACCGCCAATATTGCGAGCACGGTGGTGCTGATTATCGTAGCGCTGACCGGGATTGGCAACTTTACGATCCCGGATTACAGCCTGCAGCTGTCGGTGGCGTATTATCGGGTGGTGCTGGTCGTCATGGCGTGGGTGGGCGGACTGCTCGGCTTTTCCTGCACGGTGCTGTTGACGGTGGCATACCTTGCTTCGCTGAAATCCTACGGCGTGCCGTTTTTAACGCCCGCGGCGCCAAAAACCAATGCGGAAGGGCCGCTGATGATGCGCGGCAGGATGAAAAACAGCGTTCGTTTGACGGACAGCATGAATCCTGCGAGGAGAGGATACCGTTGAATTTAAGGGAAGGCAGGATCGGAAAGCAGGAAGCGGCTTCCATGACGGCAATCGCGTCGGTGTTTGGCGCGCTGTTTGCCGTGGATACCGGGGCGACCTATGCAACAGGCAACAGCGCGTATCTTTCCACGCTGCTTGCTGCAATGCTCTCTGTCGCCGTGTTTTTGCTGGTGGCTTATGCCATGAAGCAAAGCGGAAAGCGGCATCTCGGAGAACTGTTTCAGTATGCGTTCGGCCGCGTCGCGGGGGTCGCCGTGTCCTGTATGGTCAGCCTCGCACTGGTCTACGCGGGCGCGATCCCGCTGATCCGAATCGTCCTCATCCTTTGCCGCTTTGTCTTTGTGGAGGTCGCGGCGTCGTCGGTTGCCGTCTATTTTCTCGTGTGTATTGTGGTTCTCGCGGCGGCGGGATTGGAAACGGTCGGACGTACGGCGCGGTTGTTTTTTATCATAACCTTTTTGTCGATTCTGCTGGCCTTTTTGATTGCTTCCCCCGATTTTGACGCGTTCCATCTGTATCCGCTGCTGGGAAACGGTTTGCACGCTGCATTGTGGCAGGGGCTGCGGGCAACGGAACGCTTTTTGCCGGCACTTTGCGCGCTGCTTGCGCTGGGAGTTGGCGTACAGGGTGTGGACGTCGCCGCATCCGAGGGAAAAAAAGCCGTTCTGTTTTCCGGCGTATTTGCGTCCTGCGCGCAGCTTTGCCTTGGCATGACATATTGCTATGATGAATTGGCGCAGATGCACTCGCCGATGTATCGGATTACCATGACGGTTCGGATGGGGGCGTCGAGCCTGCGCTCGGATAAACTGCTGCTTTTCATTTGGACGATGGGCGGAATCATCAGCGGCGCGTTCTATACCTATGCCGCGGCGTTGCTGTTTTCTAAAAGCTGCGGGATCGGGGACATACGTCCTCCGGCGGTGACACTTGGGATTCTGTCGGGCGTACTGATCCTTCTGGGAAATCGAAACGTTGGTTGGCTGCAGGACGGCGCGGCGTTTTTATGGAACTGGCTGTTCTTGTTCTTTTTGGCGCCCGTTCTGCTTGCTGTGGGAATCACGCTGCTGAAAAGAGGTGCGCGCAATGAAGCGTAAGCTGATAGCCGCCGGTATGGCGCTGGCATTGCTGCTTCCCTTGAACGGATGTCTTAACGGACGCAGTCTGGATCAGTTCGGGTATGTGATCGGGTTGGGATTTGAAAGCGGCGATACGGAGCCGTATCGGGTTACGCTGATGCTGCAAAAGACAAATCTGGAAAACAACGCGCAATCCGGAGGCGGTTTTACGCTGGTGACGGCCGAATGCAGAAACCTGTTTGAAGCGATCGATACCGTATCCGCAAAGCTGCCCTATCTGTTGGATTTTTCGAGAGTGATGCTGCTGATCGTGGAAGACCGGCTCCTGTATGAGGAAGGCGTGCTTGATCGGCTTATGAATATTTCGTATGCCAAGCTGCACATCCGGTACAATGTCAACCTGTTCGTGTCACTCGGATCGGCGGAAGAAACAATGCGGGGATTGGAAAACGAGCTGGATCCGAACCTGTCGCGGCTGCAGGCGAATTTTAACACCTATTCCAAAACGACGGGGCTGACCCCGATCGCCAATATCGCCGCGCTGCACGAAGCGATCAACAGCAAGGCGTACGATCTGGTGGTTCCGCTCTGCGGTATGGCAAAGGAACCGGTGCGGATTACGCTGGACAGCGTTGGTCAGGAGCCGTATGCTTACGTAGGCGGCTCGCTGCTCGTCAACAGCGAGATGACCACCGGGATCGCAGGCTCGGCGCTCCTGTGCGACGGCACAATGTGCGGCATTTTGAGCGGGCAGAACACCCAGCTGCTCTTGATGGCGACCGGCGCGTTCCATACGGGGCGAATGCAGCTGGAGAACCCGGACGGCGAGGGGATCAGCGTATGGTTTCGCGCGGAGGAGCAGCCGAAGATCCGGTTGCTGCGCGCGGCACGCCGTGCGGAGATTTCCATTTCGCTCATCGCGGAGGTCGAGATGCCGGAAACGAATTTTCGTTATGACAGCAGTCAGCTTTCGCAATGTATGGAGCAGCAGCTGATCGAACGGCTTGCGAGACTCTATCAGACATGTCGGGATACGGGTTCGGATGCGTTTTGCCTTGGCAAGTACGCCATCCGTGAATTTCGGGACACGGCGTCATGGGAGGCGTATGACTGGGCGTCTGAATACAAAACGGTCGATGCGCGGTTTACTGTTGAAATCAAGCTCACGCACAATCCCGGAAAATCCATATTGGAGTGACGACGATGCTGCTGTTTTTAATCGCGGTGACGCTTGCGGCAGGCTATGACGCGGTGTATTTTGTGCGCGCGGTAAAGCGCAAGACGCACGGAACCGCCGCCGCCTGCCTCTTTCTGCTCCTGTTGCTCGCAATGTGCTTTTGGGGGATTTTGACCAACCTTTAATATGGTAAAAATGTGATTTTTTAGGCAACTGTTTCACGATAGTGGAAAAGAGGCCTTTTTTCGTGTTACAATAACCGAAATGTTGTCGGAGCAGGTGCATGTTTGGATATATTCGTCCGCTAGAATGCGAGCTGAAGGTGCGGGAGCAGTCGCGGTATCGCGCCTGGTATTGCGGTCTGTGCAAAACCATTGGCACGCGGTATGGATTTCTGCCGCGCATGACGCTAAACTATGACTGTACCTTCCTTGCGCTGACGCTTGGCTGCTTGAAGCCGGAAGCCGAGAGCGCCGCCGATATTTGCTTGCTGCGTCCGCAAAAGGGAAAACATCCGACGGTAACGGAAAACGACGCGCTGCGCTTTGCCGCCGACGCGAATGTTCTTCTTGCGTGGTATCAGCAGGACGACGCGTGGCGGGATGAAAAAAATGTCGCGGCGCTTGCCGTCCGTTCGGCGCTGTATCCTGCGGCACAGCGCGCAAAGAAGAACGCGCCGGCACTTGCGGAGACGATCTGCCGAGGGATTGCCGCTCTGTCGGCGGTTGAAAAAACGAACGCTTCCTGCACCGATGAACCGGCGGATGCGTTTGCGGAGACGCTTCGCGGCGTCATTCGCTGCGCGCCGGGGATTGCACCGTCTGAGGCGGACGCGCTCGGCTGGATGTACTACAATTTGGGGCGCTGGATTTATCTGGCCGACGCTTGGGAGGATCAGGAGAAGGATAAAAAACGCGGAAGCTACAATCCCTTTGTGATTTTGCCAAAAAGCAACGCGGATGCTTCTTTTTTGCTGCATGTATCCTTGACGGAAGCGGAGAAAGCGTATAATCTTTTGAATGTCGTTTCCGATCGCGGACTGATGGATAATATTATGTATTTGGGATGCCGGAAGAAGACCCGGCTGCTGCTGAACGAGGAGAAACTGAATGAATCCGTATAAGGAACTGGGAGTAAGCGAAACAGCCACGCCGGAGGAGATCCGCGCGGCATATCTGGATTTGGTAAAAAAATATCACCCGGACAAGTATACGGATCCCAAAATCAAAGAGCAGGCAGGGGAACGGCTCAAACAGATCAATCAGGCGTATGAAATGCTGACCAAGAAACCGTCTTCCGGCAGTGGCGGCTACGACGGCGGTTATGCGGGCGGACAAAGCCGCGGCTATGGAAGTTCGTCCTACGGAGGTTCTTCTTACAGCGGCAGCTACAGCTCGCAGTACAGCGGGCCAAACGCAACGGAGTTTATGCGCATCCGCGCTTATATCAACCAGAATAATCTGACGGCCGCGCAGTCGATGCTCGACCAGTTAACCATACGAAACGCCGAATGGCATTATCTATACGGCATCATCTATTTGAGAAAAGGCTGGTACGAACGGGCAAAGGAATATTTTGCCACGGCCTACGAAATGGAGCCGGATAACGAAGAATACCGCAACGCCTATGCTTCGCTCAATCGTGCGGGCGCATCCTACGGCGCTTCCCCGTTTTCGGGAAGCGATCCGCGCAGCTGTTCCTTCTGTTCGGTATGCCCGGCATTGCTTTGCTGCAATCTATGCTGCGGTGGACGGTTCTGCTGTTAATTGTTGTTTTTTGGTGGATTTGCTTAAAAGTACATATTCGGTTGCCGCATAGCATTTTTCCTGTTTCGCAGAATACTTCCCATGACGGGGAAAGAAAAGCACACATTGGAATATCGAAGGTTTCGGCGGAAGCAACGCAGGCGGTTCTGGCTTGCGATGCTTCTGCTTTGCGGCGCCGGCGCTTTTTTTGGAGCATCGGCGCTGTTCCAAATGGAAGCATGGAACAAGCTTGACGTTGACCGGATCACGCAGGTAGACCAGTCGCTTTTGCTCTATGACCGAAACGGCGTGGAGATCACGTCGCTGCATAAGACGGAGGATCGGCTCTGGATTTCTATCAATGAGATTCCCTTGCAGGTGCGAAACGCTTTTATTGCAGCAGAGGACGCCCGATTTTACGACCATATCGGCGTGGACTTTGTGCGCATCGCGGGCGCTGCTTGGGCGGATATCAAGGCCGGATCCTACGTGCAGGGCGCTTCCACCATCAGCCAGCAGCTTATCAAGCTCAGCCATCTTTCCTCCGAAAAGGAAATGTCCCGCAAGCTTGAGGAGGCGGTATTGGCCTATCAGCTGGAGCAGCGCTATTCCAAGGATGAAATCCTGGAGATGTATCTCAATTACGTCTATTTCGGCGGCGGGTTTTATGGCGTCGAGGCAGCGGCGCGCGGTTACTTTGGCGTCCATGCAAACGAATTGACCGTAGCGCAAAGCGCGCAGCTGGCGGGGATCTTGAAGTCGCCCTCGCGCTTTTCACCGCATTTGAAGCCGGAGGCCAGCAAAGGCAGGCGGGATGTGGTGTTGGGGCTAATGCAGGAATACGGCTACTTGACCGTGGAGGAATGCCAAAAAGCCAAGGCGGAAAAGGTCGAGCTGAAGTATGCCGAGAATGCGGAAAAGCGCGGGTATTATGTTGATCTTGCCCTGACCGACGCATGCGGCATCCTGAATGTCAGCATGGATACACTCCTGTCCGGCGGATACCGGATCTATACGGAGATGGACAGCGCACTCCAGACCGAATGCGAGAATATCTTTGCAGATGATCGCTATTTTCCGATCACACCCGGGCAAGAAAGCCCCGAAGGCGCGTTGGTAATCGTGAATGTAAAAAACGGCGGAGTCTGCGCGCTGATGGGCGGCAGAGAAAACACGGTTGCGCTTGCTTACAATCGCGCGACCAGGATCCGCAGGCAGCCTGGCTCCGTTATCAAGCCGGTCATTGTCTATGCGCCCGCGCTGGAAGCAGGCTTTACCGCCGCGACGATGCTGTTGGACGACCAGATCAATTTTAACGGGTACCAGCCCAATAATTTCAGCAATACGTTTTCGGGCTGGGTCACGATGCGGGAGGCTGTCACAAAGTCGCTCAATGTACCGGCCGTTACCGTAATGGCGGAGGTGGGCGTAGAAAAAAGCAAGCGGTTTGCCGAGCGGGTGGGCGTCTCGTTTGATGAACGGGACAAGAGCCTTGCGCTTGCGCTGGGCGGCTTTACCTATGGCGTATCCCCTTACCAGATCGCCGGTGCATATGCGGCGTTCGCCAACGGCGGCGTGTATACGACGCCGGGATTGATCGCACGCATTGAGGATGCGGAGGGAAACGCCGTCTATCAACGAGACGAGCGCGGCATTCGTGTGATGAGCCGGGGAAACGCCTATATTTTGACCAGTATGCTCGAGAGCGTCGTCACGGACGGAACCGGAAAGCGCTTGAGCGAGCTGAATATTCCGATCGCGGGGAAGACCGGAACGAGCGGCACAGAGAAGGGAAACCGCGATATCTGGATGGCGGCATACAATCCGGAGTATGCGGCGGCAGTCTGGATCGGATATGACGCAGATAACGGCGGGCTGCTGCCGGAGCATGCGACGGGAGGCACCTATCCTGCGACGATCCTGCGTGCGGTTTACGCATCCCTCTATCCGCAGGGCGACGCGCCGGATTTTGCGGTTCCGTCCAACGTCAAGCGCTTTCGAATTGATCGCTATACGCTTGATACCGAGCATGTAGCGGTGCTTGCAAACGCTTTAACGCCGGAAACGGATTCCTACAGCGAAGTGTTTGTCGCGGGCACGGAGCCGGAGGAGCTTACAAGCTATTGGAAGATCCCCTCTCCGCCGGAGACGCTGACGGCGACGGTTGGAGCGCAGGGCGTGACGATCTCCTTCACGCCGGAGAACAGGATGATTCTCTACCGGCTCTACCGAGAGACGGCGGATGGAAAATCCGTCATGCTGTCCGAATTTACCGGTACGGTGGAGCGCGTGAGCTACGTGGACGCCGCGGTGAGACGAAAGAACGAATATACCTATTATGTGATCCCCGTTCATCCAAAGTTGAACATCGGCGGGGAGCAGGTAACTGGAACGGCTTCTGTAAAAGTACATATTCGCATCGGTTAGTTTCACAAAAGGTTTCAAATTCGCTGTTGACCTGTAACCATTGGGTTTATATAATATATTGTATCATCAGTTTTGAGGTGTAATATGAATTATAAAGCCATTGCCGAGCATGTCGGGCCGCGGGTCGGCGCTACGCAGGAATGGGTGTATCATGTGCTGCGTACAGGGATCATCAACGGCGATCTGCCCGGCGGAACACAACTCAAGCAGGACGAGATTTCTGCCGCGCTGAACGTGTCGCACATTCCGGTGCGGGAAGCGTTGCGGCGCTTGGAATCGCAGGGCCTTGTGCGAATCCATCCCAATCGCGGCGCGTCCGTCTCACAGCTGAACAGAAACACGCTGCTGGATATGATGGAGGTTCGTGCAACGCTTTCCGTCATGTCGCTGAAAAACGGTGCGCCACTTTTGGGCGAGGCGGATTTTGAAAAGCTCGATCAGATTATTGCCGAACAGAAGCAGGCGACGGATTTGTTCCGGCAGGAGGAGCTGAACTATGAGTTTCACGATCTCCTGTCGGTGCATGCGGAGAATTCTGTGGCGGAGCTTCTGATGGAAATTATCCACGCGAACATCGACCGGTACCTTCGCAAGAGCTTCTATACCACGGACGCGACCCGCGCGGTTTCCATCCATGAGCATGAGCAGATCGTGGAAGCGTGCCGCAATCAGGAGTTTGACCGTGCGGCGGAGCTGCTGCGAGATCATATCCTCAATGCCAAGATCATGATTCCGGAGGATATTCTATAGGACGGCGTCAGTCAAAGAGCCTTGCGGTTTTGCTTTTCGGCAAACGCGCAAGGCTCTTTTTATGGCTCATTTTGCATTTTCCGCGACCCATTGTACCGCGTAGTCCACGAATTTTCGCGTGACGGGAGAGGTTTGGGAACCCGGCGGGATAGCAAGTCCAATGGTACGTCGCGGATGGTTTTCCAGCTCCATTACTTCGATATTCTCCGTATGCCCCTCCAATACAAGCTCCGGCATAATGCTCACGCCGAGTCCCTGCTCCACCATGGCGATAATGGCATAATCGTCTTTGGTGTAAAACTTCACATGCGGGATGACGCCGGTATGCTCCAGCGCGCGACGGGAATCGTGGTCGGAATTTTCCAAAAGGCTGATAAAGGGTTCTTTTTCAAGCTCGGCCAGCGGAAAAAACGGTCGTCCGGAAAGGCGATGCCCTTTTGGCAGCACGGCGAGGACACGATCCTCCCGAAGCGGGATACATTCGCATTCCGGATTGCACGGCAGATTGACAAATCCCACATCCACACTGCAATCGCCAAGCCACTGCGCGATGTCGAAGTAATCGCCGTTGAGCAGCTTGAAGTCGATTGTCGGATAGTCCTGCTGAAAGGTTTTAATCATACCCGGCAGCCAGTGGACGGCGACGCTTGTAAAGGCGCCTATGCGAACGGTGCCGGAATGCAGTCCGCGAATCGACGCCGTGATTTGCCCAAGCTGCTCGCGGGAATTCAGGATACCCCGGATCGCCGGCAGGATCCGTTCCCCGTCGGAGGTGAGCTTTACTCCGGAGCGGCTTCTTGAGAGCAGGGCAAAGCCAAAATCCTCCTCCAGTCCGTTGACAATATGACTCACGGCGGACTGGGTATAACCGAGCTGCTCGGCAGCCTTTGTGAGACTGCCCAGCTCTACCACCTTGAGAAAGGTTTCAAATTTTGAGATGTTCATAATATATAATCTATCCTTGCGTTCTGACCTTTTTTTCGGTATAATGCCCCTGTTGCATTTATAATTTTAATGAGTATCATCAATTTATTTCATGCAAATACGGATCGGGAGCATTCAATAGTATGAGTATAGCAGAATTGGTCGCGTTTATCCTTTATTTTTTGGCGGTTATCGGCATTGGGATCGCCATGTTTTTCAAGACGCGCGGCGGCGATGAAAAGGACTACTTTCTCGGCGGACGTAATATGGGCAGCTGGGTAACGGCGCTGTCTGCGTCGGCCTCCGACATGTCCGCGTGGCTGTTGATGGGACTGCCGGGTTCGATTCTGGCATTCGGCATGGGAAAGGTGTGGATCGCCATCGGGCTTTTGATCGGTACGGTACTCAACTGGCAATTGACAGCGCCGCGTCTGCGCCGTTTTTCCAAGACGGCCGGAGATTCCATTACGATCCCCCAGTATCTGTCCAATCGGTTTGCGGCAAAGAATAAGGCGCTTCGTATTGTGTCGGCGGTGGTGTTTCTTGTATGCTATGCCATCTACGCCGCCTCCAGCTTCAAGGCCTGCGGAACGCTGTTTCATACGGTGTTGGGTCTGGATTATACCATAGCGACGGCTGTGGCGGCGGGCATCATCTTGCTGTATACCTTTTTGGGCGGCTTTGCGGCGGTCTGCTGGACGGATTTCGTTCAGGGAATGCTGATGCTTGTTGCGCTGCTCATCGCACCGATTGCAGCCTTGTCCGCTATCAACGCGGGACAGGTCGAGGGCGTCGCGGCGCTGACCGAGCATTATTGGAATCTTCTGCCGAGCGGAAAATTCGATTGGAGCAGCATCAGCACGATTCTTTCTGGTCTTGCGTGGGGACTTGGATACTTCGGCATGCCGCACATTTTGGTGCGTTTCATGTCTATCCGTGAGCCGGGCATGATAAAAAAATCAAAATGGATCGCGATTATTTGGACGTCTTTGGGGCTTGCAGCCGCGGTCGCCGTTGGATTGATCGGAAGATTGTACCTGCCGGATCTTACTGCGGCAAACAGCAACCTGGTGTTTATCAATATGGTGCGCGGTATTTTCCCGGCATTCATCGCGGGCGTTTTGCTTTCTGCCATTCTCGCTGCTTCCATGAGTACGGCGGACAGTCAGCTTCTGGTTTCAGCGTCCGCTTTTACCAGCGACGTTTACAAGCCGGTCATTCGCAAGAACGCGTCCAACCGTGAGATGCTTTGGATCAGCCGCCTGGTCGTGCTCGCGGTCACTGTGGTGGCGTTTTTGATCGCTATCGACCCGAATTCCGGCGACATTATGAATCTGGTAGAAAACGCGTGGGCAGGCTTTGGCAGCGCGTTCGGGCCGGTGATTCTCCTGTCGTTGTTCTGGAAAAAATTCACCTATCGCGGCGCGGTTGCGGGCATTTTGGGCGGCGCGGCTGTGGATGTGCTTTGGCTCATCTTCCTGACGGCGCCCACTGGCATCTACGAACTGCTGCCGGGTTTTGCGGCGGGAATGCTCTGCGCGCTGATCGGAACACTGCTCGATAAAAGGGAAAAGCAGCAGGCGGCCGAGGCGATTTTTGCCGAGCTTTCCGCAGACGTGGATTAAG
>CAZWUK010000034.1:0-23392 GCA_964636685.1 uncultured Oscillospiraceae bacterium
CCTTTGTGTAGATGCCGCCGCCGACTCTGGAAAACAGCGCCACAAGGCTTGCGCCCAGGCTGAAGCCCGTCAATATATTCACGTCGCCAAAGGCCATATAGCACACGGTCGCGCCGCAAAGTCCCAGCGCCACCACCGAAAGACCCATGACAGAACCGCCGCGAAACGCCACATGCAGCGCTTCCACCTCGCCCTTGAGCGCGGCCTCAGCGGTACGAACATTGGACAGTGTCGCGCTGCGCATGCCGATATAGCCCGCCAGCACCGACAGTGCTGCGCCGCAAAGGAAGCTGACTGCCGTCTTCCATCCCATGGACGGCATAAACAAAAAGATCATGAACAACAACGCGACGAAAATTGCAATAACCATGTACTCGCGTTTGAGAAACGCCATTGCGCCGCCGCGAATGAATCCTGATATTTCTTTTGCCCGTGCATTTTGCACGACGATTTTTGCATTTTTACGTAAGAACAGCAGTGCCACAATAAAGGCTGCCACAGAAATGAAAACTGCACTCCACATACCAGTCATGATGCAAGTCCTCCAAATATTTACTTGTCGATAAGAAACAATGCGCATCCTCCGATGATCGGTCGGGGATGTGCTCTACAACGGGTATGGCCATAGAAGATTTACGCAAACGTTTACGCTTAGGACAGTAATTATATTACATGCTACACAAGAAAAATGCAAGCATTTTTTAAAATTATCGCGCTATTTCCTTGTTTTTAGTGCTATAATAATCAAATTAGTAGAATGGATCAACTTTTTTGCAAGTATTTTTTACTCAAACGGTTGCGTATCGTCATCGATCGGCTCTGTTCCCCGCAGCCATGCTTCGCACGATCAAAAACACCGCCAGTCCCCAGAACAAAGCAATCGGCAGCGCGTAATACCACCGCACGGGCTTGCCGTCCCGCCAGAGGTTTTTGCCTGCGCGCGGCATTGCTCCATCACCGCCCGGGGAACGCACCGGATCGTGAGCGCAGCCAACGCGGGCAGCAGCAAGATATCGTCCAGGTACCCCAGCACCGGAATAAAATCCGGCACCAGATCGATCGGCGAGAGCGCATACGCCACCGTCAACGCTGCCAGCGCCTTGGCATACCACGGCGTTTCGGAACGCCGCAACGCGAGATATAAGGCCGGAATCTCCGTTTTCAGCTGCCGCGCCCTTTGTGTCCAGCGTTGCTTCATCCCGCCGTCCTTTTGCATGTGCTTCCGGGGCATTATACACCTTCTGCCAGCAGCGCGTCGATTTGTGATTCGCCGTAGACGCGGACGCCGTTTTTCTCAAGCAATGCCGCCGTCACACCGTCGCCCGGCGTCAATTTTCCCGTAAAGCTGCCGTCATAAATCGTTCCGTGTCCGCAGGACGGACTGCGCTCCTTGAGCAGCGCCGCCGTACAGCCAAAATAGGTTGCAAGCCGCAGCGCTTCCTCTGCACCGCGCGAAAATGCCGCCGACACATCCTGTCCGTCGGCAGTCACCACACGCCCCTCCCGGCGCTCCGCCGGTGTGCGCGGCGTCGGAAGCCCGCCGAGCTGCTCGGGGCAGACGGGAATCAGCGTATGCCTGCTTTTCAATTGCAAAAGGCGCGCGGGGTCAAAGCCGCCGCCGTCATACCGGCAGCAGGTTCCCAAAAGGCAGGCGCTGACAAGAAGCTTCATTTACGTTTTCCCCCGTTTTTTTACAGATTCGCTCGGCGTGCCGATCGCCCGCTGAACGCGGCGCCCGGTGCGTCCGTTCCGATTGCGCGGGCAGGATGGCACGTCCCAAAGACGCAAGCGCGGCAATGTCCATTGCAAAAAATGCCGGCAGTCTTTTTTTCCTGCCGGCGAATTGGTCTAGACGCTTTGCGGACTGCCGTTTTCCAGCGGCGGTCTGTCCGTTCCGCTCTCCGGCGCGAAGCGAACGGTGATGGCCGTCCCCGCCCCGGGCGCGCTCTCTGCGCAGATGCTTGCGCCGTGCCGGTCGGCGATCTGCTTGGCGATTGGCAGGCCCAGCCCCGTCCCCGCGCTGCCACGGCTGTAATGGGTATAGAAGCGATCAAAAGCGTGAGACAGCTCCTTGGGCGTCATCCCGCAGCCCTCATCCCGAACGGTCACAAACGGCGTTGCGTCGTTGTCGATCGTCAGATAGATGTGTTTTCCGGTTGGCGTAAATTTCAGGGCGTTATCGATGAATATCGCCACCATCTGCCGGATGCGCGTATAATCTCCCACGACCGTGCAGGCGTTCTTGTCCCTGCAGCGGCTGTCCAGCACAAGCGCCACGCCCTTTTCCGCCGCCACCGCGCCGTGGCTGCGCAAAATATCCCGCGCCACGTCGCACAGGCAGACAGACTCGCAGTTGAGCGAAAACTCCGGGCTTTGGAGCTTGGCCAGCGTCAGCAGATCCTCCACGAGCCGCTGGAGCTGCGCAGTCTCGCGCAGCGCGTCCGTCAGACATACCTGCATTTCGTCGGGATCCGTTACGATTCCGTCGCGCAGCATCTCAATCTGCGCCCGCAGCACCGTCACGGGCGTTTTTAATTCATGCGATACATCCGCAAAAAATTGATAGCGCGCCCGCTCGCTCTCCTCCCGCTCCCGCGCAAGCTTTGCCAAGCGCTCCGCCAGCACGTCCAGCGCCAGCGCCAGCTGTCCGATCTCGTCTCCGCGGGAAACGCCGGTTTGCGTTTCATAAGCGCCAGTCACCCATGCGTCCGCCGCCGCCTTCATCTTGACCAGCGGTCGCGTAAAGTAGCCCGTCAGCGCCAGTATGAGCGCCAGCGCTACGGAGAGCGCCACCGCTGTGCTGAGCAGCACCGCCGTATCTGCGCTGCGCGTCGTGGCCAGCACCTTGTTGTTTGTCACCTGTACAAGCACCGCCGCAATGACGTTGTTTTCACCGTCGTAGACCGGCGCGCCCACGCCAAACATGTTGCGATTCCAGACGTTGGCGTACTTCTGGTTTCCGACGCTCCGTCCGGAAAACAGCTCCGAGAGCATCTCGCCGTATCGATAGGGGATCTCGTCAAACTCCAGCAAATCCTTTTTTTCGTTATAGCTGGCCATGACCGTGTCGCCCGCGACCAGCCAAATGTCGATGTCGTCAGTCGTCGCGTAATCCCGAAGAAACGACAGCGCGCTCTGGCACGCGTCTACATCCTTTTGTAAAAATGCGTCCAGCAGACCGGGCGCCCTGAGGCATTGTTCCGCCTTTTCGGCGACCTCCTGCGTTCTTCGGCTCAGCTCGTCCTCATAGGTATTGCGGAAAAACACCGTACTGAAGGAACGCCCCATCACAAAGGCAAACAGCAACAAAATGGCGGTGCAAAACACCGCGAATTCAAGAAATAAGCTGTATCTACGCTTCATCCGCTTTTTCAAACTTATAGCCCACTCCCCACATGGTCTTGATGTCCCAGCCGGGATGCGCGTATTCCGACAGCACGCTTCGCATACGCTTAATCTGCGAATCCACGGTACGGATATCGCCGAAAAAGTCCTTTCCCCACAGCATGTCCAGCAGCAGCTCACGCGTAAACGTTTGATTCGGCCGGCTGGCCAGCGTCCAGAGGATCTCGACGGCCCGTTTGGTAAGCGGGACGTCTTTGCCGTCGATCGTCACCACATATTTTGCGATATCTACGATCAGGTTATCCACATGCAGCACGTCCGCACTGCGATCCCTGTCCCGCTTTTCCAAGCGGCGCAGCACGGCGCGGATGCGCGCCACCACCGCGCCGGGCGAAAACGGCTTGACAATGTAATCGTCCGCGCCGATGTCCAGCCCCATGATCCTCTCAAAATCCTCGCTTCTTGCCGTGACCATCAGAATCGGCACGTCGGATTCCCGCCGGAGCTGGCGGCACACCTCAAACCCGTCAACCTTCGGCATCATCACGTCCAGCAGCACCACATCCACGTTGTTTTTTGCAAACAGCGCAAGCGCCTGCTCCCCATCCGCCGCGCAGATGACGTCGTACCCGCCGCTCACGAGATATTTCTTCAGTACGCCCGCGATCTGTTCATTATCGTCTGCAATCAGCACCGTTGCCATCCATGCCTCCCCGCGATCTGCGCCGGAGCCATATTTCCGTCTCCCGGCAAAAAACGCGTTCTTCCGTATCTTCATTGTAACAATACGGAATCGAAAACTGTTTGTCAATTCCCAATTCGATTGTGGCAAAATTCACCGCGTTTTGACAATATTTATTTTATCCTTAACGATGCTTTGACAAATGTATTCGCTAAAATATGATCGAATGCTAAAAAGGAGGCTGAAATGGAACGGTTGCAACAAAAAAAACGGTTCCTTGCGGTCGCGGCGATTCTCTTGCTGCTGTCGGCTTTGGGCTGCGCCCCCGACACGCCGGAAGCAGTCTCCCCCGCGGAGGAAACCGTTCGGCTTTCCAGCTTTTCAGCCTGCGCCGACGGCATATACCGCGGTTTTTACAACGATCGCGGCATCGAGCAGCTCAGCGTACAGTTCGAGCTGCAAAACGGTCGTTTCACAAGCGTTGTCTACAATGCGATCAACTACAAGGACGGCGACTATCTGGCAAAGAACGCCACGGACATTCAGTCGCAGGTCGCTTCTCAATATGAAGAAGCCGCCGCTTACCTCGTCGGAAAACCCTTTGACGCGGTCACAGCGCTGCTCGATCCCACCGACGTCACCACGGATCGGGACGCTGTCACCTCAGCGACGCTTCGCACCAACAAGCTTGCCTCCGCGCTGATGGACGGCGTCAATCGCGGGGTATTGATCCCCACGGCAACGACCGTTTATGAAACGCCCGGCGATTATCCGGACGGCGTTTACCGCGGTTTTTATTACAACGGCTCCTCCGAGCAGGTATTCGTGGAATTTTCAATCGAAAACGGTTCTTTTACCGACGTAAGCCTAAAGGAGCTGGTCTATGACGGAACGGACTATCTTTCCGATACGCTGAGCGAGGAACAGCAAACCGCCGCAAACGAGTATCTTTTCGCCTGCAAAGCGCTGACCGGCAAGCCCGTAACGGCGCTGGAAACGCTGTATACCGCAGTCGATGCAGTCTCCGGCGCAACGCCGCCGCTGTCACAGCTGCTCTCCGCAATCATGGAGGGCTTTGCCAGGAACGTGTACACGCCGGTGGAGACGACGGCGCTGCCGCAGCTCTCCGGCTATGAAAACGGCGCGTACCGGGGCTTTTATTACGAGGATGGCTTTGAGCAAATTTCCGTCCAGTTTGAGTTGGTCAACGACACCTTCGTTTCCGTTCGCTTCCGCGGGATGAACTATACGGACGGCAGCTACCTCTGCGAAGAACCCACCGCCGCGCAATCGGCGGTATACCATCAGTATCTGGCGCTTGCAGAGCACCTGACCGGCAAGCGCGTTGCCGCGCTGTATGACCTGTATGATCCGGCTTCCATCGTATCGGACGCGGACGGCTGTTCCGCGGCGACGCTTCCGTCGAGCAAGCTTGTCTCCGCGCTGATGGACGGTCTGACGCGCGGGCTGTACATGCTGGAGGGCAACGATTGATGAAAAAGCGCGACTTTCTTCTCATTGGCGCAGTACTGCTCATAGCGCTCGCCGTCCTGCTCTATACGCGGTTTTTTAACCGTCCCGGCGACAGCGCGACCGTCACGGTATATGTGTCAGATCAGGAATATTGCAGGGTTTCCGCTTCGGATTATCAGACGATCACCGTCGATCAGGGCGACGGCAGGGTCAACGTGATCGTGATTGACGAAAACGGCGTGCACATGGAATCCTCCACCTGCAAAAATCAGCTCTGCGTCCAGCAGGGCACGATCGACCCGGGCAAAGCGGACGAGCTGCTGCTCAACAGCTGGATCGTCTGTCTGCCAAACGGCGTGACCGTCGAAGTTACGGCGGCCGAGGTGGAGGACGCATGACGACAAAAACGATTGCAAAGCTCGGGCTTCTTACCGCCGTGGCGCTGGTGCTGGGCTACGTGGACTCCATGATCCCCATCAGCACCATTCCCGGCATCAAGCTGGGGCTGTCCAACACGGTGCTGCTCTACGCGATCTTTCTGCTAGACGCCAAGAGCGCGTGGATTTTGATGTTTCTCAAGGTCGGGCTTTCGGGTCTGATGTTCGGCGGCGTAACCGCCATGCTGTACAGCTTTGCCGGCGGACTTTTGAGTCTCACCGCCATGCTGCTGACGTCCCGGGTCAAGGGCATGAGCATGATCGGCGTCAGCGTCATGGGCGCCGTGATGCACAACGTGGGGCAGATGCTCGTCGCCTGCCTTGTAGTACAAAGCCGCGCGATCCTCGCCTATTTCCCGATTTTACTGATCGCGGCGGTCGTCACGGGCATCCTGACGGGCGTAGTGGCAAAATCCGCCATACGCGGAATCGACGCATATGCGCATCATAAGAATGGAACGCAGGCGGCGGACAAGCCGTCTGCTGAACAACAACAAGCAACGGAGGAAAGCAGTCAATGAAAAAGACTTTGCCGGCATGGCTCATCTTAACGCTTATCGCTGCGGTAGCAGGCGTGCTTCTCGGCTTTACGAACGGCGTCACAAAGCCCGTCATCGAGGCAAACGCCCTCAAGGCTTCGGACGCGGAACGCTATGCCGTCTACGCGGAGGCGGACAGCTTCCGGGTCGTGGAGCTTTCCGAAAACGCGGCTGTGGATGCCTGCTTTGAAGCGGTCAAAGGCAACGAGGTCGTAGGGCACGTCGCCAAGATCACCGTCAAGGGCTACGGCGGCGATATTGAGATTTTGGTCGGTTTGACCAACGATAACGTCATCACCGGCATCAGCGTGGGCGGCGCCAATTTTGCCGAAACCGCCGGACTTGGCGCGCGCACCAAAGACCCCGAATTTACCGGCCAGTTCTCCGGCATCACCGCACCGGCGGCGCTGGGTGAAAACGTCGATTCCATCGCCGGCGCCTCCATCAGCTCCGGCGCGGTCGTCTCGGGCGTGAACAAAGCCGTCAAATACATCAACAACATCGGCAACGAAGAAGAGCAAGGTCTGTTCTACGGCGTTGTTCCGGGAGCTGTCACCTCGACCGAGCTGCCGCACGACGATACCGTGGATGCAGCCTACAAGGTCGAGGGCGGCTATGTGGTGCTCGTTTCCGTAACCGGCTTCCACGGGCCTATCCACGTCTATGTCGGACTGGATGAAGCGGGCGTCGTCACAGGCGTCGCCATCGACGAAAACGACTTCAACGAAACCGCAGGTCTGGGCGAACGTGTGCTGGAGCCTGCATATCTTGCGCAGTATATTGGTTTGACCGGAATTATCGGCGTCAACCCCGGTGAAGCGGACGCAACGGCTTCCGCGACCGGTACGGCAGATGCAGCAAGCGCCGCAACCGGCGAAACCGTGGACGCGACGTCCTCCGCGACCGGCGAAAGCGACGAGGCGGACGACGACAAGGACGACAAGGACGACGATCACGACGATAAAGACGACGGTCATGGCGATAAGGACGGCGATCACGCGGACGCCGCAGCTTCGGCAACCGCCGTCACCGCTTCTGCCGATGCAACCACCGCCGCAACCGGCGAAAACGCCTCCTCTGCCACCGCTGCGGCGACTTCTCCCGACGCGGCTGGCGCGGATGCCGCAAGCTCCGCCAGCACGGTTGTAGAGACGATCGACGGCGCGGGCGCGTGGATTGACGGCGTCAGCGGCGCGACCATCAGCTCCACCGCCGTGACCAAGGCGGTCAATGCAGCCATTGCCTTTGTGCTCTCGCTGCTGTCCTGACAAGCTTATTACGGCTCTGCCGAATAAGAAATAAATTCAATGCATCATAGAGGTCCCTATGAAAAAACTCATTGCCCTCGCACTGTGCCTGGTTATGGCAATGTCCCTCTTTGCCGGCTGCAAAAAGGCCGTTGAAGAGCCTGTTGTTACCGAAGCGCCCGTCGTGACGGATGCGCCCGCAACGGAACTGGAAGCCACCGAAGAACCCGCGCCGGAAGCCGCTGCCGCCAAAACCGGCATCGCCATCGTGACCGGCGTTTCCGGCTCTACCGCAGCAGGTGAAGAAGACGGCGCCGCCAAGACCGAAGCCACCGTCGTCGCCGTCACCGTTGACGCAAACGGCGTGATTACGGGCTGCACGATCGATTCTCTCCAGGCGACCATTAACTTCTCCAAGGAAGGCAAGCTCACCACGGACGCCGCGACAGCAGCCTTCCCCACCAAGCAAGAGCTGGGCGCCAGCTACGGCATGGCCGCAGCTTCCGCCATTGGCAAGGAATGGAACGAGCAGGTTGACGCGCTGGCCGCTTACTGCATCGGCAAGACCATTGACGAAGTCAAGGGCATGGCCCTCACCGAGAGCATGACGCCCGCGGATGCCGACCTCGCCGCAGGCTGCACCATCCATGTGACCGGTCTGATCGACGCGATTGCCAAAGCAGTTGAAAACGCGCAGGAGCTGGGCGCTTCCACGACCGATAAGGTCGGTCTCGCCGCCGTCACCGGCATGAGCAAGTCCAAGGACGCCGCTGCGGATGCAGAGGGCGTTGCACAGGCTTACTCCACCTATGCCGCCGTCACCGTGAATGCAGAAGGCAAGATCACCAGCTGCATCATCGACGCGGTACAGGCCAACGTGAAGTTTGACGCCGCCGGCGCTATCACGAACGACATCGCCGCCGCCGTCGCCACCAAGAACGAGCTGGGTGCGGCTTACGGCATGGCCGCCGCTTCCGCCATCGGCAAGGAATGGAACGAGCAGGCTGCCGCATTTGCAGCATACTGCGTCGGCAAGACCGCTGACGAAGTGTCCGCCACCGCGCTGGATGAAACTGGTCTTGCTGCTGACGCCGACCTCATCGCTTCTGTCACCATCCATGTGGGCGACTTCATGAGCGTTGTGGCAAAGGCCGTTGCCAACGCCAAATAAGTCCTGAACCGACTTGTAAAGAAGCCCGAAACGTGAAATAATGTTTCGGGCTTCTATTTTATACAAAAGGGGTTTTACCGTGAAAAAAATCACCGTGCTGCTTACGGCGCTTATCCTTGCGCTCAGCTCCGTTTTCACCGGCTGTCAAAAAAAGGACGTCGCGGCGGAGTCTACGGCCGATCCCGCCATGCACCGGTATGAGGGCAGCTTTATCGACGTATTTGACACCGTTACAAAGCTTGTGCTCTACGCGCCGGACGAAGATACTGCGTCCGCGCTTGTAGACGAGGTGCATGCGCTTTTGCGCGACTATCATACGCTGTTTGACATTTACAACGCCTACGACGGCGTGAACAATATCAAGACCGTCAATGACAACGCGGGCGTCGCCCCGGTCAAGGTCGATCAAAAGCTGATCGACCTTGTGGCATACGCCAAGGAGATGTACACCCTGACCTCCGGCAAAATGAACATCGCCTTCGGCAGTGTGCTGCGCATTTGGCACAACTATCGCGAGGCGGGCATTGACGATCCCGAAAACGCGGCTCTGCCGCCCATGGACGATTTGACCCAAGCCGCCGCGCACTGTAATATCGACGATGTGATCGTTGATGAAGACGCCTCCACGATCTATCTTGCCGATCCCGCCATGTCGCTCGACGTCGGCGCCATCGCAAAGGGCTATGCCGCCCAAAAGGTCGTAGAGGGATTGGTCGATCAGGGTGTGACGGATCTGCTGCTCTCCGTTGGCGGCAACGTCTGCGGCATTGGCAGCCGCACAGACGGTACGCCGTGGAAGGTCGGCGTCCAAAGCCCCGATCTTTCCAGCAGCGACTACCTGTGCTATCTTGCGGTAAAGGATACCAATCTCGTCACGAGCGGAAGCTATCAGCGTTACTACACGGTGAACGGGAATATCTACCATCACATCATCGACCCCGTCACGCTGATGCCGGCGACCTATTTTGTCTCCGTCTCCGTCCTTGCGCCGGATTCGGGACTGGCGGACGCGCTCTCAACGGCGCTGTTTAACATGCCGCTGACCGACGGGCAGGCGTTTGTCGCGTCCCTTGAAAACGTGGAGGTTCTCTGGGTCGCGCCGGACGGCACGCAGACCATGAGCGACGGGTTTGCCGCCTATCTCCTCGAGAACCCGTAACGCTGCGCGTTTTTACCTGTTACATCGGAGGCGCCATGGAAATCGGTTATACGATCCCGCTGCAAAAATATCTGCACACCGGCGCGCTCCCGTATGGCGCGGTATCCGACCGCCGCTTTTTATGGGACGCGCACGTAATTTCCCTTTACGGCGCCGCTTCGCTGCTGCTTGTCCATTGCAGCAGCCGCTACACCGTTGTGCTGTATTCTCCGAGCCACGCCGCGTGGCGGGACATCGACGCGCTTGCCGTGGACGCGATCCGCAAAAGTCTGTTGGCGGAAGGGATTCCAAGCGCTGTCGTATCCGGTTATCTTACCGCATGCGACGCCGCCCGTCCTATGCGCACCCGCACCCACGGTCGGCGCGAGGTGGCATTTTTAAACCGTGCTTGGGAATATGTTGCGGCAAGCGACGCGCTGACGGATCGCGCGGCCGTGTTGCAAGACGCGCTGCGCATCCACGTCAACGATGAGATCTGCCACTGCGCGGGGTACGATGGCTATGGAACGCCCCGAGAACGGTTGCATGCGGATTTGCACCCATTTTATTGTGACAACGAAGGAGCTGCTTTATGAATGATCTTGAGATTGCGCGCATCAATGCGCTGGCGAAGAAATCCCGCACGCCCGAGGGGTTGACCGAGGCGGAAAAGGCGGAGCAGCAGACGCTGCGCGCAGCCTATATCGCAGCCTTTCGCGAAAGTCTGAAATCACAGCTGGACAGCACCATAGTCGTCGAGCCGGACGGCACACGGCATCGCCTCTCCTCTACTTCTTTCTCGGGAGAGAAAGAAGTGGGCAAGAAAGAGCCGAGATAACTCATTCTTTTGTAATAACCCACCCTTTTTTGCAGGCGTTTTGAGGTTCTCTGTCGGGGGAGAAAGAAGTAGGCAAGAAAGAGCCGAGATAACTCATTCTTTTGTAATAACCCCACCCTTTTTTGCAGGCGTTTTGAGGTTCTCTGTCGGAGGAGAAAGAAGTAAGCAAGAAAGAGCCGAGATCACTCATTCTTTTGTAATAACCCCACCCTTTTTTGCAGGCGTTTTGAGGTTCTCTGTCGGAGGAGAAAGAAGTAAGCAAGAAAGAGCCGAGATCACTCATTCTTTTGTAATAACCCCACCTTTTTTGCAGGCGTTTTGGGGTTCTTTATTGCAAAAGGAGATCGCTTTATAAAAGGTGATCTCCCTTGCTTTTTATTGGAATGATTTTTGTTTGTATCAACCGGCGCTGGGTTCAAACTGGCTGTTGTAGAGCGCGGCATAGAAGCCGTTTTTTCGCATCAGCGCAGCATGGCTGCCCTGCTCGATGATCTTCCCGTCCTTCATCACGAGGATGACGTCCGCTTCCCGGATCGTGGACAGGCGGTGCGCCACGATAAAGCTCGTGCGCCCCTGCATCATCGTCGAAAACGCGGACTGAATGCTTAGCTCGGTACGCGTGTCGATGCTGCTCGTCGCCTCATCGAGAATCAGCATCGGCGGCAGGCACAGCATCACGCGCGCAATGCACAACAGCTGCTTTTGTCCCTGACTGAGGTTGCCGCCGTCCTCATGGATCACGGTATCGTAGCCCTGCGGCAAGCGCTTGATGAAGCTGTGCGCATGCGCCGCCTTTGCCGCCGTGACGATCTGCTCCTCGGTTGCGTCTGGTCGCCCATACGCGATGTTCTCGCGGATCGTGCCCTGCTTGAGCCAGGTATCCTGCAACACCATGCCGTAGCTTTTGCGCAGCGAGCGCCGCGTGACGTTTCGAATATCCTTGCCCGCGACCGAGATGCTGCCGCGGTTGACGTCATAGAAGCGCATCAGCAGGTTGATGAGCGTTGTCTTGCCGCAGCCGGTGGGCCCGACGATCGCCACGCGCATACCTGGCTGCACCGAAAGCGAAAGATCCTCTATGAGCTTTTGCTCCGGCGTGTAGGAAAACGCGACGTTTTGCAGCTCCACGCGCCCGTCCGGCACAAGCTCTGCCGCTTCCTTTGGCGTTTCGGGTTCGTTTTCTTCATCGAGCAGTTCAAATACCCTTGCCGCGCACGCCAGCGCGTTCTGCAATTCCGTAATCACGCCGGAGATCTCGTTAAACGGCTTTGTGTACTGATTGGCATAGCTCAAAAAGCAGCTCAGCTGTCCCACGGTGATTCCGCCGGAAACAGCGCTCAAGGCGCCCGCAACGCCCACGCCCGCATACACGATGCTGTTGACAAAGCGCGTAGCGGGATTTGTGATGCTGCTGAAGAAGATCGCCTGCATGCTGACCTTTTGCAGCCTGCCGTTGATCTCGTCAAACCGGCGTTGGCTGCTGCGCTCCTGCCCAAACGCCTGCACCACGGACTGTCCCTCGATCATTTCGTTGACATACGCGGTCTGTTCGCCGCGCACCGCGCTCTGCGACTGAAAATACCGATAGGTTTTCTTGGCAATAAACGCCGCCACAACAAGGCTCAACGGCGTAATACAGACCACCACCAGCGTCACCGACACATCCACATACAGCATAAAGCACAGTGTGCCGACGATGGTCAAAACGCCGGTGAACAGCTGTGTAAAGCCCATCAAAAGCCCATCGGAGAACGTGTCTACGTCGGTGATCGTGCGGCTGACCAAATCGCCGGAGGCGTGGCTGTCCAGATAGGACAGCGGCAGCCGCTGTATTTTTTCAATCGCGTCGTTACGAAGATCGCGCGATACGCAAAACGCCATACGGTTGTTGCACACGCCCAGCAGCCACTGGCAGATGCCCGTCACCGCCGCCACAATGGCGATCCATTGCACAATGGAGAGTACGCGCGAAAAATCCACCGCGCCCGCGCGCACCATCGCGTCGATCGCGTTGCCGCAGAGAATCGGCACAAGCAGCTGGGTCGCAACGCTGACTGCCGCAAGCAAAAGGCTTGCAAACAGCAGTCCCCAATAGGGACGAATCCTTTTGAGCACGCGGTCGAGCGTATCTTTTTGGGCGGATGGCGGCAGCATCTTTTTCTTGGTTTCCATCACTGCTCGCCCCCTTTCTTGAATTGGCTCTCATAAATCTCCCGATAGACCGGGCAATCCGTCAAAAGCTGCTCATGCGTACCGTTGCCCACAAGCGCGCCGTCATCCAGCACAAGGATACGGTCGGCGGCCTTGAGACTTGCCGCGCGCTGACTCACGATAAATGTGGTAATCGCGCCCGGCAGCGCGGCAATCGCTTTTCGCAGCGCCGCGTCGGTAGCAAAATCCAGCGCGCTGGCGCTGTCGTCGAGTATCAGGATCTTGGGGTTTTTCACCAGCGCGCGCGCAATGGTCAAGCGCTGCTTCTGTCCGCCGGAAAGATTTCTGCCGCCCTGCTCCACAGGCTCGTCCAGCCCGTTGGGCTTTTGCCGGACAAAATCCTCCGCCTGCGCGCTCTTTAATGCCGCAAAGAGCAGCTCGTCGGTGGCGTTCTCGTTTCCGTAGCGGAGGTTATCGCGAATCGTGCCGGAAAACAGCTGCGCCCGCTGCAACACAACGCCCACCATCTGCCGCAGCGCATCCTTTTGGTAGTCCTTGACGTCCTTGCCAAATACCGAAACCGTGCCCGCCGTCGCGTCGTAGAATCTGGGGATCAGCGACACCAGACTGGTTTTGCCGCTGCCCGTGCCGCCGATCACGCCGATGGTTTCGCCGGGACGCGCAAAAAAGCTGACGTCCGAAAGGCTCTCGTCTCCCGCGCCCGCATAGGTGAGCGATACATTGGAAAACCGTACCGCGTCGCCTTGTGAAGAAGCGCCCTTCTCCCCGTCGGGAAACGCCATATCGGGCTCCGTTTGCAGCACGCCGCGGATACGGGCGGCGCAAGCCAGCGCTTTGGTAGTCAGGATGATAAAAGACGCCATCTTCACAAGCTCCACCAGCACCTGACTCATGTAGCTGACCAGCGCGATCACCTGCCCCTGCTGCAAAGCGCCGGCATGAACCTGCACCGCGCCGGTACGCAGCAACGCGATAATGCCAAGGTTGACGATGAGATAGGTCACGGGATTCATCAGCGCCGCGAGCCTGCCGACAAACAGCTGCAGTTTTGTCAACTGTCCGTTGGCGTTTTCAAAGCGCGTCACCTCGTCCTGTTCTCGATTGAAGGCGCGCACCACGCGAACGCCGGAAAGATTCTCCCGCGTCATGCCCAACACGCCGTCCAGACGCGTCTGCACCTGTTTGTAGAGCGGCTTTGTCAAGAGCATCACGCCAAACACCACCACCGCCAGCGCCGGAATGGTCAAAACAAACACCAGCGCCGCCTTGCGGTCGATGGTAAACGCCATGACCATGCTGCCAAATACCACAAAGGGGCTGCGCATAAACAGGCGCAAGAATAGGTTCAGTCCGCTCTGCACCTGATTGACGTCGCTCGTCATGCGCGTAATCAGCGTGCTTTTGCCGAGCGTATCCACCTGCGAAAAGCTCAACTTCTGGATATGCGAAAACAGTGCGCTGCGAAGGTGCGTAGCGTAGCCGACCGCCGCCTGAGACGCAAAATACTGCGCCGTGATGCTGCAAGCAAGTCCCACGACCGCCAGCAGGATCAAAACCAGACAGCGTCTTAGAATATAGCCGGTGTCGCCTGACGCGATGCCGCCGTCGATGATATCCGCCATCACAAGCGGCACCAAAAGATCAAATAACGCCTCGAGCAGCTTAAACAGCGGCGCGACGACGCTCTGCTTGCGATACCCCTTGAGATAGACTCCGAGTTTTACTTTCTTCACCGGAAGACCCTTTCTTTTCCATAACATTCTTTTTAGTATACCGCAGATTCGCGCATAGGAAAATAGCGTTCCTTTTCCCGCAATGCAGTTAAAAAGATCACCGCCTGCGCGGGTAGAGCGGAATTCTCTAAAAGTTCAAAATCGGACGCTTGCTTTTTTTGTATAATGGTAACGGTATCCATTGATACAGAAGGAGCAAGCTATGGACAATTTGCAGCCAAAGCGTCTGCCGGAAGGAGACGTGCGCCCGCCCTCCCGTCTGTTTGGGAAAAAGGCGCGTACCTCCATTCTCATCACCGTCACATTGGCGCTGATGCTGTTTGTGCTGCTCCCGCTCGGACTTGACCGGCTGAGCGCCGCCAACGGCCGCTATGTTGCCGCCATGGCCGATGCAGCCGAAACCCCGCTGCCCACGGCTACGCCGCTCCCGACGCAGTGTCCGCTGCTTTGCTCGGACGAAAGCCCGGCGCCGACCAGCGCCGTTTCGGTATCGGAATATTCCCTGTTGCAGCTCAACGACGATTATCCGACGGTGCAAAAGCTCCAGTCTCGGCTGATGGAGCTTGGCTATCTCGAATCCGATGAACCCGGCACATTGTATAACGACTCCACCGCGAGCGCCGTGTCGCTGTTTCAGCGCGCAGTCGGCAGCACGGTCAACGGCGTTGCCGACGCACACCTGCAGGAAACGCTTTACAGCACGAATGCCGCGCCTTATGACATTGGCTCAGGCGACACAGGCGCGGACGTCAAGCGCATCCAGCTTCGTCTGACGGAGCTTGGCTACTACGACGGCAAGATCAGCAGCTATTTCGGCGTTGCGACCGCGGACGCGGTGGAAGCCTTCCAAAAAAAGAACGGGCTGACCGTGGACGGCAAATTTGACCGCGAGGATCGAGATCTGCTCCTGTCTGAAAAGGCGCGTCCCAAGATCGATCCAACGCCCACGCCCAAACCGACAAAGAAGCCCTCGTCATCCTCCGGCTCCTCGTCGTCGTCCTCCGGTTCATCCTCGTCCGGTTCATCCTCGTCCGGTTCGTCCTCGTCGGAGAGCGGCTCCTCCGGCGGCAGCTACTCCGCCTCTTACAGTCCGAGCGGCATCGTCTCGGTAGCAAAGGGGCAGCTGGGCAAAAGCTATGTTCGCGGCGAGGAAGGGCCCAATTATTTTGATTGTTCCGGGCTTGTGTATTTCTGTCTGCGTACCTGCGGGGTCAGCACAAGCCGTCTCAACGCGCAAAGCTTCAGCAGAACCAGCAAGTGGACGGAGATCGGCAGCATTTCCGATTTGCAGGCGGGCGACCTTGTGTTTTTCTGCGACGATTCCTCCCGTACCGTCAACCATACGGGCGTCTATGTGGGCGGCAGCCGGTTTGTGCACGCCTCCTCCAGCAAGGGCGAGGTTGTGACCAGCACGATCACCAGCAGCTACTGGGTGCGCAACTTTATCTGCGGGCGCCGCGTATTTTGATCTTCCACGGAGAAAACGTCTATGCTGTTTGATGCAGTCCATACCGCGCGTTGTGCGGACAATTCGCTCGAAGCGATGCTGTTTGAAGGAGAAACCCTCTCCTCATGCGATGCGTCCGACCTGGAATGCAGCCAAACCACCTTCTCACGCTGTCGCTTTGACGGTTGCAGCTTCTACAAATCCAGCTTTTATCAGGCGGCGTTTCTGGACTGCGATCTTTCCAACTGCAACTTCTCCGAGACGTTTTTCAAGGAATGCCGCTTTGTTCGCTGCAAAGCGGATGGGGCAAATTTCAGTCACAGCATATTCAAAAAGACGGAATTTACGGAATCCTCGTTTCGCTACGCAAACTGCGGGCTGTCATTGTTTGAAGACGTCAAAATAACCGGCGGCAGCTTCCGCGAAGCGTATCTCTCGGAAACCAAGCTCAAAAAGGTTCGCTTTGCCGAAGTCGATTTTTCCGGCGCGGATTTTTTCAAAACGCCGCTCAAGGGCGTTGACCTGTCAGCGTGCATCATCGACGGCATCGGCGTGTCCGACAGCCGCTATGAGCTGATTGGCGTCAAGATCGGGCCGGAGCAGTCGGTCGTACTGGCAAAAATGCTCGGCGCGGTGATCGTATAAACAAAACGAAAGGGATCTCCTATGCAGCGCTTGAAGGTCGCATTACTGCAAATCCTCCCGACGGGCACGCAGGCGGGCAATTTGGCGCGCGGCGTCGCTTTTTGCGAGCAGGCAAAGGCGCTGGGCGCCGATATCGCGCTGTTTCCCGAGATGTGGAGCACCGGCTACCGCATCCCCGAGGATCCAAAAGCGCGGCGGGCATGCGCCGTTTCGTCCGACAGTGGTTTCTTGCGTACTTTTTCCGACCTTGCCGCAACGCTGCAAATGGCAATCGGCGTCACCTACCTCAAATCACACGATCCGCTCCCGCAAAACGCATTATGTCTATTCGACCGCTTTGGCAAACGGCAGCTTTCCTATGCAAAGGTGCATACCTGCGACTTTGGGGAGGAGCGCATGCTTGACGCGGGGGACGATTTCTATGTCTGCACGCTCGATACCGCAGCAGGTCTTGTCAAAATCGGCGCCATGATCTGCTTTGACCGTGAATTTCCGGAGAGCGCGCGCATTCTCATGCTCAAGGGCGCGGAGGTGATCCTGGTACCAAACGCCTGCCCGATGGAGATCAACCGTCTCTCTCAGCTTCGTGCCAGAGCCTATGAGAACATGCTCGGCATTGCCACCGCCAACTATCCGGCGGGACAGCCGGACTGCAACGGGCATTCCTCGGCGTTTGACGGCGTCGCCTACGCGCCGGGTGCATCCTCTTCGCGGGATACGCTGCTTCTGGAAGCCGGCGAAGCGGAGGGCGTTTATATTGCCGATTTTCCGATCGACGACATGCGCGCGTATCGCGGCTCCGAGGTACACGGCAACGCTTACCGCCTCCCGAAAAAGTACGGGCTGCTGCTGTCAGAACAAATTAACGAGCCGTTTGTACGCGGCGACCGGCGCGATTAGGGCGTGTTTCTAAAGTATGCAAGATGAAATTTTGCGTCATCGGCTTGCAGATTGAGGCAAAAAACGTAGGCTTAGTGGTGCTAAGGCGAGGCTTTTTAACGAAAATATGCAGGCCGAGGGCGTGAAATTGCGCTTGCTGATTTTAGAAACACGCTCTAAACTGTTTACAGCGCCGTCAGTAAAATACAAGAGGACAAAAGCAATCGCTTTCGTCCTCTGTTTTTTGATCCGCTCTGCGAAATCTTTATTTGGTCAGCGTTGCGATGATGATCGCAATACCGGCTACCAGCACCGCTGCGGCTATGGCCAGCAGCTTAATGGCGCCCGCTTTTTTCGTATTATCGCCTTCGATATAGAGATCCTCCGGGTGCTTTGCGTTCCACTTGACATTGACCTGCTGGTTCTCCCGATAGGTTCGTGAGCCGTTTACATTCAGCGCCTGATGCGCATGCACCTCATCGTTCACCTTGATCTGCACCATGGGAACCTGGATCTTGGTTTTGTTTCGCTTCATGTGCAGCACCGTTGTCACAATGCCATGCCGCGTCTCATAGTTCTCGATTTTTTTCGCCGTGCCAAACGACAAGCCGCCGATGATCGCCAGCACCAGTCCAATGCCCAGCACGATAACGCCAACCCAGATGCCCTCCATAGTACCTCAAGCCTCCTGATCTGCTTTTTTTGATATGATACCGTGTCCTTTCGGATACAAGGGTGATTATACGCCCGTGCAAACAGGATGTAAAGAACTTTTTGCAAACGTTTACGCTGGTTGGCTGCCAACAGAAAAAGAGCCGGAATTCCGGCTCCGTTTTATAATTTCTGCCTTACGCGCGGTATTTGACCGCCGTGCCGTAGGCAATGACCTCTGCTGCGCCCTGCATGACCGCGGCAGAGGCATAGCGAACATTGACCACAGCGTCCGCGCCCAGACGTTCGGCGTCATCCACCATGCGCTTGACGGCGATTTGCCGCGCTTCGTTGAGCATCTCCGTGTAGCCGGTGATCTCTCCGCCCACCAGCGTCTTGATCCCCGCCATGAAATCCTTACCAAAGTTCTTGGACTGCACCACGTTGCCCTTTGCAATCCCCAATACGTCGAATTCCTTTCCCGGAATATTGTCAATATTGACCAGCAGCATCTTCTTCCCCTCCCTGTATTTCCTTCATCCTTTGTTTGAGCGCAATCACAATCCCAACGCATACCGCGATGGGAATCGCCAGCAGCAGCACAACAACCGGCCACGGCGGGCAGTCGAGCATGCACAGGCAAATGAAAAATACGATCCATACGAGCATGATGGCGATCATCGTGATCCCCGCGATCAGCGCGCCGCGTTTACGTTTCATCCGCCGATCCAGCCGTTCCACATCCATAAAGCTTGTCCCCGCTTTCTCCATCTGTTCCATTTGGGTCAAATAGATCTCCGCATCGAGACTGGCAAACGTCACGTTCTCTCCGGCAAGCCGTTCGCAAATCGTTTTTGCCGCGTCAATGTTTTCCTTGGCGCGCTCAAGCACAACGATGTGCCGCCTCGCGCCGTCCGACACGGAAAACGTTCCCTGCTGCATGGTGCGAATCTCAGCAATCGGCACCGACAGCTTGCGCAGCAGCTGAATGCGCCGCAGGGTCGAAACATCCTCCTGCCCATACTCTCGATAACCGTTTTCGCTGTTGCGTCCGGGCGCGAGCAGACCTTCCTGTTCGTAATAGCGAATATTCTTTTTTGCAACGCCCGTCAGACGTTCCATTTCATTGATCTTCATGCGCGTTCTCCTGCTCGATGCTTACACTATATACCTTACAGTCGGTGGAAGGTCAAGCACAAAATGCTGGTGCCGCGCAAAAAAGCGGGAATTGCTTCCCGCATAGAACGCTGCTGCGTCATTCAAGCGTTTTCCGCCTGTTGCTTTGCTTTTTTTGCTGTATCCGCCATGCGATCAGGATCACGGCGCCCATCAGCACGAGTGCGGCCGGCAGCGCAATATAGAGCTTCTGTATGACGCCCGCGATGATGTAGCTCACAAACGATACCGCCGCCACCAGCATGGCATACGGAATCTGGGTGGAGACATGGTTGATGTGGTCGCACTGCGCGCCCGTTGACGCCATGATCGTCGTATCGGAGATCGGCGAGCAGTGATCGCCGCAGACCGCGCCCGCAAGACAGGCGGACACAGTAATGACCATGATTTCATTCGTCTCCGGAAGAATGGAAAGCACGATCGGAATTAGGATGCCGAACGTCCCCCAGGAGGTGCCCGTGGCGAACGCCAGTCCCAACGCGATCAAAAACAATACCGCCGGCAGAAACATGGAAACAGAGGCGTTGCCCGCCACCACGGTCTTGACAAACTCGCCCGCGCCCAGCGCATCGCGGCAAAAGCCGGACAGCGTCCATGCAAAGGTCAAGATGAGGATCGCCGGCACCATCTGATGAAAGCCCTCCGGAATGCACGCTGCAAACTCCTTGAACGTGAGGATCTTCCGGGGAATGTACAGCAGGAAGGCGACGACCAGCGCCACAAAGGATCCCAACACCAAGCCGACGGAGGCGTCGCACGCGGCAAACGCCTCAACAAACGGAACGCCTTCAAAAAAGCCGCCGGTATAGACCATGCCCAGTACGCAGGCGACGATTAGTACCGCCACGGGGAGGATGAGATCCAGCACACGTCCCCTGTCGGAAACCTGTTGTCCGGCGTCGCCGGCGTAGGGGCGTGCCTGCGTCGTAAATAGATCGCCCTGTTCAGCGTTCTTTTCGTGCTTTTTCATCGCGCCAAAGTCAAACTTCAGCGCAGTTGTCAAAACGATGAAGACGATCGTCAACAGCGCGTAGAAATTGTAGGGGATCGTTTTCAGAAACGTTGCAAATCCGTCTACGCCCGTTCCCTCCGCGCTGGAGGTCACAGCCGCCGCCCAGCTTGAAATGGGCGCGATGATGCAGATCGGCGCGGCGGTCGCATCGATGAGATACGCGAGCTTTGCACGCGAAACGCCGAACTTATCCGTCACCGGACGCATCACGCTTCCCACGGTCAGGCAGTTGAAATAGTCGTCAACAAAAATCAAGGCGCCAAGACCAAACGTTGCAAATTCCGCGCCGCGCTTGGAGCGAATGCCGTTTGACGCCCATTTGCCGTATGCGGCGCTTCCCCCCGCTCGATTGATGAGCGAAACCAAAATGCCCAGCACAACGAGAAAAATCAAGATTCCCACGTTCCAGCCGTCTCCAAGCTTTGCGGTCATCATCTCAAAAATCGACGTCACCGTTTTGACGGGATTTCCGTTTGCATATAGCAGCGCGCCGGTCAAAATGCCGACAAACAGGGAGATATACACCTCCTTGGTAATCAGCGCCAGCACAATGGCGACAATCGGCGGTACCAGCGCCCAAAATGTCGCGTATAAATCGCTCCGATATACGGCGTCCTCCCCCTCCGCCAGCGCGACGCCCGCGAACAGCGCCGTGCAAAGCACAAGCGCCAGGCACAACAGCAGTCTCCTGCAATTTCTAATTTTCATGGTTTCCCTCTCTCTCCGGCCGACAAAAAATGCAGCCGTCACGAAATACGGCTGCACAGAAAAACGACTTCTCCGATAGCGCTTCACTTTCGTGACAGTACGCCGCATCTTCTGCGGCGTCCCAGCATCGGGTGGTATGACGGCCATCCCGCGCTTCGGCGGATCTCCCTTTTTCCTGCGGTCTGTCATGACCTGTTTTGCAGGATACTCCTGATCTCCGCGCCTCTATCATTTTGAGTTCGACTCAAATTATATATAATTGTTGCTGGTAATATACCACGCTATGCACCGGATTGCAAGACTTGTCTGCATTTTTATGCACAATTATTTTTTGCGCTCCTCTTTCCTGTGCTGTTTTTTCTTCTGCACCCGCTCTTTTACCTGCTCCAAGGCGTCGCTGTGCAGTACGGATCGAAGATCCGGAAACGCCTGTACAAACCGGCCGTGACGCCGCGACAATTCCGAAAGCAGCGCTTCCCGCCGCTTCTCCGCCTCCTCGCGTCGCTTCGCAACGGCGTCCGCAAGCTCATGCTTTTTACGCTCCGTTTCCTCCAGCAGCTCGGTTTTCTTTTGCTCTACGCCCTCTCGCAGCTCGATTTTCTTCTTTTCTGCCGCAATCGCCGTTTCGGCAACCGTTCCGCCAATACTGTCCGAAAGCGCGTGCAGCAGCTTTCCGACCTCCTCCAGTTGTTTCAGCTGTTGGTTCATCCGGTTGACGGAGATTACGGTCACGATGGTATCGGCAACGATCATTGCACAAAAGAGTCCCGCCGCGCTCCAACCCAGCCAAGTCGGCAGAAGCGCCACCGCGCCCGCGATCAACGGGTGGATGACGTCAACGATCAGTATGCACGCAAGGCCCCAGAGGAGCGAAAACTTCAGGCACACGTAACCGCCGATATTGAGCGGCTGCTTGGAATAATCCCACCAGCGCTGATGAAACAGCTTTTCCATGATATAGCCGGTCACAAGCTCGATCAGCGTGGTGACAATCACCGAGCCGACATATAGCAAAAGCAGGTTTTCCTTGAGCGGCGCCAGAAGCGCCACGACCGCGACAAGCCCAAAGCCGTAGATCGGGCAGACCGGGCCGTTTAAAAAACCGCGGTTGACGAACCTGCCTTGATTGACCGCCGCAAATACCACCTCGGTGCACCAGCCGAGAAACGCATAGATGAAAAAATAAAGCAGATAAAAATACATAAGGCCTCGCACGATTCCATTTTTTTCTCATTGTAACGCGTTTTGTCGAATTCGAAAATAGGGCTTCGACGCATAAAAAAATCCCCGCGTTTCCGCGGGGATCAGACATTTGCCTATTTTCTCAGGAAAGCGGGGATATCGAGCTTGTTTTTCGGCTGCTCGTTATAATCGCGGCGAATGTCGCTCTCGTCGATCGCCGGTTCGGTCGGCTTGACCGTTTGATTCATGGGTTCCTCCGCGACCACCGGGCGGCGTGGGGTATAGGACGCCGCGCTGAAGGTCTGCGGTTCGGCCGTACGTGCAGCTGCCGCCGCGAACGGAGACACGCTGCTGTAATTGGAAGACGATCCGCCGCCGAAAGCGGAAGAGGAGCCGCTTCCCGCGGATTCCGAGGAGCGGGAGCTACTGCCGAACCCGCCGATGGTGGGCCCGCCAAACGACGAAGCGCCAACCACAGAGTTGAGCTGCGAGGACTGCGCCGCACGATAGCTGTTTTGGAACTGCGAACCGAACATCGATCCGACGTTCTGCATCACATGATCGGACTCAAAGCCGGTTGCGATAACCGTGATGCGCAGCGCGTCGCCCATCGCGTCGTCGATATCCGCGCCGAAGATGATGTTGGCTTCCGGATCGGCGTTCTCGGAGATGATCTCCGCCGCCTCGTTGACCTCCAGCAGGCTCAAATCGGGGCCGCCGGTAATATTCATCAGCACGCCGCGCGCGCCGTTGATGCTCGTTTCAAGCAGCGGGCTCTCCACGGCCTGACGCGCGGCTTCCGCAGCGCGCTTTTCGCCGGAGGCGTTGCCGATGCCCATATGCGCAAGACCCTTTTCCTTCATGATGGTCTTGACGTCGGCAAAGTCGAGGTTAATCATGGCAGGCACAGCGATCAG
>CAZWUK010000035.1:0-16915 GCA_964636685.1 uncultured Oscillospiraceae bacterium
GTCAAATGCTGGTTGACAGGACCAAGAAGAAGATGTCGGCCGCGGCCGAAAGGATCCTGCTTGCCGCCGCCGTTGACATCGGCGCGCTAATTCGCGGCGCGGGGGAAAACTGGATAAGCGCGCTCAAATCCATGTAGAAACAAAAAAGTGTGTTTTTTATCGTGTTTTTGGAGTATACAAAAAGCCCGGAATCCCTAGAGATTCCGGGCTTTTTTGTTGGTGCGGCAGATGGGACTTGAACCCATACGCCTGCGCACACGCCCCTCAAACGTGCCTGTCTGCCAATTCCAGCACTGCCGCGCACTGTGTCATTATAAGATGCGCATTTGAAAATGTCAATTCCTTTTTTGCAGAAATTAGTATCTCGGCTTGGAAAAAATTCACTTGGTATTTTATGCCGATTAAATGTCGCATGGCGTTTCTGCTCTATAAATGAACATACTATGCCAATGAAGCATGCAATTTCAAGTATGACGTTTCTTCTCGCCGCGGTCATGACGCTCATCGGCTGTATGCCTAGCGATACAGCATCTCCAGAAACCCGGCTTGGCAAGCATATCGTAATTGACGGGATCGATCTATCGCGCGAGACCGTTCAGGAAGCCGGCGAGCGTCTTGCCGCGCGAGAAAAAGAAATATTGTATGATAATCGAATTACCCTGCGTTTTCACGGAAGGGAAACACAACTAAGCTTTGCAGAACTTGGCGTACAGCTTGATGTTGACGCCGCGCTGCAGGAGGCGGCAACCGTCTCTTTTCTGGACAAAGAACGTATTTTCAACAGCTCTCCGATTATCAACCGCGACCAATTGAAAGATACGTTAGAATCGTATGCGGAATTGAATCGCATCGACGCTGTAGACGCGGCAGTGTCTGCCGGTGACAGCTACATGGAACCCTATCTGTATGAATCGTCACGGGATGGCGCAGCGATCGACTGTGAAACGCTGTACCGTCTTGTGACCTCTGCTATAGAAGAACAAAAACACGATGTTATCGACGTCCCGGAAATGAAAATACCGGCTGCAATCACAGTCGATCAATTACAGCAGACACATGCACAGATCTCGAATTATTCTACCTCATATGGAAATTCCCCATATAATGCGGAAAATCGTGTTTTCAACATGCAAAAAGCCGCTGACGCAATCAATGGAACGGTTGTCAAGCCGGGTGACATTTTCGATTGCAATGCGATTTTAGGCAACCGTGACGAAAATAGCGGTTGGAAAGAAGCACCCGGGATTCGGAACGGCGCCTATGAACAGGAGTATGGCGGTGGCGTATGCCAGATATCTACAACCTTGTTCAATGCTGTCCTGATGGCTGACCTAGAGATCGTGGAACGTCACCCGCATAGCTGGCCTATGGGCTATGTTGAAATTGGACGAGATGCAACCATCAGCAGCGGAGGGAAAAATTTTCGTTTTAAAAACTCTACAGAACAGGATATTATGGTTTTTATTTGGCTTGATAAGACAGATCATACAGTCAATGCAGCAATATTTGGCATGCCGTTGAAAGATGGCATGTACATTTCCGTCTGGTCAGAAAGCACCGGCGTCTTGGAAGAACCCAAGAATGTCGTGATGCTTGACGAAAGCTTGTCGGCCGGCACCGAGGTCGTTGTCCGGGAACCGCGCCGCGGAAAGACCTCACGCACATATAAAATCTACTCCTCTGCTGACGGGGTGGAGATTTCTCGGGAAATAGCCTTTGAAGACACCTATCGCTCGATCGAAGGACTGATTTATCAGTCAACGGATCTTTATTATTCACAAAACTGACTTTTTTCTTACAGAGGGATGCGTTATAATGGAAATAACAAAATCCGGAGGAAATGGTAATATGCTGTATTCCATTCTGGCGGCGATGCAAAACCCGGATCGCATCGCTTTTTCCATCGGCGATCTCACGGTATACTGGTATGGCATTTTAATGGCGCTGGGCATCATCGTTGCGGTGATACTTGCAAGCGTTGAGGTAAGGCGCAAAAAGCTGCCAAACGATACCGCAGTGGATCTCTGCCTTGTAACGATTCCGCTCGGCATCATCGGAGCAAGACTATACTACGTGTTCTTCAACTTTTCTCTGTATCAAGCAAACCCGATTTCCATTTTATACATCTGGGAAGGCGGGTTGGCGATTTACGGTGCGGTTCTCGGCGGCGTTTTGGGTATCAGCATCTATGCGCTGGCAAAAAAGATCCGCTTGCTGAAGCTTTTCGACGTCTGTGCGCCCGGTCTGGTTTTAGCGCAAGCAATTGGTCGCTGGGGCAATTTTTTCAACCAAGAGGCATACGGGCCGCTGGTGGAAAATCCTGCGCATCAATGGTTCCCGCTGAGTGTCTTGATCGATTCCACCGGCGAAATTCATTACGCGACCTTCTTCTACGAATCCATGTGGTGCTTGATTACGTTCCTTGTATTGTGGTTCTTCTTGCGAAAGCGCGTCAAGCATGACGGCGATATATTCCTTTGGTATGCGCTTCTGTACTCCTTTGAACGCATGCTTGTAGAGGGACTTCGCACCGACAGCTTGTACATCGGTGCAACCGATATCAGAGTCTCCCAGCTTTTGAGTGCCGCACTGTTTCTCTGTATCGGCATATTCTTTGTTGTACGCGCGATCCGTGAGAAGAAACTAAATCGGCTCATTTGGCCCGCACCGGAACCTGCAAACGTCGTAGAGAACATTGACGCAACCGCCTCAGCCATGGACACGGACGTTGAAGACGTTACTTCGGCACTGAAAGAGAATACTGCCAAAAACAGCGATACTGCATCGAATGAGACAGCAGGCAGCGCTGACAATTCGGTTGACGAAAATAACGACGGCCATACGGAGGCATAACATGCGAAATCTAACAATGTTGACCGATTTGTACCAGCTTACTATGATGTACGGCTATTTTCGCAAGGGAATGGCTGAAAATGAGGGGATTTTTGATGCTTTTTTCCGTCCCCGCGAGAATAAGGTCTACGCTGTCATGGCTGGATTGGAAAGCCTGATCGATTACATCAACAATCTACACTTTGACGAATATGATCTGGCATACCTTCGCTCTCTGAACCTATTTGACGAGGACTTCCTCTCCTATCTCGGAAACCTACGCTTTACCGGCGAAATCTATGCGATGCCGGAAGGAACAATCGTTTTCCCGTATGAGCCGCTGGTGCGTGTCAAAGCGCCTATCATGCAGGCACAGTTGATCGAAACCGCGCTTCTGACCTTTATTAACCATCAAACGCTCATTGCCACAAAAGCAAGTCGCGTATGCTATGCTGCGCAGGGCGACGCGGTGCTGGAATTTGGTCTTCGCCGTGCACAGGGCGCTGATGCGGGCATACTCGGCGCGCGCGCCGCAATCATTGGAGGCTGTAATTCTACAAGCAATGTGCTGACCGGGCAACGTTATGGCATTCCCGTCAGTGGGACGCATGCGCACAGCTGGGTCATGAGTTTTCCGACCGAGCTGGAGGCTTTCCGCGCTTATGCGGAGATCTTTCCAAAGGCCTGCCTGCTGTTGGTAGATACTTATGATACTCTGAAAAGCGGCGTCCCCAATGCGATCAAGATATTTGATGAATTGCGGCAAAAGGGCTATGAACCGCTTGGCATTCGTCTTGACAGCGGAGACCTTGCGTATTTGAGCAAGCAAGCGCGCAAAATGCTGGATGCCGCCGGGTATCCGAATGCAAAGATATGCGCTTCCAGCGATTTGGATGAATTTGTCATTCGAGATCTCAAGATGCAGGGCGCCTGTATCGACTTGTGGGGTGTCGGAACACGCCTGATTACGAGTGAGGACAATCCCGCGCTCGGCGGTGTTTACAAACTTTCTGGCGAAGTCGTAAACGGAAAGCTTGTGCCGAAAATTAAGCTATCGGATAACCCCGTCAAAGTTACCAATCCAGGCTATAAGACAGTGTTTCGCCTTTACGATAAAAAGAACGGCATGGCAATTGCGGATCTTATCGCGCTGAAAGGCGAAACCATTGACGAAACAAAGCCGCTGCGTATTTTTGATCCGGTTCAAACATATAAATCTATGACGCTGGAAGATTTCACTGTCCGAGAGCTTCTTATTCCAGTATTCGTAGACGGACATCAAGTTTATGAGTCTCCCAATATTCAAGAGATTCAGAACTATGCGAAGAAGGAATTCGCATCCATGTGGGATGAATACAAGCGTCTATTGATGCCGCACGTTTATAAGGTCGATCTTTCCGATAAGCTGTACGATCTTAAAAATTCGCTGATTCGTGAACATGTTGGAGAACTAAAATGAGAAAAAAGTGCCTGTGCCTATGCTTCGCTGCAATCATAACAATATTTTGCGGTTGTTCCGCGGTGCATCCGGAGATTGTCGGCACACCCACCCCCTCTGCCTCTCCAACGCCAGAGCCGGAGCCGTATCTGGCTGAAGTTACCGGTGCGCCGCTGCCAACAGATCAGCTCGGCAGCGCGATTGAATTGGAAAACCATTATTTTCAGTATCTTGCATTTGGCGATTTGCGTGTGTATGAGTATGAGGACGGTACGTTTCTGGACGGCGTATGTGTAAACGGTTATCCAAAGACGCTCGATGGCGGTGTTGATATTGTATACTACACCGAAGCCGGGGAAATTTGCGGTATTGGCACATTATACAATGCCTCTGGAGAAACGACGTTTGTTCCGGGCAGCAACAGCATATATGCGCAGATTCAAACAGATATTGATGTACGCATGATGGATTTCCGGTTTTCAATCACAACACCGTTTCAGCCAATTGACGATGATACTAAAAGTTGATACAAATGGGCGTACAAATAGTCGCAGGCTCTTTCCTGCGGCTGTTTTTGTTAAATCAAAGCAACGTCAATTGCTGCTATGAAAGGATACCGCATGGAAATCCGGCGCTTAACCTGTTCCGATGATCCGGCGTTTCCGATACTATGTCGTTGGATGCAGACATGGTGGGGGGAATCAGAGGGCTTCACGCAAGAAAAAATGAGTCAGTATATGCGGCATTCCATTCTGCCGGAATTTCGTATTCCACAAACATTCGTCATGTTCGACAGCACCGTGCCGGTTGGTATGTTCCAGTTTACGATGAATGACTGTGATGTTCGGCCGGATGTATATCCATGGCTTGCAAATGTTTACATCTGTATGGAGCGGCGCGGACAGGGCTTGTTCTGTTTCTTAATGGCTTCAGTGATGGAAAACGCTAGGAAATTGGGAATTTCAAGCCTATACTTATATACACAGCACGTTGGTTTGTATGAAAAATTCGGGTTTACCTATGTGGAACCGTTTCAAACTTTTTGCAGCAAAAACGACGAGCAGCGGCTCTATGTCCGCCACATCGGAGAACGGAACGACTAGAGTATGTTTCTAAAGTCTGCTAGATGAAATTTTGCGTCATCGGCTTGCAGATTGAGGCAAAAAACGTAGGCTTAGCGGTGCTAAGGCGAGGCTTTTTAACAAAAATATGCAAGTCGAGGGCGTGAAATTGCGCTTGCGTGATTTTAGAAACACACTCTAGTACGGGAGAACGTCCGACGCCTTATATTTTTTTGACATAGTTTCCGTATACATCCGTATGTTCTTTGATGGTAACGAACGCGCTGGGGTCGTGGCTTCGAATAATGGCGCGCAATTGATGGATCTCAAACTTGGAAATAACAATATAAAGCATATTGACCGGCTTGCCGGAGTATGCTCCATTGGCAGACAATTCCGTGATACCGCGCCCCATCTCCTGCATGATCTGCTTTGCCAACGCCTCAATTGGGATCTTTGTAATCACGATGACCTCTACATTGATATTCTGAAAGTGGAATTTATCCAATGCAAAGGAATACAGCACCGAATAGACAACCGAATATATCGCTGTCGATACATCAAAAAGAAACAGGCAAGCGCAATACAGTGTGCAGTTTATCATCAGATTGATCTTGCCGATACTGAAGTTCTTTTTTCGCCGTGAGATCATCGTGCTGATTACATCCATCCCTCCGCCCGTGCAGCCTGCCCACAGGGTCAGCCCAGTTCCGGTACCCGCGATGACGCCGCCTACAAGACAGCTTGTAATAACGTCGCCACCCAGCAGGCTAACTGTCGGAAGAATGGAAAGGAACAAAGTCATAAAGGAAACGTTAAGGAGCGTGCGTATGACAAATTTTCGATCGACGGCAAACCACGCGATTACTAAAATTGGGATGTTTACCATGTAATACAGCACGCCGGCGATATCAAAGCTGGCAGGGAGTATCCGAAGGTAATCCACCAACACAGTACGCGCGATTTGACAGATACCCATTAAACCGCCCGTATAAATTCCGGCCGGAACGACAAACATATTGATACCGAGTGCGTACAAAAATGCGCCGCCAACAGAGGCCAGGAGTCTCTTTCCCTCTTCAAAAGCAAGTTGCGTGATCTTTTTTGTCTTCATAGATACCTGCCGAAAGCTGTTAAATATAACTCTTTTTCAGTTTCCTTGCGGAATCAATGGATCAGATAGTCAGTCGCAAGGATGTCTTGACATATTGGTTGATAAAACAGGTTGCGAATACCGTCCGGATCGTTTGTAACACCAAGGATCCACATAAGCTTTGTTACCACTGCTTCGGTCGTCATGTCATATGCTTCAAGAACAGCCAAACGTTTCTTTAACTCGTGACCGACGCGATAAATTGCAAGATCGCTTCCTTCGTTTTCGACCTGCGTTGTCATAACAACAGTTTTTCCTCTGGAAATGGCGCTTTCGATCAACGCATAAAATCGATTGTCGCACGTTGACGGAATACCGCCGACACCGAAGCTCTCAATAATCAAAGCATCATGATAGTCGAGTAACCAGGACAGAACATCAGGCGAAGTTCCGGGAACCAGCTTCAGCAGTCCGACGTTTTCGTCCAGTCTACGGTAAAAGCGAAGCGGTGATTCCGGCTTCGGTTCAATGTATTGAAACAAATGCTGGTCGCGTATTGCGGCAATCTCCGGATAATTGATGCTGGAAAAGGCGGAAAAGCTTTTTGATTTTGTTTTTTTTGCCCGCGTTCCCAAGATTACTCTTCCGTTGAATACCACGACTACGCCGTGCATCGTATCCGATATTGCAGCAACAAAGCTGTCAATCAAATTCACGCGCGAGTCGGAGTTGTCCGAATTGATCGGCTTCTGCGCGCCTGTAATCACGATCGGCTTTTGGCTGTTTTGCACTAAGTAGGAGAGCGCGGCAGCAGTATATGCCATGGTGTCTGTTCCATGGGAAAGCACAAAGCCATCGTAACAGTCATAGTTGCGTTCAATCGTCTGCTGCATCAACAGCCAATGTGACGGCTGCATGTTCGTGCTGTCAATATTGCAAATCTGGAGGCAATCTACATGACAAAGTTCATCGATCTGGGGAACGTACCGCAGCAACTGCTTGCTGGTCAATTCTGGAACAAGTCCTGCGTCCGTCATCTCGGATGCAATTGTGCCGCCCGTTCCAATCATGAGAATTCTCTTCATCTTCCACCCTACCCCATGTTGCGCTTTTAGTAGTATAACACTTTTTTTGTGCTTGTTGTATATAACCCGTAATGTAGCAAAAAAAGCGGAAAAAACTTCCAATAATTATCGCAGAAGGAGCGGCGTCACAGATTTCAAGTTGTCATTGGCAACAGATAGCCGCCAGCCGCGTTATCATTTTACTCCAGTAATATTACCGTTCTGTCCCCGGTGAAGCCGGATCGTATTGCCAGCCGGTGACGCAAAATTTCATCTAGCAGACTTTAGAAACACACTCCAGTATTATTGACACATGCAACAAAGCTATGAGAATAAGCCGAACCAATAATGTCTGCCCGATTTTTTCTTGTACAGACGTCAAGTCCTTCTGTTTTGACGGTATAAGAAGGTTATTGCATATCGGGGCGATATAACGCGAATTGATTTCTTCCATGCTCCTTCGCCCAATACAGCGCGCGATCTGCCTTTTTATATACTTCGTTAAAATCATAAGAACCGCTGTCAAAGAGCATCGCGCCAATGCTCACAGATTGGCGCAGTCCGCCGCCGATGTCATGATTCAGCACCCCTCGTATACGCTCCAACTGTATTCCGAGAATCTTCTCGTCCGGCAGGTTCATGAGGCAGAAGGAAAACTCGTCTCCGCCCAGTCTGCCAAGTAAATCCCCATTTCGCAGTGTCCTTCTAAGGTCGTCGGCTACCCGACGAAGAACACGATCGCCCATATCGTGACCAAGCGTATCATTGACCTCCTTGAAATGATCGACGTCCATCATCACCAGCACGTGACGCTGGCAATCATTTTTTGCAATCAAAGCATTTACCGCGCTCTCATAAGCCGCACGATTCATCACGCCGGTCAGTGCATCCGTTTCTGAGCGTTGAATCAAATCAATCTCCGACTTTTTCTGCGCATTGATATCCCGAATGACCACAAACGCCTTCAAATCATTGTTATCTGCGTACTCGACGACTTGCACATTGAGACGCAGCCAGCGGTACGCTCCGGCTATCTTCATACGAAACTCCAACGTGTGAGAGGAAATACCTTCTTTAAACCGTGCCGTCAAATTGCTGCGCTCCATCAGCTGTGCGAGAGCTTGTTGATCTTCCGGATGCGTCAAAGCAACATATGTCATTGTATACGCATCAAACCCCTCCCCATTCGCCAAGCTGTTGATTAAAAGACCTGCCGTTTTATCGACTTCGTTTTGGGTCAAATTGCAGGAAAAGGTTGTGATCTGTTCCTGCGGAACCGACTCTGCCTCCTGGCGCAGCCGCTCATATGCAAGCTCTTTTTCGCGTTGTTGCGTGATGTCATAAAACGAGATGATCGCCTGATCCGGTCGTCGGTCATGGTCATAAACAATGGTAAAATCCACATGGTACCAGCGGAACTCAGACAGATCTGCTGCATAAAGCTGTAAGACGGTCGATCCGCTCTCATCGCCGCGATGAATCTTTGCATACAGCTCGCGATGCTTTTCAATACTGTTTTTTCCAATAAAGTCAAAATCGAGCATAGACTGTTCTGCATTTTCGCACGTTTCAGGAACCCCGAAGCGTTGAACGGCCTTTTTGTGGGCATGCAGCCGTTTCGTTTTAATTTCATAGCGCATGATGTATTTTTCGCTCTGCTCTGCGGCAATGCGAAATTCCATTTCCTGGATCCGAAGCTGTTCTTCGACATTTTTGCGCGGCGTAATGTTTGTTAATACCGAAACGATCTCTCCCTTTTCCGGCAAATAGTTGTTGGCGGTCAGCATATACAGAATCGCGCCAGACTTGTGTCGCGCTCTTGCTTCAATTTCAAAGTGCATTTCATTGTGCGCGATCTTATCGGTCAGCTCCTGCCGTAACCGGTCGCGATCCTCCGGCAAAAGAATGTAGTCAAAGCGGCGAAAGCCGACCGTCTCCGCTTCATCCGCAGTATAGCCAAACATCTGATAGTAGGTATCGTTTCCGTAAAGAATCGAAAAACCGTCACGACAGTTCAATCGGCTGATGCCGCCTGGAATCGTTTGGGTAAGCTGTTCAAACCCACGCGCCCGCTCTATTTCATCAATGGTTCTGCGCATAGTCCCCAAACTCAACGTCGCCATAAACAGGAACGTTGCTACTCGAAAAAGCAGTGCATAGGCACGAATGGCGCCAAAGTAGAATGCCGTCAATGCGCCGATCGTTACTGCGACAAACAGGCACAGCCCCCAAAAAAGCTCTGGCATGCAAAGCTTTCCATCCGTATTCTTATTGCGCCCCGCAAAGAGCAAAATAGCGCCCAGCCCGATTAAAATCAGAGTATGTGTCATCGGAAGCATAAAGGACAACGGCTTGCTAAAGAAAATCGCTGTGATAACCGATAGGAAGAACGACAAAAGAAATCCGGCTGAGAACCATTGCATAATCTTCCGACTTTTCGGGATGCTTTCCCCAATAAACTGAGCAAACGGCACTGGCAGCAGCATGAAACAGAAAAATGACAGGAAATACCATGCGTCATTATTAACCGCAAAAAGGCAAGGTACATTGTCATCGGTTATCATCCAAACGCCTGAAAGAAATATAAAAATTGCCAGCCAGACGATCGCATGATTCTTTTGCCGTGCTTTTTGCTTTTTAAACAGAAAGCTTGCGACAAGCAGCCCAAGGGAGAGCGCGATCATAAAAACGGCAATTAGAATTGGCGGCACGCTTTGAAGCGCCAATTTTCTTGTCAGAGAGTTGCGATTCGCCAGGATCAGCTCCATTGGCAGCTGTCCCTGATTCCCATCCGTTTTTTGAATATGCAGCGTCAGCGTCTCACCTGCATCGTCTTGCGAGATTGGCGTAATAATCCAAATGCCGGTATAGGTTATGCCAAAGGTTCGATTTCGGCACACACCTTCACAGAACAATTCTCTGTCATTTACGAAGCAGGATATTTCATTATGATTGGAGCGCATGTAAAGAACCGCATCGCTAGGAAGAATATTCGGCAACGTTTTGGATACCGTCACCGAGCTGATCCCCGCAGCATAATCTGTTCCGTCGATGGACAGAAGCATGCCGGTGCGCAGGTCGCGCCACCCCTTTGAATAATCCGACAAGTCATCTTGCCCATCTGATTGAATTCCATATGGGAGCGTGCTCGCATAAAAGCAGATGCCCATCATTAAGAAAACAGACGCTGCAAATAAAACTGAAAATACTCGTCTCATGAAAAATCTTCCTTCGTAATTGTTGACTTGAGAGTCTCAATGCACAATATAGGGTGCAACAAAAAGCCGGAACTTCTAGTCTATGGATTCAGCATTGCTACAGCTGCATACTGCAAAGCGATTTTTTCCGCCTTGCTTTGCAAGATACATCGCACGGTCCACACAACGAAATACGGTATCAAAATCACGGATATCTTCTGCTACTTCCACAATGCCAATGCTGCATCCCAACATATTGCTATCATCCAGTTTAATAGTTTGTACAGTCTTTAAAATCCACTGCGCTTTTTCTATCACCGCCTGCATGCTTTTCGGAGCAATCATATAGATTAAAAACTCATCGCCGCCAAATCGAGCGATTACATCGATGGCACGAAAGCTCTTCCTTAAAATTTTCGCGACATCTGCCAGTATGCGATCGCCCGTAAGATGCCCCTCCGTATCATTGACAATCTTGAAGTTATCAATGTCTAGAAACAGTATTGCATCCCGTTGCATTTGTGGGCGGCAGAGCAGCTTTTGCTCCACGGCGGCACGGGCTGAATCCTTGCTCCGAAGACCCGTTACCCGATCGATTTGTGCCATTTCCAGTTTTGCCTCATGAAAACGCACAACGCCATCGAAATTATCAGCTCTGCCAACCACGCGGTATACCGTTCCATCCTCAGACAAGCTGAGAAACTTGATATGATACCAGTGTTCAATACCATCCGGCCCGCACGCTTGAATGTCCAATTCGCCGTGCATCTCGCGGCTGCTCGCCGATTCCAGCGCATGCAGCAACGCTGGGCGGCTGACCACGGCGACATTGCTTTGTCCGTTCTGCAAGCGGGTAAGATATTCTGAAAACTGCTTCTCTTTTCGCACATTTTCGATCCCGACATAGGATAGCCGCAGAAAATCATTGGGAACAGAGTAATCCAACGTAATTGTCTCGGTGGATTCAATGATAAGCTGATAAAGCTCTCTCACGGAATCTGCCGCCTGTTCCGCCTCCACAAGATGACTGATATCCAGCAGCGTTGCATAGCAAACGGTCGGCTTTCCACTCGTGATAACGAAGGAGCAGGTCAACCGCAGCCAAAACTCAGAGCCATCCTTTCTTTTAGCCCGAATTCTCGGTATCGAGACAGACTCCCCATTTTTTGCCGGTTCTATTTGCTTTGCAAGCAACGCGTTCAGATCCGACAAGGGCCGTATCGGTTTTCCAGACGCAATGCACGCGTCGCATTCTTCCCGCGTATAACCAAATATCTTGCAGGTACGATCGCTGATGTAAAGCGGGACCGCCGTGTTGTTAAAATCAATGCGGAAGATGCCAACACCTGCTGGGATATTGGTAATAATATTCTTCAGCTTAACGTTTGTCTCTTGCAATGTTTCCTTGGCGCGCATCTCATTGTCAATATCCGTCAGCGTACCGATGGTTCGAAGCGGCATTCCGTTGGCGTCAAATAGAAAGTCGCCGCGTAGACAGGTCCAGCGAAAGCTGCCATCCGTCATCCTCAGCCGCAGTATCGCTTCTGCGCTAGGCTTCCCAGATTTTGTATCTGCAAAAAACTGATGCAACACAGGCATGTCTGCCTTGTATACCGTAGCGCCTTGCCCACGATTTTGAAGCAAGTTCGTCGGATCAAGCTTGCTCATCTCATACTTATCATATGTTTTTGAATGAAAGAATTCCCCCGTTTCATGATTCCATTCAATCACCGTCGTGCCGGTTTGTTCCACGATAATACGATAGCGTTCCTGTTCAGAAAGCGTTGCTTCCAGTGCAGCAATCTGCTTGGTTTGCTCTGCTGCCTGTTTTTCCTTTGTAACATCCCGGCAGCAGACCATGAACCGATTTTTATCAACAGCAAAAGCAGACGCCCGTGTTGCAACGATAGTGCCGTTTGGCAGGGAAATGCGGTAATCTACATAGGGAATGCTCTTTCCAGCGCAAGCTTTTTGCAGATAGGACTGTTGAACAAATTGCCGTATTCCTACTTGATCCTCCGGGATCACATGTTCACGAATCCAAGTCGGCATCATCTCACGCAGTTTTCCATGGACGTTACCAACATGTGCGTAAGGCGCAATTCCCTTTATGGTATGGCAGGCGTCTTCTTGATAATCCCAGAGAAATATTTCATCGAATATGGAAAATAGGATTTTCCCATATTTTTGCGTTTCCTGCTCGCGGCGATCCTCAATATCTATAAAGACGCTTTGCAGCATAACAGCGTTACCGTCGGAGTAACTCTGCACGCGAATCTCGGCCCAGAAATATGAATGATCCTGACGCCGTATGCGGCATTCGGTGCTTGTATGCACACCAGAAGAAAGTGCGGTATGCACCTTCTCGAGAACCTGCGCCAGATCGTCCGGATGCACCATGGCACACCCATAGTCTTCGCCATAAGCTTTTTCAAATTCTGCGCGTCCCTCGTATCCGCTCAACTTCCAAGCCATATCATTGAAGTTGACCATCCTCGGCAGATTGCCGGCATCGACCAAATAATCAACAATCCCGCAGGGAACACCGTTGTAAAGCGTATACAACAAATCCTTCTGCTGTGCCAATTCTTCCTTTGCGGCCTTTTCCGCTGTGATATTCTCAACGGAAACAAAGAAAATTTCACTTTCTCCGTTCTTGGCCAGCAGCTTTGCACGGTTTCTGGTCCAATCCCCGCGACCGGACGAAAGAGGAAGGCTGCGCAAATCACAGGACGCCTCCGCACAGCCGCGGGAAGCTTTATCCAGCATGTTACAATATCTTATCTGGTCCTCCGGTAAAAAACGTTGCCAAACGTTCAGCATGGAAGCAAGGTATTCCTCTCTGGAAACATGGATCACTTTAAAAAACTCATCATTTGCCCGCAGCATTTCAAGTTTTTCACCGGTGCGCTGCAAAATGATCGAGCCGCCAATATAGCTATTGAAGATTAAAGCGGTCTGTGTTGAGGCATCCCAAAAGCTTTCCGCCGCACTAATATCCGTATTTCGATACTTATCCGTTTTTCCGAGCATTCGCTCCTGAAAATAGGCTTCGTAGCTGTTTGCGGGAACCGGTTTTGAAAAATAATAGCCCTGCATGTAAAGGCAACCGATGCTGCACAGGTAGTCTGCCTGCTGTTTCGTCTCCACTCCCTCCGCAATAACCGGAAGCTTGAGCCAGCGCGCCATACGCACCACGCTACTCAAGATATTGCCACCCCGTGCGGAGTTTTTGGTATCAGACAAAAATACCATGTCTAATTTCAAAATATCCACCGGTATGTCTTTTAGCATGTTCAAGGAGGAATACGCGCTGCCAAAGTCGTCCATCTCGATAATAAACCCAGCGGCGGAAAGTTCCTCGACGATCCGGCAAAGCCTCCGCGTGTCCTCTACATAAGCGCTTTCCGTGATTTCAAGCTGCAACAGGGATCTTGGTATTTTATATTGATCGGTCAATTCCGTTAATCGCGGGAGAAACTCCTTGCCATAGATGTCCACACGCGAAATATTAACGGATATCGGTGGGACGCTGTCGCCAAAACGCCCTCTCCAGTCTGCGAGTTGCCGACATACACTTTCCCAGACAAAATTGTCAAGTTGTGTGATCTGTCCGTTTCGTTCGAAAAGTGGCAGAAATACAGAAGGCGGCAGTAATCCCTTCTCCGGATGGTTCCAGCGAACCAACGCTTCTGCACCAATCATAGAATTGGTGGAATAATTTACCTGTGGCTGATAATATACTTCAAACTGTCCGCTCTCTAGAGCCGGCAGCATTTCTTCAGTCAGTTTTTGCTCTTCCAATAGTTTTTGTCGCATAGAATCATTGTAACGTGCGGTTCATTGCGTAAAAAGCCCTTTTGTGGAACGCAACGCCAGAAGCGCGCGGTCACACATGACGGCGGGTTCCATGCTTGGATCGGTAATGCCATAAATACCAAAGCGCCCGTTTGGACGATACTCCGCTTCGTTGTCATCGAGCCAGTTCTGCGCATAATTGAACAACAGCTCTGCGGAACGCTGTACCGGATCGTGCAGCATAACAAAGTGGTCAGCCTCGATACGGCCGACTATTAATATATCGGCGGTGTCATCGACATGATTTAAAATCCCCTGCCCAATCTCTCGAAGCAGCCTATCCCCCGCCTTTACGCCCATTAAATCATTGATTGTGGAGAAATTGTCAAGATCAAACCGTATGATCTCCAGCGCTTGTGCCGGATGCCTGTCCAGATAATCCCGCACATGGCGATAGAAGGCCTGCCGATTCAGCACGCCGGTCAGTTCATCCTGCTCCATGGTGCGCAGTGCTTCTGCCTGTTCTTTTAGCCGCTGCTGGTTCCTTAAATTTTCTTCCATAGCCCGGAAGGATTTCTCCAGAACAAGAAAATTTCGCACACGTGCAAGTAAAATCTGCGGAATAATCGGCTTGCGTACAATATCTACCGCGCCAAGTCGCAGCGCTTCAACCTCATTTTCAACATCTCCGTCAGCGGTAATCATCATAACCGGAATTGAACGCAGATTCTCGTCCGCCTTTATTGTTTTGAGCAGCTCCAGCCCCGATATTTCGGGCATGAAAATATCGGATAAGACCATGTTGACGTTGCCGGCATGCAAAATATCCAGCGCTTCCTGGCTGTTTTTTGCCTGCAACACGAGATAATCCCGTGCCAGCACCTGCTGCAAAAGCGCGTTGGAAACCGGTGCGGCATCCACTATAAGAATTCGGATCGGCGCTTCATCAGGAGCATCTACGATCTTTTGTCCCGTTTGCTGGTTGTCCATTGTCCTATTCTCCTAAAACGACGCGTTCTCCAGAATCAATGCCACATCGTCCATTTTGTGTCTTCGTGCTGACGCTGTTACGCAAGAAATATTTTAACCATGCTTATCCGAGGTTTCCACAAAATCTTGCGCCTATTGTATTGTGATTGTACGACGAATTCTATGAATTTTCAATAAGATTTGTTACAGCTTCGTTCTTTTTCATGGGCTGTCGCGTCATTTTGTTGGGAGTTCATGATGGAGTTCGGTTGTTTTTTCTGTTCACGTAGAGGTCTTTCCAGACGATGTCCGTAATCTATAGTGCAAGAAGACCGTCCGCTTCCCCGCAGACGGTCTCGCTTGATGGAGTACAGGCTCCTATGATAGACTCATCGACTAAAATAGAACCGCAGCAGGATCGGAATATGACGGTTCATGTCATTTCAAGCCGGTCAAAAAACGGTAAACAGGCGTCATTATTTCAAGCGCGTGCTCGGCTTCGCAGCAAAAATCAGGTCGCAACGTATTCTTTGTTTCTGAAGAAGAATAGCAAAAGGAAAGTCCGCGACAGTTTAAATACCGCTGTGTTTGCTCTGGCGCATCAAATTGACGCTTTCGCTTAAAGCTTTCGCCAACCAGAGTAAACGTTTCGGAAAATTCGCTTTCCGCCAACAGGTCGAGGAACTTTATTGGCCTTGCAAGAATGCGGTTGCGGATGCTCTGCATCATCTCGGTATTTGGCGCATACATTCCCATTCCATAGCCATATGAGTCCCTGTTGAATTCAATATAAGCAGAAAAGCACTCGCTGATATATGTGCCCGGCAGTCGAAACCCAATCCACGCATGATCTCGGTAAAGCGTCTTATCGTGCGTATAGCGCGTGTCGCGGCGCAAGCGCGATACGCACGACGCCGTACGCTGATTGAAGCGTTCGTCCATTTTCAGCGCTGTTGGCATCAGGTATTCCGTTAAAGCATAGAGCGGCGCCTTGACCTGCGCTTCATACCGTTTTCTATTTGCCTCAAAATACGGCTGCTCATTGTGAAACGCAATGTCCCAGAAAAAACGATACATTTCTTCCGTAATTGGTTGCGGATACATCGGCTTCATTTGCTGCCTTCCCCGTTCTCCTTCCGGACATGTCTTACCGTATCACGCATTTTAGGCTGTACCGTCGGCTGCGGTCTTGTATTTATAACCTTTGGCGCAGGTTTTGTCCCAACAGTACGCTCGATTTCGTCAGTCGTGTTTGTCTTACTCTCATTCCCCGAAGCCCATGACGATGCCTCCACAGGACGTTCCTCCGCCTTTCGGCGGGACAGAACAGAGGTACGCTCATCCAGACGCGCAACGACATGATGCGTATCATACTCTGGAAAGCCATCGTCGTATTCCTGCTCAATCGGAACAAAGCTTTGGGCATGCTCTGCGGTATCGTGTTCTTCGCGCACAATATGCCG
>CAZWUK010000035.1:16925-22161 GCA_964636685.1 uncultured Oscillospiraceae bacterium
TGCCGCCGCACGGTTCTGTTCGCTCTATCGCCGACTTTCTGCGGTGTTCGCTTATCCCAAGTTCCGTCTTCCAGTTCAAAAACGTCTTTTTCGTCTTCTCGCTCGTCTCGCAGGATTAGACTGCTCCTGTTCCGCTCCATGACGCTTAGCAGCAGCAGCACCGCGACTGCCACTACCATCAAAACGCCTAAAGCAATCAAGATGTTTGAAATTGCGTCGGCAAATGAACCGAATATGTTGTTCCCACCGGACGCAACAGGCGTTGGCGTTGCCGCCTCCTCCGTACTTTCCAGATAAGCAACCGGCAAGCTGCAGCTTGCGATCACGCGTGTCGTCCCAGTTGGATCATCCGCTTTTATTGTAAAGGCCAAGTTTCGCGGCGATCCAAGCGTTGCACTGAGATCGATTGTTGACGTTCCGGCCGGCAAAGTGTCCATTGTCCATACCGTTCCAAGAACCGATTCTGAGATCACCACGTTTTTCAACTCGATCACGCTGTTGTTGGTAATCAGGAGCTGAAACTGGATCGCATTGTTTTCGCTCGTCCAAGGAACGATGGTAACGACTTCTACGGTAACGATGATCTGCGAATCGTCTACATAGGGAAACACGTCATAGATGCTTTCCAGTACAGGCGTATAAGGCACGCCCTGCGCGTCGATACCGGTAAGCGTGAAGGTTACATGACGTACCGGTTCTGCGGGCAGAGGAACGACAAGATAGGAAATCGTTGAGGATTCTCCGGGCTTCAGACCGAAAACGCTGGTATTGACAAGCGTTCCCAGCTCATCCAGCATTTGTATCTGAGTTACCTCCTGATTTCCGATGTTTTTTACTTCAATGGTGAACGGGACGCCAGATAACGTGGGCGTTCCCATCTCCACGTGGACAGATAATTCCACTAAAATCATTTGCAGATTGACCGGGTCGATTGCGGAAAAAGTTTTCGTTTTACCGTTGACGGTGTAGGTCGCAACGGGAGAAGAGACGACATCCATATCGCCCATAACATACGGGTATTGGAAAGTAATCGTCATACCCGCCTGTAACGTCTCGTTGCGAAATATCGGATTGTCGCTGATTTGCTCATCAATCACCATGATATCCGTCATATCAAAGCGCGTTGTATTTTTGATCTCGTAATTGACCATGATCGTTTCGCCTTTTTTAGCCATAGCGGAACTGGTGGTACGATTGAGCGTGATAATCGGATCTGCCGCCCGGTTAATGGTCACAGGAACCTCTTTTGTGAACGGTTCTCCATTTTGATACCATGAGAAAACGAAAATGATCTCTCTGCCAATCTGAGAATCCAAGACCGGTACACCAGTCAAGGTTGCCTGTCCAGATCCGTTTGGCGAAATGATATAATTACGGAAAACATCATAAGTCGCGGTTCCGCAGACAATGCTAATGTCGCTCAGATTATAGATGGAGTAATTGGAAATCTCAAACGTAAGATTCACCGTACCGGATTCGGTCAATTCCGTCGGTGTTGCCGTATAGGTTATCTTCACCTCTTCGGCATATGCAGCACGGGAAGTAATCAACGTTACCAGTAAAAAAACTGCAACGCCGGTTATCCATCTCAATTTCTTTAACACTCTGTTCGCATCACTGTTCAACAGAAACGATCCTCCGTTTTTACCGCTCGAAATTCAGTAGTTGTAAAGACCGGCGCCGACCTGCCGTCTGTAGCATTTTGCACAAACGCACAAAACCGCGCACGCTCTGTTTCCGCGAGATGACCGGAAATTTGCACGTGGTCGCTGTATTCAACGGCATTTACGCTGCTCTCCTGTCGGATGGAACGCTCTAACGACGCCCACGCCGAATAAGGAAGCGTCAGAATATAGTCTATGCAGGGAAGCAGGCGAACAATCCCCGCACGCTCAACAGATACAGCGGCAGCGCCGGAATAAGCGCGAATCAGCCCTCCGGCTCCGAGAAGCGTACCGCCAAAGTAGCGCGTGACAACGCACAGTGTATTCGTAAGCTCTTTTGCGGTAAGCACCTGTAAAATCGGCATTCCGGCAGTGCCGGAAGGTTCACCGTCGTCGCTGGAACGCGCCGCCTCGCAGCCTACGCCAATGCAGTAAGCGTAGCAATGATGCGTCGCATCCCAATATCTTTTTCGAATTTGCTCCAAAATATCAGCCGCAGCTTTTTCGTCTGACACCGGAAAGCATTGACCGATAAACCGCGACCTTTGTATTACGGTCGTGGTGCTGCTCTCGCATTTGACGGTCAAATATCCATTCATGCAAGGATAAACTTGTAAAAGCCCTTCTTGCCTTTGCGAAGGATCACCCCGTCACAGCTCAACTGATCTATGGAAACAACCGCAGAAAAATCTGTTATCTTTTCCTCTCCGTTAAACACTGCGCCGCTTTCGATCAAGCGCCGTGCGTCGGATTTGGATTTTGCGAGGCCGCATTTCACAAGAAGGTCAATAACGCGAAGCTCGGTTTCGGCAATATCCTCCGGGGTCAGCTTTACGGTAGGCATATGGGCAAGATCGCCTGCGCCGCCAAACAATGCTTCCGCCGCTGCCTGCGCTTTTTGCGCTTCCGCTTCACCATGAACTTGCGCTGTTAACGTATATGCAAGCACACGTTTTGCTTCATTGACAGCAGAATCCTTCAAAGCGCCCAAGCGATGCACTTCGTCCATCGGCAGGAAAGTCAATAACGCCAGACAACGCTCAACATCGGCATCGTCTACATTTCTCCAGTATTGGTAGAAATCATAAACACTGCATTTGTTCTTATCCAGCCAGAGCGCGCCTTTCTCGGTTTTACCCATTTTTTTGCCTTCGCTCGTGGTAAGCAGCTGCGTCGTCAGACCGAAAGCGGACTTCTGCTCCTTTCGCCGGATCAGATCCGCGCCGCCCAAAATGTTGCTCCACTGATCGTCGCCGCCCATCTCAAGGCAGCAGCCGTACTTCTGGTTTAGCATGAGAAAATCATAGCTCTGCATCAGCATGTAGCTCATTTCAAAGAACGTGAGCCCGTGTTCCATGCGCTGCTTATAGCACTCAAACGTCAACATGCGGTTGACGGAGAAGTATACGCCGATATCGCGCATAAAATCAAGAAAATTCAACGGGCGCAGCCAGTCTGCATTATTTACGATCATTGCGGCGTTTTCGCCGTTAAAATCAACGATCCGCTGCATCTGCTTTTTAAAACATGCGGCGTTATGATCCAGTTCTTCTCTGGACAGCATCTTACGCATGTCTGTTTTTCCGGAAGGATCACCGATCGAAGCCGTTCCTCCGCCTAAAAGCGCAATAGGCTTATGACCGGCCTGCTGCATATGCGCCATAGTCATCAACGCCACGTAATGACCGATGTGAAGGCTATCCGCCGTCGGATCGAACCCAATATAAAAAGTCACCTTTTCTTTTCCAAGCAGCTCGCGCAGCTCCTCCGGATGGGAACACTGCTTGACAAAACCTCGTTCTTCTAAGACATCGTAAACATTTCTGGACATAACTTCCACCTCAAAAAATCATTAGTACCAATATAGCACGATGCTGAAAATAAAACAATGCGCAAACCGTCTCTGGTCTGCGCATCAAACGTAAGGATTCTGTGAACAATCAGGTTTCCACGGTTGTTACGGTAAAAGCAAAAACGGCGTTCTCATCCTCATTTTCCGCAATAATGGTTTCTCCGAGCTGCGTCAATACTTCTTGTGTAATCGCAAGCCCAAGTCCGGTGCCATTGCCAGCGTGCGAAGCGTCCGCCTTGTAGAAGCGTTCAAACAGGTGCGGCAAATCCGCTGCATTAATATGTCCGGTATTCCGCACGCGAACGATCGCTTGTTCAGTCTGTTCCAGCGCGGAGACTACGATTTTGCCGTCGTCTGCTGCGTATTTGATCGCGTTATCAATCAAGGCAATGGAAACCTGCTCGATTCGATCGCGGTTTGAATACACCATGATCGGAGCATGCGAAAGCTCCCGTTCAAACGTCAAACCGCTCTCCTCCGCTACAAGCTGCATTCGCTCGCAAACATCGTTGAGAAGCTCGATCAAATCGAAGCTGCGACGTTCCAGAGACATGGTTCCGGACTGTAAACGGGAAAGCTCCAAAAGGTCGTTAATCAGTCTGGATAAACGCATGGATTCTCGAAGTATGTAGCCATAATAACGCGAACGATCCTCCTCCGCCTTTATCAGACCGTCATTCAATGTTTCTGCCAAACTGCGAATTGATGCAATCGGCGTACGCAGCTCATGGCTGACGTTGGCTACATAATCGCGTCTTGTCTGTTCGAGACGTACCGCCTCCGTCACGTCCTGCAGCAGCATGATAACACCGACACCGTCCTCGACATTTTCCTGTGAAAAGGAAATCGTAACCCGCAGCTTTTTCTGCTGCATATTTGCAATTTCCTCATATGTTTTTTGGGTAGCAATCACGTCGTTGATCGCTTCCAAATAGGACGCGACAAATTGGTGTACCCCAGCGATGTCGCACCCGCAATCCAGCAGCGCATACACGGCAGAATTAACAAAGCTCACCGTTCTTGTGCTGTCGATAGCAACAATTCCTTCGTTCAAACCTTCCAGAATTGTATGCAATCGATTTTTTGCAAGCATGAGATCCTGCATCTTTGCACACAATTCGTCCGATAGGTTATTGAGCGCTTTCCCGAGCGTCCCAATCTCGTCGTTACTGTGTTCGTCAGCGCGAATTGAATAATCACCGCTTGCAAGCCCGATCGAGACCTCTGTCATCTTGCGCAGTGGCTTCACAATGTTTCTCGAGCCGAAATACGCAGGGATCAGCATGATTGCGGATGCAGTAACCGCGCTGAGAAACAATGCGATGCTCAGTCCGCGCAGCGCCAGATATACCTCGTTTGTTGGTTTTGCCAAAGCAATTGCGCCAATAGTTCGATTTAGGTTATCCTTGATTCCAACCACTACCACGATGCCGTCGTCCGATCGCCAATCGATTGAGATGGCAGGATCGGATTCTCCGGAAAGCACCGTCTTCACCAGTGCAGTAATTTTTGTGCTTTCGCCATTGGAAACCGCGGTTTTTGTACGAGCAATCAGCATTCCGGCTGCATCGTAGATAAATGTTTGTACACCCTGCTGCTCGTTGATCGAAAAATCGACAAAGGAATCAAACGATACTTGACCCGTTTGATAGCGCGACGCAAGGCGCGAAATTGATCTGGCTCTCGGTATCATTTCGTCCGCGATTTTACGTGCAAATAT
>CAZWUK010000035.1:22171-23342 GCA_964636685.1 uncultured Oscillospiraceae bacterium
CCGGTAAACGCATAAATAATGGAGGATAGTACGGCGGTCAGAACGCACGAGCAGCATAGATATAGCAAAAGCTTCTTGAAAAAAGAACCGCTTTTCATTCCGTTATCCCGAATTTATAACCTACGCCGTAAACCGTGCGGATCCCCCATTTCAAGGCGTCTGCCGGCAGCTTTTGTCGGATTCGTTTGATCTGCGTATCAACAGCCCTGGTATCGCCAAAGTAATCATAGCCCCAAATTTTGGACAGTATCTGTTCTCTGTCAAACACGCGTCCGGGATGCGACGCAAGCAAATATAGAATCTCAACTTCCTTCGGCGTAAAATCGACAAGCTTCCCGGAAACCTTGACTTCGTAATTGGAAAGGCTTATTTCCAATTCATCCATCCGAATGGTCTGTTGCACATTTTCCGGGACAGCATTTGAGCGGCGTAAAACCGCTTTGATTCTGGCAATCAGCTCTCGGGCGGAAAACGGTTTGACAATGTAATCGTCCGCGCCAAATTCCAGACCGAGTATGCGATCGATCTCCTCTCCTTTTGCCGTCAGCATGATGATGGGAACTGCATTGGTCTGGCGGATCTCTTTACAGGCTTCGATGCCCGTTTTCTCCGGCATCATGACGTCCATGAGAATCAAATCCGGCGTTTCAGACTCCGCCATCTGTACCGCCTGTACGCCATTGAAAGCGGAAGCGTGTGTAAAGCCCTCGTTTTCGAGATAAACGCCCAAGGTTTCATGAATTAGAGGCTGATCGTCGCAGATCAGAATATGTGCGTTTTTTTGCATATTGCTGCATCTCCTTCCATGCCACCATTATAATGGCAAAAAAACGGCAATGCAATTACATACGTCAGCTTGTCATAATTGTACATGTTTCATACATATTTGAACGTCTGCTCAATTGTTTTTCAGCACAGCGGAGAAATTGCAATAGCAATCACAAATATACAGAAATAGGTATTTCAACTGCGAGGAAAGTACGATTTTCTCCTTTGATCCGACGTCGATAACCTGCTGCATCTGTGCCATTACGTCTCTTGCGCATCCGGAAAGCTCTTCCGTAAACACGTTGCTTTCACGAACGGTAGCAGAAAACTCCGACAACGCGGATTCGGCTTCCGACAAAAGGCTGCTTAACGACGCCAGACCGTCACTGCAAGAAAGGTTTTC
>CAZWUK010000036.1:0-23328 GCA_964636685.1 uncultured Oscillospiraceae bacterium
CCGCCGGGATCCATGAGAACGGACAGATTCGCTTTTGTCCGTTTTTTCTTGCTCCGCCCGCTCTTTTCCCAACTCTTGACCTTTTTACGTTTTGGCGCATATTCCGCAAACGGATTCTATGAAAATTCCTCAAAGTGCATCAGTCGTTGAAAAAGGGATCCACCTTCAAAAAAGCGACCATACAATTGAATATTGCAAGGAATTCAATATTGTAACCGGGTGAAACGGAGTGGGTTGGAATGAAAAGTACAGATCAAACAAAACCGGCGCCGCCGAGAGAGTTCTGGCGACGCCGAAACCGACAATTGTGAACGAATGCTGCTGCAGCGTCCATTTCTTATTGTTCCATCTGCTTGCCCAGAAAGGCTGCAACCGTCTCACAGGTTTTTTCATGCGCCTCTCCCAGTATAGCTTCGACACGATCGGTAAATACCGCTACAGCGCCGATACCGTCCCCCTGCATCACGATTGGCGCGATTAGTAGCTGGACGACGTTGGAAGACAGGGTTTCCTGCACAAGCGGTATCATATTCCCTTTTTGTGATGAGAGCTGTGCGTGTGAACGCGTATGTATCAAATGCTCCAGCTCTTGCGAAATTTTCTGTTCCACGATCTCCTTTTTTAAAGGTCCTGCTGCAGCAATCACGTTGTCCTTGTCACAGATGGCAATATTGTTGCCCAATGTTTGATGCAGCGCGCTTACAAATTCTGTCGCATACGCCGATAGCTCTCCGATTGGCGAGTATTTTTTCAGGATGACGCCACCTTCTCGGTCGGTAAAAATTTCCAGCGGATCCCCTTCTCGAATGCGGAGCGTGCGGCGTATCTCCTTAGGGATCACGACACGCCCCAGTTCATCGATTCGGCGGACTATTCCGGTTGCTTTCAAGCTCATTCCTCCCAAAGTATTTTCCTTTGTACCACTAGTCTTTGCCTGACTTTTGTTTTTATACAAAATTGTCCTGCACGATGCCGTTGTTGGCGAATTTGTTGATTTTTTGTGCATTATGCAATATACTATAACCCTATAGATAAAGAGTTTATGAAGGTACACATGACGAAAGAAAAGAATCGTAAGCTGCTCGATCGGACTGCACGTCTGACCGCCATGATTGCAGTTGATATCGTAATCCTAACGCTGTCCTATATTTTCGCAATAATGTTTTTCGTATATGCGCGAGAGGGGATCTACAAGTTCCCTTTTATGGAAGACGGCGTGTCCGCGTTTTCGTATCTGCAGGTATTTATTTTTTGGAGCCTATACATTGCAATGTTCTTCGTTTTCCGTCTATATGAGGATTTCTGGTCAAAGTCCGGTGTTGCGGAAAACTTCTATATTCTGGCGGCGGTCGGCCTTGGAACGGTCTTGTGCCTCCTGGCAAATGTGTTCTTCCAAAACAGGTACAGGATCTGTATCATGATCGCCGGCATCCTTATGATTCCCATGCTATATGTGGAACGATATGCCTTTCGAATTGCGCGCCGCGTCCGGCAAGTAGTTACAAACCAGATCAGGCAGGATAAGTCGCCGCTTCTGATTGTCGGGGCGGGTTTTTTCGGGACCTATGTACAGGCGCAGATTACCAATCAGATTGTGAAATCCTCCAGCTTTGTTGCTGCTTTTGTGGATGACGATCCGGAAAAACTGGGAACGCGCATTCGAGGTGTGAAGGTGGTTGGAACAACCGCCGATATTCCGGAGATTGTTAATCGGTTTGCAATTCGTGAAATCATAATTGCAATACCCTCCATCGGCGATAAGCGACAGACTGAATTGGTGGCGTTGTGCAAGTCAACAAAGTGCCGTGTCAGAATGGTTGCGCCGCTGCGTGAAGCTGCGGAACCAACCATGCACGACATCCGCGATATTTCCATTGACGACATTCTTTTCCGACCAGAGGTCACATTGGATAAGGCCGCCATCGAGTCGTACATCCGACACAAGACGGTGCTTGTAACCGGGGGCGGCGGTTCGATCGGATCGGAAATCTGTCGGCAGATTGCTATGTTTTATCCGGAAAAGCTGATTGTTTTTGATATTTATGAGAACAACGCTTACGAATTGCAATGTGAATTTAAGCGTCGTTTCCCGTGGCTGAATGTCATTGTACGCATTGGCTCTGTGCGTGATAAAGCCCGTGTCGATCTGATATTAGAGGAATTTCATCCGGAGCTCGTACTGCACACGGCGGCACATAAGCATGTGCCATTGATGGAGGACTCTCCCGCAGAGGCTGTGAAAAACAATGTCATTGGCACAAGGAACGTGCTCCAATCTGCTTCAGAACACGGCGTACAGCGCTTTGTGCAGCTTTCCACGGACAAAGCGGTCAATCCGACCAATGTGATGGGCGCATCCAAACGCATCACGGAAATGCTGGTACAAAATTTCGCAAAGCATTCCGACATGAAGTGCATGACGGTACGATTCGGAAATGTGCTGGGCTCTTACGGCAGCGTGATCCCGTTGTTTGAGAAGCAAATCAAGAGCGGCGGCCCCGTGCTTGTAACTGATCCAGAGATTACCCGTTACTTTATGACCATACCGGAAGCTGCGCAGCTGGTGCTGCAAGCCGGCGCTTTGGCGGAGAACGGCGCGATTTACGTCTTGGACATGGGAGAGCCGGTGAAAATACTGGAGCTTGCCGAAAAGCTGATCCGTTACTACGGCTATACGCCATATGTGGATATGCAGATTGAATTTATCGGGCTTCGTCCTGGTGAAAAGATGTATGAGGAGCTTTCCATGGATGACGAGGAACAGTCCATGGAGGAGACAAGTCACCGCCGAATTATGAAATCGCATCCAGCAGAGCAGAATGAAGCGGAGTTTGCGCAGAACCTGCTGGCAGTGATGGAGGCCGGGATGCGAAATGATCCGAACATCGTCGAAATAATGAAGCGACTTGTTCCTACTTTTCTGCCGGATCAAACCATACACAACAATAAGGCGGCACACACTGCTTAGAAAAATTTACACCTGCCCATCGTTTGCCGCCAACAACCCCGATACAAATGAGGAGTCCTCCGTTTTCTGCGAAGGGCTCCTCAAGTTGTTTTATCTGTGCGCTTTGCTGTGTAACGAAGCGGCGTTGTTTTGCCAGCCACGTTTACGATAAAGCACATGCCGGCGAATCCAGATGAACGGTGCCTTTACGCCGCTAGCTTGTGAAAAAATGCCGTTACACGGGCTACAGTAGGATTTCCACGTCGCTGATGGGGTATGCCTTGCAGGAATGTACATATCCAAACTGCTCGTCTGCATAGCGAAGAAGCATTCCTTTGGACAGAAAGACTTTTCCGTCTATCAATTTCACCCGACACAAGCTGCATTGACCGCTGCGACAGCATACGTTCACCCGGATACCGGCTCGCTCCAACGCTGTCAGTATGGGCTCGCCTGACTTAGCGTCTATTACACGGTCATTTACCTTGAGACGGAATACCTCTTGACCTGTCAAGCCGATCGGCCAGCCTGGCTCCTGCGCGACGGCCTTGCTGACGCCGAACATTTCCCTGCGGATACGTTTTTGAGGGACGCCTATGCGCTCCAGCTCTAGACTGCAAAAGTCATTCATCACCTGCGGACCGCAGATATAGCAGGTTCGCTCCTGATAATCCGGCGCAAGACGTTTTATCAGCGCGCTGTCAAGAAGGCCTGTCTCACCGCGGAAGCCCTCTGCCGGATCGGATACCACAAGATGATAACGAAAGTTTTGATAGATTCCCGCATAAGCGGTCAGTTCTTCATGAAAGAGCGCCGTTTCCGGGGTGCGGCAGCCGTAAAGCAGAATGATATCCCGATCCAGCGAGGCCTCTAAAATCTCACGCAGCATGCTCATAAAAGGAGTAATACCGCTGCCGCCTGCCAGAAACAGCGACTTTTTGCAGTGAAACACCGGTTGATAGCGAAAAACGCCCGCAGGCCCGTTTGCGGTAAAGCGATCGCCGGGCTGCGCGTGATCGAGCAGGTAATCGGACACGAAGCCGCCGGACGTACGCGCTACCGTGATCTCATAATAAGCACGCTGGCGCGGAGAGGAGGAGATGCTGTAGGGACGGCTTGTACGAACGCCGTCAATCTCGGTAAAGATGTTGACGTATTGCCCTGCTTCAAACGGCGGCAGATACCCTTCTGTACTGGCAAGGCGAATAACCTTGGCGTTTTTGCCTGTATCAACAACGGAGGATACCACAAGGGACAGTTCTTTCATGTGCAGCGGAGCAATGCGCTTGTCCGCGACATTGCCGTTGCAGATCTTGTCCGGGGAGACGGAGCGCAGGACGCGTATGTTTTCCAGGATTTCTTTACCGTGGAGCAGAGTACCCAGAAGCGTTTCCTTTAATGATTTGCTCATAATGACACCTCCTTCGAGACGCGGGATGCAACGGCGTCTGCAAACTGGTAATTGGGGCCAAATCCGCAGGCGTTCACCCAGCCGCTGGCAAACTCCAGATTGGGGATTTTGCTTTCTGTCGGGAAGAAGAACACCGACTGCATTAAATCCTGTTCGTAGCCATATATGGCGCCTCCGGGATGGTTCAGATAGCGCATGTGGGTCAGTGGCGTTGCGATCTCCATTTCCTCGATGTGATCGGTAAAGCCGGGGTACATTTTTTCCAGACGGGCAACGATGCGCCGACCGGCTTCATACTTGCTTTCATAATACTGCTCCGGTGAGAGCTTTTCCCATTCGGTGCTGTATTTCAGCGTACCTGCGGTGATGATGCTGGTGCCCGGCGGCGATACGCGGGGATCATCCACGGTGTAGCAGGTGGCCACCAGAGGATCATGCTCGGGCAGAAGCTGATAGGCGTCTGCAAAGTCCTTGTTCGCGTCCAGACTTTCATAGTTGAGCGTAAAGGAGGTGGTAAAACCAATCTCCTCCGGCGTGCAGTCGAGCCCAATAAAGCAGGTCAGGGCAGAAATGCCCACGGTGTAGGGCTTTAGGTAGCTGCGAGCGCTTTCGGGAACCTCTTCCGGCCGAAGCAGCGCCCCGTAGGTGGCGATCGGGGATATGTTGGATATGATTTTCTTTGCCCGATATTCTTCTCCATGCTCATCAACAACGCCTACGGCCTTGCCGTCCTCCAGCAGGATGCGCGCAACGCCGCAATTGAGCCGCACAACGCCGCCCATCCGACGTATGGCTTCCGCAATGGCCTGATTCATCATCATGGAGGTGCCGCGCAAATAGTAGGGTTTTGTTTCAATATAAAAGTTTGTGCATTTTGCCAGTATTGCAAAGGGGAATCTGGCGGGAGGCACGCCCATAAAGCACCAGTAGGCGCTGAGCGCCAGCTGTAGCTTCGGATCGGTAAAGTACTCGTCCAGAACCTCCTGCGTGCTCTTTAAAGCGTATTGCGCGAGCGTAGGATAGAGCTTTGGGAAGACCAGCTTCATGACGCCCTTTTTCAGCGCGCCCGGTTCGCCGGTGCTGTTTGCGCTTTTTGCGGCAAAGGCCGCAGATTCCGCGCAGAAGGAGTACACCATCTGAAAGTATTTTAAGATGGCGTCCTTTTCGGCAGGGAAAAGGCTGCATAAATGCTTCTCGCATTTTTCTCTGTCCGCAGGAAGGCTGACGCCTGTGCCATCCGGAAAATTCACGCGGAACAATTCCTTGATCTGGATCCATTCGATCTGATCCAATATACCGTAGCGCGCAAATTGTTCCCGTAGAGGGCCGGGGCACTCCTCCGTGCCCATGTGCGAGAGCTGATGCAGGGCGATTTCAAATTCAAACCGTCCCCGGCGAAAGCTTGTACCGCATCCGCCGGGAATGTTGTGCTTTTCAAAGAGAATAACGCTTTTACCTTGCTCGGCTAACGTGGCGGCAGAGGCGAGTCCCCCGTTGCCTCCACCGATGACGATCACATCATATTGCTGCATTGCGCGTTCCTTTCCACTGCCGCTCACATAAGGGGCGCAGCCAGCGGGGCAAAGCTGAACTGGATGCCGCCATTGAGCAGCGTGAGCGCGATGCAGGCTGCAATCAGTGCGAGATTGATGAGCATGCAGACAATCTGTACGGTGTTGCCCTTGGTCCACTGGACAAATTTGTCGAACTTGGCGCCGTAAAATTCACGCTCAAACCAGTCCTTTGCGCCGATCTGGAGCCAGCCGCCGATGGCGAGGGAATTGGCTCTCAACAATAGCCACAGACCGATGCCGCCATACGCACCCAGTCCCATGGTGCAGAGGGAACCGAGCAGCGGCGCACCGAGAAAGCCGACGTGCATCAGCGCCACGGAGGAGGAGAACTCGTTTGTGACGAAGATCCAATTCCAGATGGTATACGCAATCGCATACATGATTGTAACAACGGGCAAAACGCCGGTGGTGAGATAATAGTCGCCAAACGCGGCGCCATACGCCCAGGCGCCCTTGAGCGCCACCACGCCGATGGCAAGGGCAAAGCCGGAGATGGCGTTGAAGATTTTCTTGTAGCGAAGAAGGTCTGTCAATGTCGCTTCCAGAATATTGACAATGAGCATGAGCAGAATTACGTCCACGTATACCTGCGGGTTGAAGAACCGCAGAGCTGCAAACACGATGATAATGCGCATGGTCAGCAGCGTCATGAGCTTGAGACGCTCAAAGAATACGGGCTTGGAGAAGATCAGAACCAGGATGGAGGGGAGGACAATCAGCGGAATGTTGCCCTGAATGGGGTAGAATGCGGACAGGATGGCCATTCCGGTGATGGCCGCAGTGAACATGATCCACTTAAACAGGACTTCCACGCGGGTGTTGGGCTTTTTGATGCTCTGTTCCATAAACGTTACCTCTCTTTTGTATCAATCATTGGTGGCACGCTTGCCACATTAGCAGCACACAATTTCTTTGATGATAAACTCTCTGCCACTGAGCGCCCGCAGATCCTCCGAGCCGCAATTGGGGCATTTCAAGTCGGCTTGAACCGCGTTAAACTCCTCGCCGCAGTTGTTGCAGCAGGCAATGCCCGGAATAATTTCCACCTCCAGCGCCGTATTCTCCATAAAGGTTTTGTAGACGGCTGCCGGATAGCAGGATTCCAGATAGGACGGCACTACGCCGGAAAGTTCCCCAACCTGAAGTACCACCTTTTCAATCGCCGTAAGCCCTTGCTCCTTGGCGATGCCTTGAATGGTACTTACCATGGCGCTGAGCAGACCCAATTCGTGCATCGGCTATACCGCCTTTCAACTGTCTTTTTTCACGGCGCGCGCGGCGATTTTACCCGTGCGCTTGACCGCATATTTTGCTACTGCGATGGGCAGCTTTTCAAATACCGGCGCAAATTCGTTGAACCGCCTTGTGAGGGTAATGGCCTCGAACTTGCATTTTGTGGTACATTGCCCGCAGCCTACACACATGTATTCGTCTACCATGACAGCGCCGCATCCCAGACAGCGCTCGGTTTCCTTGCGCATCTGTTCCTCGGTAAAGGTGGCTCTTGTGTCGGAAAAACCGCGTTTGGACGAGCCGGTATGTCCCGCGCGCTGGCGAGGCGTCTCATCAAAACTTTCGATAACCACGTTTTCCTTGTCGAAGCTATGGTATTCTCGACGGTCACGTCCAAAGGTCAGACTCTGACCGGGCTGGACATAGCGGTGGATGGAAATGGCCGCTTCCTTGCCGGCGGCAATGGCGTCGATGGCAAACTTGGGACCGGTGTATACGTCGCCGCCCACAAAAATATCCGGCTCGTCGGTTTGATAGGTGAGCGCGTCCGCAATGGCGGCGCCGTTATTCTTCTGCTTGACCTTGGCGCCCTGCAACAGATCGCCCCAGACAATGCTCTGCCCAACGCTGAGCAGCACGTAGTCCGCTTCTACGGTGCAGGTATCATTTTCATCATATACCGGAGAGAATTTGCCGTTATCATCAAACACCCGCAGACATTTTTTGAATACGAGTCCCGTCACCCGGCCGTCCTTTGTGAGAATCTCCTTGGGCCCGTAGCCGTTGTGAATGGCGATCTGCTCACTGACGGCTTCTTCGACTTCCTCGGGCAGTGCGGGCATTTCCTCCGGCTGCTCCAGACAGTACATATCCACGCTGTTCGCGCTTGTCCGTATGGCGGAGCGAGCCACGTCGATGGCCACGTTGCCGCCGCCGATGACAACGACCTTACCGCTAAGGCCCGTGTCTTTGCCCAGATTGATGTTTCGAAGAAACTCCACTCCCGCAATAACGCCATCGGCGTTTTCACCGGGAAGATTCAGCGTTCTGCCGGCCTGAGCGCCGATTGCGATATAAAAGGCCTGAAAGCCCTGCTCACGGAGAGACTGGAGTGTGACGTCCTTGCCGACCTCGACGCCGGTACGGAAACAAACGCCCATTTCCCGGAGAATCTCGATTTCCGCTTCCACGACGTTCTTTTCGAGCCGGAAGTTGGGGATGCCCAGCGTTAGCATGCCGCCCAACTTTTCCTGCTTCTCGAATACAGTCACCTGATAGCCGTCAATGGCCAGATAGTAGGCGCAGGATAGACCCGCAGGACCGGCGCCGACAATGGCGACCGGTTTGCCGTAATCGTGCCGCTTTTTCGGAAGGAAGCGGGTATCGCGGTTGAGATCCTGATCCGCGATGAATTTCTTGATTTCATCGATGGCGATGGGTTCGTCGATATCGCCCCGTGTACAGGCGGACTCACAACCGCGAGGGCAGATGCGTCCACAGACGGCGGGGAAGGGGTTTTCCTTCTTAATCAGCTCCAGCGCGTCGGCATACCGGCCTTGAGAGGCCAGACGGATATATCCCTGCACCGCAATATGGGCGGGGCAGGCGGTTTTACAGGGAGAGGTGCCGCTTTCAGCGACGTCCTTGCGATTCTCGCGGTAATCTACATTCCAGTTTTTCTCGCTCCAGGCATGATCTCGAACCTTTGCATAGGCTTTTTCCGGCACGGGAGTTTTGGAACAGAGCTTCTGCCCAAGACGCAAGGCGTTGGTGGGACAGTTTTCCACGCACTGTCCGCACGCAACGCACTTCTGACTGTCTACCTTGGATACATAATTAGAACGTACTGCGTCCGGCGCGCCGAACATCGTGGCAACTCGCATGGCAAAACAGGAGCAGGAGCAGCAGTTGCAGATGGCGGCTGTATCGCCTGCGCCCTCGATGTTGGGAATCTGGTGCATCAGACCGTTTTCTTCCGCGCGCTGTAGGATCTCCATTGCTTCTTCACGCGTGATTTCCCTTGCCCTGCCTGTGCGGATGTAATATTCCGCGCCTTGTCCCATCTGGATGCACATGTCCTGCTCCAGATGACCGCAGCCTTGACCGAGGATCCGGCGGGACTTGCGGCAGGAACAGTCGGATACGGAAAAAATATCGTACTTATCTAGATAATAGGAAAGCTTCTCATACGGCACGCTCTGCATATCGCTTTCAATCGCCTTTTCCACGGGGATAACCCGCATCATGCCGGTTCCCATGGGAAGATTTGGCGCAATGCTGGCAATGCGGATGCGGGTGTATTCTTCGAAAGCCTTGCCGATCTGCGGATGCGCCCGCACCTGCTCGTCGTTGTTGACCATCATCTCCAAAATGCCCGGCGCAAAGATTTGGACGAAAAAGACTTCTTCGCCCTTGTCGTTGTGATACACCTTGCAGACGCCGATTTGCGCAAGCTCCATCAGCAGCCGTTGGGTTTCTTCCAAGGACTTGCCGAGCTTCTTTGCCGCGTAGGCGGCGCTTCTTTCCTTGCGCAGCCCCAAAGCAAGCGCAACGTCCGCCTGTTCGTCCGTGACCACGCATTCCAGCGCGTAGTATTCCGGCGCATTCTCATCAATGGTGTTCATCATGCCGGTAAGGCCGCCTACCATCTTTGCAAGCTTAACGATTTTTGTTCGCAGTTCCATTTACTTGTTCGTCCTTTCAGCGTTTGTTGTGATGTTGATACGGCGCCATGCTTTGCGCACCGTCTGCTAGCTGGTTTTCAAGTTTTCCGATAGGCGTCTGCCAACATGCGGCAGAAATGGGACAGCCTTCTTTGCGGGAACTCGTCCGCGCCATTCCAACCGTCGCTGATCGCCATCTTCTGGATCAGTCCAAGCAAGGCGTCGTAGGTGTTGTCATATAAAGCTTCGAGATCCAGCTCCGGTGCGACGCTCCCGTCTTGCAAACCCTGCCGGATTGCGGCAGACAGCGGGCCGGTGCTCTCCTTGAAGGGGACGGGCGGTCTGTTTTTGACCAGCAGCGCCTTTCCGTGACGGTTGAGATAGGCCTCCGCCTCGTGTACGAAGATCAGCTCCTGCCGGCTTGTAAAATAGAGCGCTGCATAGCCTTGCAGTACAAGTGCAATTTGGTCTGCACCGCATAAGCCGTCCTGCTGACTGCAGCGACAGAGCGTATCGGCGCGCGCCATGGCCTCCTGCCAAAAAAGCAGCGCCGTTTCCAGTACCAGATCCGCCTTGGTGTCAAAGTAGCGAAAGACGCTGCGCTCCGTCAATCCCGCGCGTTTCGCAATTTCGGAAATCTTGGCAGACTCGATCCCCTTTTCCACAAAGCAGGATAGGGCATGCCCGATTACCTTGTTCTTGTTGTCCGTTTTTCTAGTGGATGAATTGACTACGGCTTCCTCTCCCATGATCGATGCTTCTCCATAAAATTGTCAGTTGAACTGACAATTTGATTATATGAAAAGGAATTATATATTACAAGTGAAATGTGAAAAAATCGAGACTTTTTGTAACTGGAGCACCGCTGTCGATCGTTTTGGCAATGGTGGGGAGACGGTTGTGATTGCCTGAAAATCGGCTGCTTTTGACAGCGTTTCGCCAACCTTGCTGTGAATGCTTTTCCATTGTGCTGGCAACATGTTGAACTTGTCTTGAAACCGTCGTTGGAAACAGGACGGTGTGCTATAGCCGTACACCGCAACGGTACACAGATTGCGTTCTCGACGTTGGAGGAGGTGAGGGGGAGACTTCCCACGTTAAAAAACGCTGCTGATGGCGGAGATGATGCTTTTAAAGAGGATGAGCGGATCTAATTGCCTGCATCGCTTGGGGGACGGAGAAAGACCTTTGCCGTTATAAAAGCAGCAAGCCGCTCGCCCGATTCTGCATTGGACGGCGGTTTGCTGCGTTTTTCCACGCGTGGACGGGATGATTTTACAGGAGAAAAGACGTGCTTTCTTCCTGTTTACAAGAACTGTCAACAACGATCCGTTCCTTGCTTCCGCTTGCTGTGGAGAAAACGCAAAGCAAGGGAGGAATATTTTGAAAGTCGTTTGCGGTATCAGCGACGGCGGCGTCCGTGCGGCGTCTGATGACAGTTGCAGGTACAATGGCAGTCGGAATGTACATTTTGCACGATCGCAAGGCATTCGCCAAAGCGCTGATAATGAACTACCTCACGTTCCCGCAGGAAATATAACGGCTCGATGACCTGCGGGTTATTGGTCATGTTCATCAGGTGTTCATAGGTTGCGCGCGCCTTTTGCTCGGCTGCCATGTCCTCTACAAGATCGGCGACCGGATCGCCGGTGACGGCCAGCGTGCTGCTGGAAAACGGAACCCCGTTTGGATCGCAAGGAAATACGCCGTGATCGTGCATCACATAGTATCCTGCAAGGCCGGCGTCATTCAGCTCTTGGCAGCTGCATCCGCGCATACATTGCCGTATCATTGTTCCCAACATTTCCCAATGCCCCAGTTCTTCTGTGCCAATATCCGACAGCGTTGCTTTTACGCGATCATCCGGCATGGAATAGCGCTGCGAAAGATAACGCAGACCGGCGCCAAGCTCCGAATCCGGGCCGCCGTATTGTGCCATGAGCAGTTTTGCCATACGGGGATCGGGCTTTGTGATACATACGGGGTATTCCAGCTGTTTTTGATAAATCCACATAGTTTATTCCTCCTACAGATCCCAAGGCCATTTCTGGAAAACCCAGCTGCCCTGATCGGTCGGCGATTGCCCGAAGTTCATCAACGGACCGAATTGCTCCTCGTAGCGGCAAATCAATTTTTGCAGCTTTTGCGCGTAGCAGATGTAGTCGGCTTTTGCCGATTCATCCTCGGGGTGGGTGTCCAGATACAGCTGCAGATCGACGCACGCAAAACGTGCTTCTACAATCCTGTCAAGCAGGGCTTGCTCCATCGCTTCCATCACACACAACCTCCTGACGTAAAGGGACTGACAAGTTCGGGAAAGAGGGTACCTTTTCTGAGCGCTTCCGTTGGGCAATACCCGGCGCGGTATGTTTGCATAGGAAAGTAGATTACGGCAAGCTTGCAGGCGCAATAGCCGTTTTTCTCCGTTTCAGAACTTTCGCCGCAAACACCGCCGGCAGGGACGGTATTTTCTTTCATCATTGGATCTTGTGCGGTTGCCATGCCGGAAAAACAGCAGGAATGGCCCGCAGTGTAAGTGTTGGATGCCATACGTTTTCCTCCCATCGTATCGGATAGTACAATGTATGATTTCACCCCTCAAAAGCGTGAAAAAGGCCCGTGTCGCCGCGGGCCCTTCCGGAAAAATGTTTTGTTTTTTTGTATGTCAGGTCTGCTCTTGCATCGATAAAACATGACGCATGGCGTTTTCCCATGCCTCGGGTTCCTCCTTGATCGGCGAATGTGCCGATTCCGAAAAGGAGATCCATTTCTTTGACGGTGCATCCAATGCGTCAAACCATGCGTGCGCAAGAATGGTGGGGGTGTTTTGGTCGTGATCTCCCTGCGTGATGATGACAGGGACGTCGAGCGTCATAACGGTTTCGTCGAAACGGAGGGCAACGATCTCATGCCAAAGTTCGCGCAGGCAATAGAAGGCGCCGCTCGCGTAGCGGGGGAGATCGAAGATCGTGTATTCGGGCGTCTTCAGCAGCGGGATTATCATAGACCGCCAGATGGACTCTTTTTCCCGATAGCATCCGCCACCGAATTTTGTCATATAGTTGCGTTGCACCATCATGTCGTCCATCGAGCGGTATTCGCCTCGGACGGGCGCGCCGATGCGGTTAAGCTCGGCAATTGCATGCGCATCTTTCCGTTTTTGTGCTTGCTGCATAACAAAATCATATGAAAGCTGTTCATTCTTGGAACCGTTGACGAACTGTCCCATGCCGACATATGCCGCGATATGTTCCGGATACCGCTGGCAAAGCAGCGTGCCGAGACACGTACCCCAGGAGTGCCCGACAATATAGAGCTTGTCCTTCTTGTATTTTGCGCAGAGATATTCGATGACGATTCGCGCGTCCTCGACCATCTGGTCGATTGTCATGGCGCGTTTTGCCTGTTCTGCGGTATAGCTTTTGCCGCTGCCGCGCTGATCGAAACACACAAGAGTACATACATCGGACAGACCGGATTGATATTTCAGCACCCAGTGACGGTCGCATACCCCGGGACCGCCGTGTAAGAACAGCAGCAGCGGATTTTTGGCATCGGTACCGCGTACACGAAGATGCAGCCGTGTTCCATTGACAGGGATCGCTTCCTTGTAATCAATTGCGTATTTTTTCAGCATGGCGAATTCTCCAACCTTATTTTATTCATCTTAACATAAACTTTGCATTTTGTGACAAAACAGCCGCATCTTTTGAGAAACCACTGTTGCCAAAACCTGATATGCTTGACCGACGGCGGCGGACAAATGCCTTTCATCCCTTTTTCGAACAGCAATATTTTGACAGGAAAAAGCAACAAGTTTGTTGTTTCCCCGCCAGAATTCTGTATACTTAGATTATAAGAGACGAGAAAAAGGACGGCCGTTTTTTCTTTTTCCGGACTTGATTCCGGAATAAAAAAGCGCATAGCGGCGGAAGATTTTTGCATGATCGAAAAATCGCAAGGAGGCAATGACCCTGATGCAAGAGCGGAACAAAACCTTTGGACGAGTGACGATACCGACCGACGTGGATGTTGTGCCGGAAACGCTGGAGCTTGTGCAACGCTGGGGCGCGGACGCTATCCGTGACTGCGACGGCACCGGATATCCGGACGAGCTCAAGAATACGCCTGCAAAGGTATACAGCACGTATTATACAACCCGCAAGGACAACGCATGGGCAAAGGAAAACCCGGATGAGGTGCAGCAGTGCTATATTATGACCGGCTTTTACACCGCGCAGACGGAGAAGCTGACGATCCCGCTCATGCAGGGGATTTCTCCGGATTTAATGCGCGTCAATGATCGTGACGATATTCGCCGCTGGTGGGAAGTGATGGATCGCAGCACGGGGAAGCCGCTATCTGCCGACGACTGGCGCTATGACGCGGACGATGGCACGGTGATAATCGATGCGCCAACGCCGTATCACGATTATACCGTCAGCTTTCTTGCCTATCTGATGTGGGATCCGGTGCATATGTACAACGCAGTTGTCAACGATTGGAAAAACGTGGAGCATCAGATCACGTTCGATGTGCGGCAGCCCAAAACCCGCGCCTATTCGTTGAACCGGCTCAAACGTTTTTTGGAATCGCATCCCTATGTGGATGTGGTGCGGTATACGACGTTTTTTCATCAGTTTACGCTGGTGTTCGACGAGCTGAAACGCGAAAAGTATGTGGACTGGTATGGCTATTCCGCTTCGGTGAGCCCCTATATTCTGGAACGGTTTGAAGCACAGGCAGGCTATCGGTTCCGACCGGAATACATTATAGACCAAGGCTATTATAACAACCAATACCGTGTTCCCACACAGAAAATCCTTGATTTTCAGGCGTTTCAGCGTCGAGAGGTGGCTGCGCTTGCCAAGGAATTTGTACAGATCACGCACGACTACGGCAAGGAAGCGATGATGTTCCTTGGCGATCATTGGATCGGCACGGAGCCGTTTTTACCGGAGTTTGCCACAATCGGATTGGACGCGGTGGTTGGCAGTGTCGGCAACGGATCGACCTTGCGGCTGATTTCCGATATTCCCGGCGTCAAATATACGGAGGGACGCTTATTGCCCTACTTTTTCCCGGATACCTTCTATGATGGCGGCGATCCGGTGGGGGAGGCAAAAAGAAATTGGGTCACAGCGCGGAGGGCGATTTTGCGTAAACCCGTTGATCGGATCGGCTATGGCGGGTATCTGAAGCTGGCCTGCCGATTCCCGGAATTTGTGGAGTATGTCGAGCAGGTCTGTGAGGAATTTCGACAGCTGTATGACAGCATCGGGAATACCGCGCCCTACTGCTGCAAGACCGTGGCGGTGCTGAATTGCTGGGGAAAAGCGCGTTCCTGGGGCTGTCACATGGTACATCATGCGTTGTATCAGAAACAGAATTACAGCTATGCGGGCGTTATTGAGGCCCTCTCCGGCGCGCCGCTGGACGTTCGCTTTCTGAGCTTCGACGATATTTTGCAAAATGGCGGCGTTCCCAAGGAGATCGACGTTCTTATCAGCGTGGGTGATGGCGATACCGCGCATACCGGCGGCGCTGTCTGGGAGAATCCGGAGATTTCCGCGGCGGTGAAGCGGTTTATTGCCGAAGGCGGCGGCTTCATCGGCGTCGGCGAACCGTCGGGACACGCGTATCAGGGAAGGTATTTACAGCTTTCCGGCGTACTGGGCGTGGAAAAGGAAACCGGTTTTACGCTCAACTATGACAAATACAATTGGGAGGAGCACAGAACGCATTATGTGCTCGCCGACTGTGGCGGGGAGATGGACTTCGGCGAAGGCAAAAAAGCGATTTACGCATTGCCGCAGGCAGAGATTCTTGTGCAGCGCGATAAGGAAGTTCAGTTCGCGGTCAATCAGTATCATAACGGGCGAGGCGTTTATATCTCCGGAATGCCGTACAGCTTTGCCAATGCGCGCGTGCTGCTGCGCAGCGTGCTGTGGGCGGCCAACGACGAAGCGGGCCTTTATCGCTGGTTCAGCTCCAATTACAATGTGGATGTGCACGCGTACCCCGCAACGGGAAAATACTGCGTGGTAAACAATTCCGAGCAGGTACAAGATACGGTTGTCTACCGCGGCGACGGTACAAGCTTTCCGCTGACGCTGCGGGAAAACGAGATCCGTTGGTACCGGACGGAAAAATAAGACGGATTGATATGGCTTGCTATGAAAGCGCTGTCCCATTGCGGAACAGCGCTTTTTGACGATGATTATTTGATTTTCAGCGCGCGCATGGCGTTTAGTATCGCAATGACCGATACGCCGACGTCGGCAACCACTGCTTCCCAGATGGTAGCGACGCCGAAAGCGCCAAGACCCAGCACGAGGAATTTTACCGCCAACGCAAAAATGATGTTTTGACGAACGATTGCGAGCGTTTTTCTGGCAATCCGCATTGCGGTGGCAATCTTTTCCGGACGGTCGTCCATCAAAACGACGTCCGCCGCTTCGATAGCGGCATCCGAACCAAGCGCGCCCATCGCAATGCCGACGTCGGCACGGGTCAATACCGGCGCGTCGTTGATGCCGTCGCCGACAAACGCAAGCCGTCCGCCGCGATCTTCTTCCGACAATAGACGCTCGACCTCTGCGACCTTGTCCGCGGGCAAAAGCTCTGCATGGTATTCGTCTACACCCAGCGTTTCGGCGGTTGCTTTTCCAACGGCTTCCCGGTCGCCGGTGAGCATCACGGTGCGCTTGACTCCGAGCGCCTTGAGCGCGGCGATCGCTTCTTTTGCGCCCTCCTTGACCGTGTCGGAAATCACGATATGCCCGGCATAGTCGCCGTCAACGGCAACGTGCACAATCGTGCCGACAAGATGACAGGTATGGCAGGGAATATCGTTTTGAGACATATGCTTATCGTTGCCGCACAACACCGTGTGTCCGTCTACGGTTGCCGACACGCCATGCCCGGCAATCTCCTGCACGTTGCCAACGCGACTGCTGTCGATATCCTTGCCGTATGCCTGCTGCAATGACAGCGAGATCGGGTGACTGCTGTAGCTTTCCGCGAATGCGGCAAATTCCAGCAAACGTGCTTCGTCAATCGTTTGCGGATGGACGGCGGTGACTGTAAAGGTGCCGTGCGTCAATGTGCCTGTTTTATCAAATACAACGGTATCGACCTTGGAAAGCGCTTCCAGATAATTGCTGCCCTTGACGAGAACGCCCGCCTTGGAAGCGCCGCCGATCCCGCCAAAGAAGCTGAGCGGTACGGAGATCACCAGAGCGCAGGGGCAGGAGATCATCAAAAAGATCAGCGCACGCTGGATCCAGTCTGCCCATACGCCGCCAAACAGAAGCGGGGGCAGGACGGCAAGCAGCGCGGCGCAGACGACAACGATCGGCGTGTAATACTGCGCAAATCGGGTAATGAAGTTCTCCGCCTTTGCTTTTTTATTGGACGCGTTCTCGACGAGATCAAGAATGCGCGCGACGGTAGATTCGCCGTAGGGCTTGCCGACGCGGATGCGCAATACGCCCGAAAGGTTGATGCAGCCTGAGATGACGGTATCGTCGATCTTTGCGTTGCGTGGGACGGATTCACCCGTCAGCGCGGCGGTATCGAGTTGGGAAGACCCGTCGATCACCACGCCGTCCAGCGGAATACGCTCACCTGGCTTGACCACGATGATTTCATCCACTGCGACATTCTCCGGATCGACTTCCACGACGTCGCCGTCCCGCTCGACGTTGGCAAATTCCGGTCGGATGTCCATCAGATCGCTGATGGATTTGCGCGATTTTGCCACGGCGTAGCTCTGAAACAGCTCGCCGATCTGGTAAAAGAGCATGACGCCGACGGCTTCGGGATACTCCCTCAAGCAAAAAGCGCCGACCGTCGCGATCCCCATCAGAAAGTTTTCGTCAAACACCCGACCGCGCAGAATGTTGCGCACAGCTCCATACAGCACGTCGCCGCCAATCACAAGATACGCGGCAATGTATAGAAGAAGCTGTACGGTTGCGGCGGCATTCTGTGAGAGCAAGGAGATAAAGGGGAGGGCGGCCGCAGCGAGAAAAAGTCCCGCGCCAATGAGGATACGCACAAATATGCGCTTTTGCTTCTTTGTCATGACTCTGACCTCTTGTTTCTCAGTCACCCAGAATGGTGCAGTCCGGCTCAATCTTCTTGCAGACCTTGCGCACGGTTTTCATCAGCTCCGGCAGGAGCGGCTCCTCTGCGACAATCGTCAGTTTTTGGGTCATGAAGTTGACCGACGCATCGTCAACACCGTGGATTTCCTTGATGGCGTTCTCCATTTTTGCCGCGCAATTTGCGCAATCCAGATCCTCAAGCTTGAAAGTCTTCTTCATTATTTCATCCTCCGTCCCTTATTCACACACATGATCCAGACCCTGCGCGATCATGGTGTGCACATGATCGTCCGCGAGGGAATACATGACGCTTTTACCTTCTCTGCGAAATTTGACCAGCCGGGATTGCTTGAGCACCCGCAGCTGATGCGAGATGGCAGACTGATTCATGTTCAAGAGTGCGGCAATATCGCACACGCACATCTCCGATTCCAGCAGCACATATAGGATCTTGATTCGCGTGGAATCGCCAAACACCTTAAAAAGCTCCGCCAGATCATAGAGCAGTTCCTCGTCCGGCATTTCGGCGTTGACCTTTTCGACAATCTCGTCGTGAATATGATGTTCCTGACAGCAGAGCGCGGTTTGTTGATCCATTCGCTTCAACCTCCATACATGTGAGCAATTGTTCATATGTATGATAGCGCGATGGTTGTCTATTGTCAATACCGCGCAGCCACCAAAACAAAAATAACCGCCGGACGCATCGCATCCTGTCAATTACAAAAAAATAAGGCATCCCCGTTGCGTGAACGGAGATGCGTTTGTTTCTTGCGATATATTCTATTTGTAAAATAAACGAGAAGTCGCTTGCTTCGTCTAAGAGAAAGAATGCGAAGCAGAGGGTATGCTCATAATCTCCGCTGTGCGGAGATTGGTGAAAAATGAAAAGTGAATAGTGAAAAGTTATTTTTTGCTTGTGTTTAGTGTGGAAATCAACATTCTTTTCAAGCTATTGCATTTTTCTTTTATGTGATAAAATTCTTGTGGTAAATATTCTGTTTTTTCAAGAACAATTAGCCAGTATTCTGTTTCGCTTGTTTCTTTTAATGCTATTTGCATTTTTGCTATAAAATCAGGTTTGCTAACTGCAAAATTTGCTTCGTGTATATTTGCACCAATGCTTGTTCCGCTTCTTAAAATCTGCTTAGACAACACAAACTCTTGTTTTTCAGCGGATAACCATTTATAGTAATTTACAATATAAATTGAAAATGATATTGATTGCTCTGATAGTGGACTATTTTTCATCGTAAAATTCCACCCAATCTATTATCAATTATCCGTTTGTTAAGTTCAAATAAAGCTGTTCTATTACTATCATATTTTAGTAATTTAACAGTACTATCATAATCCAACCACTTATATTCTGTATGCTCATTTGCTATTGTAAAAACCGGATTTGATACATTAACTGCAAACGAATACTCATTTACAACAAAGCAATCTTCGTCCCCAAATTTTGCATGGTCTCCAAATGTGCACACAGGTATACTGCATAATGTATCCAACTTATAAAATTTATCTGTGTTAATTATGCCTGCTTCTTCAAATGCTTCTCTTTTTGCTGCCTGTATGTGAGTTCCGTCATCTTCACCACCGCCGGCAATAAACTGCCATACATTCATATCAGATCTATGGAAAACTCCAAACTGAACACTATTGTTTTCTATCATATAGGGTAATACTAAAACTTGAAAACATGCTCTTGGCATAACTTTCCTCCATCTTTTCACTTTTCATTCTTCACTTTTCACTATTTTGCTATACGAGCAAAATATAAATAACTCTCTCTTCGTTTCCTTCACCCTTTGCAAAGTCAAAAGTGATTCAATTTCCAGATAATACAGCTATCATAGCATTGCCAGATAGCCACGGCAACCCAAATGCAGTTGTGACCAGATACTTTTCTGCCGAACAATCTCGGGTGGGAGGCATCCCGTGCCTTCTAAAAACCAAAGGTGGCAGCCATGGAATGCGCCATAGCTGCCACCTTTGAAAACATCATGATGAAACAAAAAGCATTTAAATTGCAACGCTTTTTTGTCAAATTCCGCTGGCACCGTAGTTCTTGAGAACGCGTGCAGAGGGATCGTCCACGTTGCAGCCTTCCCAGCTTTTGTTGGGCATCCAGAAATACACAACCATCTCTGCCTGACCGGGATAGTATTTTTCAAAGATTTCGCGGTAAAGCAGCGACTCCTTTGTAAACGGCGTTGCAAACGCATACTTATTGCAGCGGTCTTGGAATGCTTCGTCGGAATAGTGGGAAGAAGCATATTCTTTGAGATCGTCAACCATGGAGTGACCGACCGCGTCTGAAAAGGCCGCTTTTTCTCGCATGAGGAGCGATTCGGGCAGATAATCGCCGGCAAATGCCTGCCGCAGCAGGTACTTTCCTTTGCCGTAAGTGTTGCGCTTTTTCTCCGGATCGATGGACATGACGTACTTCACAAAATCCAGATCGCCGAACGGAACGCGCGCCTCGATGGAGTTTGCGCTGATGCAACGATCCGCGCGCAGTACATCATACATATGAAGCTCGCGGATTCGCTTTTCGGCTTCCTGCTGGAAAGCTTCCGCGGACGGGGCAAAGTCGGTGTACTTGTAGCCAAACAGCTCGTCGGAGATCTCGCCGGTCAAAAGAACGCGCACATCCGTTGTTTCGTGAATGGCCTTGCACAACAGATACATGCCCATGCTGGCACGAATGGTGGTAATATCATACGTTCCCAGCGTGTAGATCACCTCGTCGAGCGCTGCGAGCACGTCCTCTCTTGTCATATAGATCTCGGTGTGATCGCTGCCGATATAGTCGGCGGCCTGACGGGCATATTTTAGGTCGATGGCGTCCTCCCGCATACCGATGGCAAACGTACGAATGGGTTTTTTGAGCAGCTTTGCCGCAACCGCGCACACAAGCGAGCTGTCCAGACCGCCGCTGAGCAGGAATCCCAGCGGTGCATCGGCGTCGAGACGCTTTTCAATGCCTGCGACCAGCTTGTCGTGAATCATCTTCTCGATGGTGGGCAGATCGTCATGGCATACGGCATCGACCTTTGCAATGTCCAAATAGCATACGAATTTCCCGTCCATGTAATAGTGTCCCGGTGGGAACGGGAGAATTTTGCCGCAAAGACCCAGTAGGTTTTTCGGTTCGCTGGCAAACAGAATATGTCCGCTTTCCGAATAGCCGTAGTACAGCGGACGAATGCCGATGGGATCGCGCGCGGCGAGAAACCGATCGCGCTTCTCATCGTACAGGATCATGGCAAATTCCGCGTCCAGCCGGGAAAACATTTTCACGCCGTATTCCAGATAGAGCGGCAGCAGCAGCTCACAGTCGGACTCGCTCTCGAATTTGTACTTGCCGGAAAGCTTTTTCTTCAGCTTCCGAAAGCCGTACAATTCGCCGTTGCAGACCACCGTGCAGCCCTTTCTCGAAAATGGCTGCATGCCGGATTCGTCCAGTCCCATGATTGCAAGCCGGTGAAACATCAGGTATCCGCCTTTGACCTCCAGAGTACGGGCCATGTCCGGCCCGCGGGACGTTGTTTTTTCAAAGCCTGCGACCAGTTTGTCCAAAGAAATGTCCTTTGCCGAGTAACCAAAGATTGAGCACATAAAAAGCACCTCCGAATTGATCCCTAGCTATCCTAAAATTTTAGGACGAATAGCCGGGAGATCCGCGGTGCCACCTAACTTACCGAAAAAACGGTCGCTTTTCGGGTTCAAAAAAACACTAATGGCTTAACGCGCCATCCACGTCGCACATACTGCCGTTTGAAAACGGGTTCCGTTTGCTGCTCCGAAGTGTTATTCGCTCTGCCGCTGCTGCGGGGATTCCACCGTTTCCCGCTCTCTTGGAGTGTTGTACAGAGGTACTTGTCTTCCTCATCGCAAATTATATATTTTATATTCCCGCATTTTACGCGCTCCGAAATCCGTTGTCAAGAAAAAAATATTCCCAAAGGCATTTTTTTTTGATACCATGATTTTTACAGGACTTAGGAGGCAGCGATGGAATACAGGCTGGAACATGACAGCATGGGCGAGATGCGCGTACCCGCGGATCGGCTTTACGGTGCGCAGACACAGCGCAGCTTGGAGCATTTCTCCATAGGCGGGGAAACGATGCCCATGGAGGTCATCTACGCAATCGTGCAGATCAAAAAGGCGGTTGCCATGGCAAACGGTACGCTTGGAAAGCTCACCGATGTGCAAGCGGGCGCGATTTGCCGTGCGTGCGACCGCATTTTACAGGGCGGCATGGAAAAAGAATTTCCGCTCTGCGTCTGGCAGACCGGCAGCGGAACGCAGACCAATATGAATGTCAACGAGGTGATCGCGCACATGGCGGCAGAGGACGGTGTGGCGCTGCACCCGAACGATCATGTCAATTTGGGGCAGAGCACCAACGATGTATTTCCGTCGGCACTCCATGTTGCCACGGTATTGTTGACGGAAAAAAAGCTGCTGCCGGCAATGGAGCGTCTGGAAACGACGCTTTTTGACCAATCTTGCCGCTATCAATCGGTCGTAAAGCTTGGCAGAACACACTTGCAGGACGCAACGCCGATCACGCTGGGACAGGAAATTTCGGCGTGGCAGGAGATGGCGCGCTGCACACGGGAGATGATTGCTTCTGCCACAGAGCGGCTGCGCGCGCTTGCGCTTGGCGGCACGGCCGTTGGAACGGGGCTCAACGCCGATCCGAAGCTTTCCAAAACAGCATGCCAAAACCTGACCAAAATCTGCGGCACAACGTTTTTTCCGGCAGAAAATAAATTTCACGCATTGTCATCGCGCGATGTGCTTTGCTTCTGGCACGGCGCGCTGCGGACGACGGCAGCGGATCTGTATAAGCTTGCCAGCGATGTGCGACTGCTCGGCAGCGGACCGCGCAGCGGCATTGGCGAACTGGTGCTGCCTGCCAACGAACCGGGCAGCTCGATCATGCCGGGCAAGGTCAACCCTACCCAGTGCGAAGCGCTCACCATGGTGTGTGCGCGCGTGATGGGCAACGATGTTTCGGTGGGGATCGCAACATCACAGGGACAGCTGGAGTTGAACGTGTATTTGCCGCTCTTTGCGCGGGTTTGTACGGAGTCTGCAAGACTGCTCTCCGATGCGGTGGATAGCTTTGTGACGCACTGCCTCTCGGGAATCGTTCCGAATACGGCGCGCATCCGCGAAAATCTGGAGCGCTCGCTCATGCTCGTGACTGCGCTTTCGCCGCGCATTGGCTATGAAAATGCCGCAAAAGTGGCAAAGACGGCGCATGAAAACGGAACAACGCTGCAACAGGCGGCGGCAAAACTCGGGCTGCTCACGCCGGAGGAATTTGACCGTCTGGTCGATCCGCTTGCGATGACAAATGTAAAGGGAT
>CAZWUK010000037.1:0-18809 GCA_964636685.1 uncultured Oscillospiraceae bacterium
ACAACCTCTTTGAGGTTCTCAGCGGTCAGTTCGGTATCCAATTTGCAATTGTTGGTTTTCTTCGCGTCATCGAAAATGGCGTCAAATTTGACCTTTTCCACTTCCATAACAACATCGGAGAACATCTGGATGAATCTGCGATAGCTATCATAGGCAAAGCGTTCGTTGTTGGTCAGCTTTGCTACGCCCGCCACCGTTTCATCATTAAGGCCTAGATTCAGGATGGTATCCATCATGCCCGGCATGGAAGCGCGCGCGCCGGAGCGGACGGAAACCAGGAACGGGTTTGCGGGATCGCCAAAGCTTTTCCCGGCATTCTTCTCTGTGACAGCCAACGCCTCGAAGACCTGCGCAAGGATATCCTCGCCGATCTTCTTATCGTCCTGATAATATCTGGTACAAGCCTCGGTGGATACGGTAAAGCCATACGGCACCGGAAGCCCCAGGCAAGTCATCTCTGCAAGGTTTGCGCCCTTGCCGCCGAGAAGCTCGCGCATGTTGGCGTTCCCCTCGTTGAACAGGTATACGTACTTGTGTTCCAAATTCTGTTCCTCCCTTATTTTTATCACGCATGCTATTATACACAAACGTTTGCGGCGTTGCAATCGATTTTTCTATTAAATATGTTCATTTTGCCGAAATACCGAAACCTTTTTATTCCTTTCAGTTCCGGTCGTTCATCGTCTGGCGAATAAAGTGAAGCGCTCTCGCGCCATATTCCAAAACGCTTTCGGCATATTCCGTCAGTGCGATCAACAATTCCTTTTTGCTTTCTTCCTTCAAAACGACGCGATCCATGTCTTCATTGGATAAGCACAACATTCTGCGCATCAATTCCAGCGACAGTTTTGATATTTCCCTGCCGCCAGCCCCACACGCTGTGCAGACCGCGCCGCCCTGTCGCGCAGAAAATCCGATTTTCGCATCCTGCCGTATATCCCGGCCGCAGCCCGCGCAAGTAACGATGCTGGGGCAATAGCCGGCAACATTCAAAAAACGCAGTAAAAAACAAATAAAAAGATCCTGCGGCGCTGATTTTCCGTAGGCCAGAAAGGAAAGCGCATAATATAAGAGCGAAAAAAGATTGTCGTTTGACTGCTCGGACTGTACCGCCTCCTGCGTCAGGCGCAGCATGGCGCTGCCGTAAGAGAACCGATCGATATCCTCCCGAATTGGGAAAAACGATTCCTTGACCTCTGCCTGATTGACGGTATATTTTTCCCCCGCCTGAAAAAGCTCGAATTCAGCATAAACAAACGGCTGAGACGCCGCCAAAAGCGCGCTGGTCGATCGTTTGCAGCCGCGCGCTTTTGCGTCAATCCGCCCATGCTCTACCGTAAATATAGATAGTATCCTGTCGTAGTCTCGGTAGTCAGAGTACCGCGTTACAATCCCGTTTACAACAACGACAGGCATACATCCTCCGTTACTCCTCTTTGCAATCCAGCTGTCGCCGCATGGCAGCGTAAATCAAAAATGCGCCAACCTCGCCGGTTTCTGCAAACGCCTGCCAGCTGTTCTCCAACGTCCCTTTATGCTCCATTTTCTCGCCTCCCACGGATAGTATCCGCAAAAACGCGATGCGTCATGAGACGAAAAATCTGTCAATCCGCCGTTATTCGTATCCCAGCTCATGCAGTACAGACGGCTTGTTGCGCCAATCCTCCTTGATTTTTACCCATAGCTGAAGATTGACACGGCAGCCCAGCATCCACTCAATATCTCTGCGCGCGTCCGCGCCAATTCTCTTGAGCATGGCGCCGCCTTTTCCGATGATAATGCCTTTATGGGATTCGCGCTCACAATAGATCGTCGCATAGACATCCATCAGTCCGTCGTCTCGAAGCTCCATCTTGTCTACGCCAACGCCAACGCCATGCGGCACCTCCTCTCGCAGAAGCCGCAGCGCTTTTTCCCGGATCAGCTCTCCACAAATGACGCGCTCCGGCTGGTCTGTAACCATATCGTCCGGAAAGTATTTCGGGCCGGGAACCAGATACCTGCAGAGCAGTTGCTCCAACGCGTCAATACCCATCCCAGACGTTGCGGACACCTTCATAACCTCGGAAAATACGCCGTTTTTTTTCAGCTTGTCCTCTGCCTCCTCAAGCTCGACCGTTTTTGCAATATCGCTTTTGTTCACAAGCGCTATCACAGGTGCTCGGGCGGTTTTTAGTTTTTCGATAAGCTGCTCGTCGCGCTGTCGCAGTCCTTCGATAGGATCGACCACAAACAGAATCGCCTCCACCTCGTTACAGGCGTCAAAGGCGACCTTCTGCATGTACTCTCCCAGCTTGTTCTTCGGATTGGTCACGCCGGGCGTATCCAGAAAAACGATTTGATAGTTCTTGCGCGTCAACACGCCGGTGATCTTATTGCGCGTGGTTTGCGCGCGGTCGGAAACGATCGCAATCTTTTGCCCGATCAGTCGGTTGAGCAACGTAGACTTTCCTACATTGGGGCAGCCAACGATGGAAATAAAACCGGATAAAAATTCACTCATAGCAGATCCTTTGGTCCGAATCCGTTCGGCAGCATTTCAGCCAGTGTTGAAACAACAACACTGCTGCGGTCGCTATTTGCGCATACAATGTGCATCCCTCTATCGCAAAACTCATTCATCACCTGCCGGCAAACGCCGCATGGGTAAGCCGGGTTTTCCCCCGAGCATACGATCGCAATCCCATCAAAATCGCGTTCTCCGTCGTACACCGCTTTGAAAAACGCTGTACGCTCGGCACAGTTTGTCGGCGTATAAGCGGCGTTTTCGATGTTACAGCCCAAATAGTATTTGCCGGACGACGCCTTGAGACACGCTCCCACGCGAAAGCTGGAGTAAGGGACGTAGGCATGTTCCATAGCTTCGTATGCTAAATCGAGCATCTTCTGCTGCTCTTTCGAATCGATCGGTTTCATCGAGTTAACCCCATTTCCTTCAAAATATCCGTTTGATGCCGTCGCATGATTTGCTCGTCCTCCGGCTGCATATGATCGTAACCCAATAAATGCAGTACGCCGTGTATCGTTAAAAAGCCAAGCTCGCGCTCAAGCGAATGACCGAACTCCTCCGCCTGTTCCTCGGCGCGCCTTTTGCAAATAGCGATATCGCCAAGGAAGCAATGCTCGGTGCTAATCAGTTCATCGCCCTCGTCAAACGGAAATGTCAACACGTCTGTAACGCGGTCGATCTTACGGAACGACGCGTTCAGACGCTGTATCTCCTCTTCGGTTGTTACCAGCACCGAAACGTCGCCTGACGCATGTTCATGCTGCAGCGCCACTTCAACCGAGCGCTCGATCAGGCGCTTTTCTCCCTCCGAGATCTCAGCGCCGTATTCATTGATTTCCGTCAACTTCGTCTTCCTCCTCCGGATACCGGATACGTTCGTGAAGCAATCCGTTAAATGTCACAAGAAAGCTCCGTTCAATGCGGGAAATATCCGAAAGCGTCAGCGGGCATTGATCGAGTTGTCCATCCTCCAGTTTTCCCTGCACGATCTTATGCACCATCTGCGCGATGTCCTCGTGCGTAGGCTCGGAAAGCGAACGCACCGCCGCTTCGCAGCTGTCGGACAGCATCACCACCGCGCTCTCACGCGTCGTTGGCGGGGCGCAGGGATAACGGTATTTCTTCTCAGACACACTGTCTGGATCTTCAGCTTCCTTGCGCGCCTTGTAGTAAAAATATGCAACCAGCATTGTGCCGTGGTGTTCATAGGCGATACGCCGGATTGCAGAAGGCAGTCTATATCGATTGAGCATGGACTCAGCGTCCTTTTGATGCGCAATGATATAGGCGGCGCTTTCCTCAGGCGGCAGCGTGTCATGGATATTTCTATCCGTTTGATTTTCCTTGAAATATTGCGGCCGACGAAGCTTGCCAACATCATGGTACATGGCGCCAACGCGCGCCAGCAGCGCGTTCGCGCCGATTGCTTCAGAGGCGCCTTCGGCAAGCGAAGCCGTCATAATGCTATGGTGATACGTGCCCGGCGCAACGTTCATCATACGGCGCAGCAGCGGATGATTTGCGTTCATGAGTTCATGAAGCCGGGCGGGCGTTACAATATCAAACATGTTCTCCCACACGGACATCATACCGACGCAGAACACGGACAAAATCAGCGAAGCAAACAAAATACAGCCCGCAAAAATCAGCGCGGTCGTCAGCGCGGTGTTGCGCATAATCGCACCCGCGAATATCACTGCCGCGCCAACCGCGCCGCCCACCGTGCCCGCGGTAATCAATGCGCCGCGTTTTTCGCTTCCGGCGGCGATAGAGATTGCAACCTGGCCGGACGTCAGCAGCGCGCAAAGAGTCAGCATAGAATCGCTTCCCAAAATAGAAACGCCGCTTCCGCCGGCAAGCAGCGCCGCGGACAACGCCATCAGTACGTTAACCGCTTGCGCAACGCTTCTTGAAAGCAGCGATACGGACAGCAATACCGCAAGCATCACGGGGACGATTCTGGGATCAAGCAAATTGCACAGCCATTGCAGTAGAATCGTAATGCCCAGAATCAGCAGCAGCAAAAACATCATTTTACGATTTCCGTAGACCTCCGGCTCAAACAACCGAAGATAGGCGATAAATATCCCATAGATCACCGTAAGATACAGGATTACCCCGACCGGAAACCACTTGTTCTCATTCACGCCGCGGACAAGGTTCAATGACGTCAGAACGGTCATTTGATCTGTCGTGACATACTGTCCCGTTTCTACGATCACCGCGCCGCGCGCGATGTATTTGACGCTGACAGCCGACGCAGCTTTTTCCTGTGCCGCCGCCGTGGCAGCCGAATCCGCCACATTGGTCGGAACGAGATAGTTGTCCAATAGAATCTCACCGATATTTTTCAGCAGCGTGGGAATTGTCGTAATCTGCAGCTCACGCGACAGGCTCGATCGAATGTCTACCTGCTCGATTTCGGAAAAACCATCCTCCAGCTTTACCTGAATCTTTGCAACGACGATCTCCTTGAGACGAAGTATCTCATCCTCCGTCGCATTGAGCATTGCATAGCCGAGCGCGGGGTCAGAAATCACGACCGGAAATCGCTGCAGCATGGTCGTCATCACGCTCTCCGAAATTACCGTCGTCCATTCGCGCGTATCCGTCTGTGTTGGATCGGCTTGCGACGTTTCAGGCGGTTCACTTGCCGTCGGATCTTCCGTTGTGCCAATATCCGGCGTAACAGCAGGATCATTCGCGGTTCCCGATACCACGCCATCATTTCGAATTGCATCGGCGCTCTTTCGGAATTCTTCCAGTTCGTCAAAAAAACCGTTCAGTGCCGTCAGCGTTGAGGCAACAAGCTTTTTATCATGCGTATATACGATGGAAACGCCATTTCTTGCCGCCTGCCGCAGCGCTTCTGTTGTTACAACATCCTCCACCTGCCGAGGTGCTGTAATCGTCTGCTTCGCCGGGATTCCGACAGAAACATCGTATCTGGCAGGCGTTAGTATCCCAAGAGCGACAAAAACGTTCAGCACCAAAGCGCACAAAACAATCAGCGCATTGATCGGGCGCGCGCGACCGGAACGTTTTTTCTTTTTGCTTGTGCGTTTGGATGCCAATTTGCTTTCCTCAGCTCTTCTGTTTTTCGTGGCGTTCGTAAGCGGTTATGATACGCTGTACCAATTCGTGCCGCACTACATCCTTGTGCGAAAGTCGAACGATCGAAATTCCCTCTACGCCTTCAAGTATCTTGAGCGCGCTGACAAGCCCGCTTGTCCGCTCCTTTGGCAAATCGATCTGGGTAATGTCTCCAGTAACCACGACGCGAGATCCCTCGCCAAAGCGTGTTAAAAACATCTTCATCTGCTCATTGGAGCAGTTTTGCGCTTCATCCAGAATAATAAAGGCGTTATTGAGCGTCCGCCCACGCATATAGGCAAGCGGCGCGACCTCGATTGCGCCGCGCTCCGTCAAATTCTTATAGGTTTCAAGTCCCAAAAACTCTTGCAGCGCGTCGTACAACGGGCGCAGATAGGGATCGACCTTCGTCTGTAAATCACCGGGCAAAAAGCCCAGCTTCTCCCCCGCCTCCACGGCGGGCCGCGTCAGAATGATCCGTTCAACCTCTTTGTTCTTGAACGCCAATACCGCCTGTGCTACGGCTAGGTAGGTTTTTCCGGTACCGGCGGGCCCTACGCCAAAGACAAGCTCGTGCTTTTTCAGCGCCTGCATATAACGCTTCTGCCCAAGCGTTTTGCATTTGACCTGTTTCCCGCGGCTGGTGATTGCAATCACGTCTCCCATGATCTGGGAGATCATGTCGGCGTTTCCTTCCTTAGCCAGATCGATCGCGTAGCGGATTCGTCCGCGGTTGATCGGGTCGCCCTTGCGCTGCATTTCCAGCAGCTTTTCCAGAACCGTTTTTGTCAGCTCCGTCTCTTCTCGCTCGCCTGTGATCGTGATTCCGTCGGCAGAGGCAACGATATGTGCGCCGGTCTCCTCCTCAAACACCCTGAGGTTCTCGTCAAATACGCCAAACAGCCCCACCATATCGTCCATTTCGTCTATGGCGATCGTTTCAATCCATGCCGTCTCGCTCAAGCGCAATCTCCTTTGTCATCCCTATAGATTCTTCTGTAATCACGGTGACGATGGCTGTTATGCAACCCTCCTCATCGAAATACGCGCAGTTTTTCTCAAGCATCGCCGCATCTTTCGGTATTCGCAGGAACGCTCCCGCTTCCGCATCGCAAACGGCAGTTTCTATCATCTCCTGCCGAGTCAGTGCGACTCGCGTCTTCTCACGTTCGTAATACGTGCCGTACAAAACGTAGACCGGAATGCCGCATTCGCTGATGCGAGTACGCTTTACGTCGCGAAGCTCGCTGCTCTCAAATGGAGACGCTGTCGCAAACAGCGTCCTGCCTAATACCTGCAGCGCGCTGTAGGCCGCCGTCCTTCCTGTATCCGCCTCCCCATCGGCAAACGGCATTGCCGTTGCCGTCGCTTCGTAGCGAATGTAGGCAAACACATTGCCCATCGCGTGCACATACAGCGGTTCCTTTGCGTCCTCCTTGGTAATGTCGCCGCGAATGACGGTATCGCCGGCAAGCACCAACATGCCCGGTAAAAAATCCGTCTTTCCGTTCAACGGTTCCACACGGCTGATGATCCCGTCTTTCACCGCAACCACGTCGCAGGGAATGGTCTTATCAAGCGTATAGATATCGTCCTCGGCTTCCACGATCTTCACCGTCAGCAGCACGCCTTGCAGCGAAAGTCCCGCCCACGCGATTCGATCGTCATATACCTGCACCGAATCCGACAGGCTGTAAAGGTCTTCCAGCACCGTTCGAGAACACCCGACGGCGATCCCTTTCTGCTCAAGTGCGCAAAGCACAACCCTCTCCGGCACCTTTTGGCAACCGATTACCGTGATCCTCCAGACACGCGTCGACAGGAGAATCGCAAGTCCCAGCAGCAGCGGCGCCCCAATCAGCAAAACCTGCCGCCTTTTTGCACGGATGAAAAAAAACGGTATCCCCAAACGTCGCAAAATCGAAACAGTGCAGCCGGTCTTTCGCCGAAGCAGATGCAGCCTTTTAAAATGCTTTGCCGCAATGGTGCAAACGATCGTCGCGTTGTCGATCCTATGCACATCGCGTATCGGAATGTCCGAAGCGCTCAGAAGATTGAGCAGCCGTTCCGCACGCGAACCGGATATTTGGATTATAACACACCCCGAAACAGATTTCCATATCATACGCCGTCCTCATATCGCCAGCCTGATACCGCGCCGCAAATATATGCCCGATCCGCCGATAGTTGACGCATTGTCAGCGCCGTTCCTTCCACGCGAAGCGGCGATTCCTTTGTCAAAAAACGAACGAGTTTGTCGGAATACTGCAATACGCCCGCGTGACCTTCGATCAGCAGGTCGGTATTGCCCACCATTGTTACGCGCATTCCGCACTGATCTGAATCTGCCGGAAGATCCAGTAAGTCCAGTACTTTCCGCTTGAAACGCCTGTGTTTCATATGCTGTCCTTCTCCCTTTGCTAACAGGATATGAATGGCGGAAGCACAATTATGAAATCGAAACCTGATCGGATAAAAACAAAACCGCTGGCAAAGATAAGCGTATCGCAATAAAAATCTGATGGAGGTGCGCGATGGCAATCAACAAAGTTGAGATCTGCGGCGTGGATACTTCAAAGCTTCCGATGCTTTCGGCAAAGGAGCTGCGCGATCTGATGCTGAAGGTGAAATCCGGCGATACCGGCGCACGCGAAGAATTCATTCGCTCCAATCTTCGGCTGGTTCTCTCTGTCGTACAACGTTTCAGCAACCGGAGCGAGCAGATGGACGATCTTTTTCAAGTCGGCTGCATCGGTCTTATCAAAGCGATCGACAACTTTGACCTGCGCCACGAGGTTCGCTTTTCCACATATGCTGTTCCGATGATTATCGGTGAGATACGCCGGCATCTTCGGGATAATAATACGATTCGCGTCAGTCGCTCCCTACGGGATACGGCCTATAAAGCGCTGCAAACAAGAAACCGGCTGCTGGAAGAAAAGAACAGCGAACCGCTGCTTTCGGAGGTTGCCAAGGAACTTGGCCTTCCGGAAGAGGACGTGGTATTCGCGCTCGACGCCATACAGGAACCCGTCTCACTTTTTGAGCCGGTATTTCGGGACGACGGCGACGCGGTGTTTGTAATCGACCAGATCAAAGACAACAAGATATCCGACAGCGGCTGGCTGGATCATATCGCGTTGTCCGAAGGAATGCGTCACCTCACAGAACGGGAAATACGCATTCTGCGGCTCAGATTTTTCGTCGGAAAAACACAGATGGAGGTCAGCCGCGAGATCGGTATTTCGCAGGCACAGGTTTCCCGACTGGAAAAAAGCGCGCTGAAGCAGCTGCAAAAATATGTCTGACTGCGCTATGACTGCATCCGAATCATCTCCTTCTGGAGACGCCGGATGATTTTTTTCTCGAGTCTTGAAATGTAACTTTGCGAAATTCCGAGGAGATCAGCAACCTGCTTTTGCGTCTTTTCCTGCTGGCTATTGAGCCCGAACCGCAGCTCCACGATCTGCTTTTCTCTGGGCCCCAGTTTGTTCAGCGCCTTTTGCAAAAGCTCCTTGTCAACTTCGTCCTCCAGATCGCGGCTGATGATGTCGTTGTCCGTTCCCAGAATATCCGAAAGCAGGAGCTCGTTTCCGTCCCAATCCACATTGAGCGGTTCGTCAAACGAAACCTCCAGTTTCAGTCTGCTGGTGCGGCGCAGGTGCATCAAAATCTCGTTTTCAATACATCTGGAAGCATAGGTAGCAAGCTTGATCTTCTTGCCGGCGTCAAAGGTATTGACGGCTTTTATCAACCCGATTGTTCCAATCGAGATCAGATCCTCGATGCCGACGCCCGTATTTTCAAACTTTCTGGCGATATACACCACCAGACGCAGATTGTGCTCAATCAGCGCGTTTTTTGCCACTTCATCTCCCTGCATGAGTCTTGCCACCCAGATCCGTTCCTCCTCCTGTCGAAAAGGTGCCGGAAGCATCTCTCCCGAGTGAATGTAATACATCCCTTTCGCCCGCCGCAGGACGAGTTTTTGATACCACCGCGCGAGCCAGACGCGCAACGCTTTCCACATAGCCCTCTCCCCTTTCTTTTGGAACCAACGCGCCGCCGATGATCGCATCCGCTTCGTCAATCTGCGTCGGAGACGCGGCAATATACGCATCCAAGGTCAGCCACCCGCCCGAATCGATCTCAATACACTTCGGACGAACGGCATACACCAGCCCCGTGCCATTCACGGTGCGGTAGGCAACCGGTCTTCCCTCGGCGGTGTCGCACAGGGTCGGCTGCACAAGTATCACCTGCCGGCCGCTCAGCGGCTCCGTTAAAAAATTCCCGGTATCGATCAATGCCAAAAGAACGATTGTTCGATCCGAAAATGTAATGCGGAGCGGAATCTTCCGTGCCCGCTGCTGCCAGAGGATCATAAACGAACGAATCACACGCGGCAAACAGGCGCAGGCAAGAATGCCAATCAGCGCCGCACGTACCGGAACCGATCCTACCAGCGTTCCAGACGTCATGCCGCCGCCAAGCAGCATTGTTATGCAGAGCATCAAGCCGCCTGTTAAAAAAGCGGATAGGTAGAGCGTTACAAGCGCTCTGATATACTGCTTGCGCGAACCGGTCAGCGGAAGCGCCATCATGCAGCCAAGCGCCAGCTTCGGAACCAACGTCGCAAGAAACGGCGCCGCCGTCATAGATAACAGCGCATAAATCGCGCCGCCGAATGCGCCGAGAAGCATTTTCCAAACAGGCGGGCGCACTGAAAGAATAGACGCCGTGAGATACAGGATCAGCAGATCCATCAATACGTTGTCAATCAGAAAAAGCTCGATGGATACCTTCATATTACGCGATTTTGATAACCATAACCGTCATATCGTCCTCCTGCCCATAGGATTGCGCGCGTTTCAATATCTTCTCTGCGACTCTGCGGCTTGTCGCCCCGTCCGCCATGGCCGTACAGATCGCCTCCTGCGTATGGTCTCCGAGGGCGTCCAGCGTTCCGTCCGACAGCAGTATCACCGCGTCGTTTTTTCGCAGCTTTGTGGTCGATACTGCCGGAACCGCTTCATCCAGAATGCCTGCCGGAAGCGCTTCGGCGCATACCGTATGCAGATTCTTCGCCCGATAGATAAAGGTCGGCGGCGCGCCGTACTTGATAAACTCCGCTGTCCCGCTGTGAAGATCGATGAATACCGCGTCCAGCGTAGCATACATCTCATGATCCGTCCCGAGCAGCAGCTTGTTGACGCTTTCCAAAGCCAGATCTCTCGGGAAACCCGCCCCATACAGATCGATCAGCATGTTCACTGCAGCTTCACTCTCTCGGTGTGCCGGTTCTCCGGCGCCCATACCATCGCTCAACACGTAAAGCACACGTCCCTTATCTAATTGACATTCCCCGATTGAATCACCGGAGACGCCGCTTCTGACGACTGCCGCGCTCACCGCCCCCATCAGGGAAACAAGCTGCTCCGCCTCCTCAATGACAAATGTGCCTCGATTTCCATCGATATACATCTTTAACAGGCGCACCGGACGGCGCAGCACAAGCGACACAGCTTGTAGAACCGTCTCCTGATCCTTTTCGTATTCATCGGACGTGTGTACGCATAGTTGCAGTCGTCCATCCGGAAAGGTCGCATCCACTCCGAATACGCGGAGTCTGCGGCGATCCAATCCTCTGAGCAGGAACTGCTCCAATTCTTCGTCAAGCCAGCGATCCTGTTCGACACGGCGCGCCAATGTTTCCATGATGCCGCACACGCCCAGCAGTTGACGGTTGATGAATCCAAAGTGTCGGTAATTCTGCACTTTTGTCGCTTTATTGACCAGATATTGGTTTTGTGCCTGCCACGCAGACGCAATCATCTGCGTCATATGCTTGCAAGAGGGGTCAAACGGTTTGCGAATGCGAATGCGTTCTCCCTTCTCATGCGCGGCAAGCTGTGCATAAATGCTTTCTGCCGACACGTTGACGTCCCTCCAGCACAGCTTCTTTGACGGACAGTCCAGGCAGACGCCGTAAGCCGCCTGCGCGGTCCACTGCATCAGCGCATTTGTCGGCTCCGGTTCCGGCTCCTCGGTATGATACAGCCCGGCAAGCTCGCGGCAAACAGACGCAGTGCAGCGCATCTCTGCGGCAGTTCGGTCGCGCAGACGCTTCAACGCCTTCTTTGCGTAACGTTCACGGTTTTTATCCGCATCCAAATAAGAGCACAGCAGCAGTATTTTTTCATGCGGAATCAGCAGTACAATGACGCCTGCAATTCCAAGGTTAAGCAGATTGATCGTATGCGTTGCATTGTATACATAGGTTCCAACGACCAAACTGCAAACGACAAACCCGCCGAGCACGCCAAGGCTGTCCAGCTTTCGCAATGCCGCGCCCGCAAGCGTACAGGCCGCAAGACTGCCCACAAACGTCAGCGTGAAATCGCCGCCGATCGTCAGCACCGCGCCAAGCGCTACGCTTACTGCAACGCCGGCGATCCCGCGTGCAAGCGCCGCGATCATGGAGAACAACAGCAGCAGCACCACGGCAAGCGAAAAGCCATACGCACGGACGCCCGCCGCGCTCAGCACCAGCATTCCAAAAAAGGCGCTGATGCTCACCTGTTCCCCATCCGTCAGCACATGCCGATTCTTCACCGTTTGAAAAGCGTGCAGGGCGTTTTGTATCACAAGGGAGGACAGCATGGACACGCACAATCCAATCGCACCGGTGAAAAGCGTCTCTATGCTTCCAATATAAAAAACCGGAATCAGCACCAGCTGCGCAAAAAGCAGTACAAAGCACTTTTCAAGTCGATCGGCGTTTCTTCTGATTTTTGTCCACAGAAAAAAAAGAACGTAGAATAAGCCACAAGCGCTGATTGCCGGCAAAACAAGCGGTTGTCGAAGCGCCAAAAGCCCCCGGAGTATTCCGATGAGCGCATAATGATAGTTTAAGCCAACGATTGCGACGGCTGAAAGAAATGCCAGCGCAAACGGCGCTTCTGTATTCACCACCGCAATGCGGGACAGCAAAATGGAGATTCCAAGGATCACAAGTTCCCCGCGAAACTCTTTGCGCCTGACATATTGTAAAAAGCGGCTTTCCTCCGCCGGTCTTGTTTCTGCCTCCATACCGCTCCCCCTGCTTTCTGAGTATACAAATACGGCATGTCGAAAATATTAGGATTGCGGGCGACATAGAATGCTTCGTCCGACAAATGTTTCAAAAGAAACGCCCGCTTTCGTCATGACAGGCATGAATGCGGCATGGATAGGCTTCATTTACGCGAGAGAAGTGTCAAAATCAGGCTTCGGCGCTTGCGGGAAGAATGTTGGTATGATATAATTTGCAAGATTTGAATTTGGGAGGTCTGGCATGTTCACTGCAAACGGTTTTTATAGTCAGCTCAAAGGAAGCTATTTATTTTACGAGGTGGGCAAACGGGCTGCGGAGTTTCAGAGAATACATCCGGAAGCGGACGTCATCCGTATGGGGATCGGCGACGTGACCCGTCCGCTCGTTCCCGCTGTCATTGAGGCGATGCACAAAGCGGTGGAGGAAATGGCGCACGAAGAAACCTTTCAGGGATACGGCCCTGCGTTTGGCTATGATTTTCTGATCGATGCGATTCAAAAACGCGACTACACCTCCCGCGGTATTGGTATCGAACACGATGAGATTTTCGTTTCCGACGGTGCAAAATGCGACGTTGGGAATATTCAGGAGCTTTTCTCCCCCGACTGCGTTGTTGCTGTGATGGATCCGGTATATCCGGTCTATGTTGACACCAATATCATGTCCGGCCGCGGCGGAAACTTTGACGATCGAAAGGGCGGATATGAAAAAATCGTCTATATGCCTGCAACCGCGGAAAACGGTTTTATGCCGGAGCTGCCCAAGACGCCCGTTGACGCCATCTATCTCTGTTTTCCGAACAATCCTACCGGCATGACGTTGACAAAGGCACAGCTCAAGGTGTTTGTTGACTACGCACTGGAAAATCACGCGTTATTGCTTTATGATTCGGCATATGAAGCTTATATCTCCGATCCCGATACGCCGCACAGCATCTATGAGATCGAAGGCGCAAGAAAGTGCGCGATCGAATTTCGTTCCATGAGTAAGACCGCCGGTTTTACCGGAACACGCTGCGCATACACGGTCGTCCCGAAGGACATTGTCTGCAAGGATACGTTTGGCAACGAAGTCACGCTCAACGCGATGTGGGGGCGCCGCGTTTCCACCAAGTCCAACGGTGTTGCCTACGTCACACAGCGCGGTGCGGAAGCGGCGTATTCCAATGTCGGCTACGATGAAATCAAGGGTGTTATTTCCTACTATATGGAAAACGCCCGCATCATCCGCGAGAGTCTGAAAGAAGCGGGCTATACCGTTTATGGCGGTCAGAATGCGCCTTATATCTGGCTTAAAACGCCCTGCAATGACAGCTGGCAGTTTTTCGATGAGCTGCTTTCCAGTCATAGCATCATCGGAACGCCGGGTTCCGGCTTCGGCGCAGCGGGTAACGGATACTTTCGCATGACCGCATTTGCCTCCCGCGAAAACACCATCCGCGCCATGGAGCGCATCATGAAGGGCTGAAATGACAAAGATCATCGCGTTCGAAGGTATTGACGGCACTGGAAAAAGCGTACAGGCAAACCTGCTGAAGGAGAAGCTGGAACAACGCGGTAAACGCGTGAAAATGATCTCCTTCCCCATTTATACGTCGTTTTTTGGTACGGAAGTCGGCAAGCTCCTTACCGGTAAAGACGGGGTGCGCGCCGACACGGTGGATGGAAAAAGCATGGCGCTCTGGTTTGCTCTGGATCGCTATGAAGCTTTCCAGGGTTTGGATTATTCTGACGCCGACGTCCTCTTAATAAATCGGTATGTGCTCTCTAACGCGGTGTATCAAAGCATCCGCGACTGTGATCTCGGAAAGCCGGACACGCTGGATTTCGTAATGGAGCTGGAGCATGACCATTTGGGGCTCCCCCGCGCGGACAGATATATCGTGCTTGACATGGACGCAAAGGACGCCGCTGGAAACGTTGACAAAAAGGGCTTCCGCGATTATGTGGGCGCTGACGGAAAGGACGTTTACGAATCCATCTCCGACATTCAAGCGCGCGCCCGACTCAAATATCAAGCATATGCGGAGCGGCTCCCGAATGTGCTGCTTATCCCTTGTATGGAAAACGGCAGACTGAAAAGCATTGCGTCTATCGGCGCGCTGGTAGACGAATCGCTTCAAGATATACTATGAAACATACTATGGAGGAACAAACTATGCGTAAAATTGGTATTCTCACTGGCGGCGGCGACTGCCCGGGTCTCAACGCTGTTATTCGCGGCGTCGTTGAAAAATGTGCCACGGCCGGCATCGAAGTGTACGGCTTTTCTGCGGGCTGGCGCGGCGCTCTGACGGGTGAAGGCAGATGGCTTTCCCTCAAGGACGTTGACATGCTTCAGACCAAGGGCGGCACAATCCTGGAAAGCTCCCGTACGAACGTCATGAAGATTGAGAACGGCCCCGAAACCGTTCGTGCCAACCTTGAAAAGCTCGGTCTTGAAGGACTTGTCGCCATTGGCGGCGACGATACGCTCGGCGTAGCCAATCAGCTTCGCAAGATGGGCATGAATATGATCGGCGTTCCCAAGACAATTGACAACGATCTTTCCTGCACCGACTACACCTTTGGTTTTGATACCGCGTCCAATATTGCCATGGAGTGTATTGACCGGCTGCACACCACCGCCGCTTCGCACGCACGCTGCATGGTGGTCGAGTGCATGGGGCGCCATACCGGCTGGATCGCCATTCAGGCGGGTCTTGCAGCCAACGCGCATCTGATCCTGATTCCCGAATTCCCCAAGACCTTTGATGAGATCATGGACGTCATCCGCGCCCGTTACAACAAGGGCGAGCGCTATACGATCATCGCCGTTGCGGAAGGCTTTGAAGTTAAGGGCGAGTCGGAAGCCGACGTCGGCGTAGACGCCTTCGGCAATCGTCTCCTTTTGGAAAAGGGCATTGCCAAGGAGCTTTCCGAGCGAATCGAAAACGCAATGCGGGAAGACACGACGCTGGATGAAAAGCGCAAGTACTTCGAATGCCGCTCCGCGGTGCTGGGTCACGTACAACGCGGCGGTGCGCCTACCGCTTTCGACCGTGTTCTCGGCATGCGTTTGGGCTTCAAGGCCGGCGACCTTGTCATCAACAAGGAATATGGCAACATGGTTGCCCAGAACGGCACCGCAATCGTCAAAGCCGACCTGGACAAGGCTGTCACAGAGCGCAAGGAAGTAGACGCGGAGTTCTACAACAATGTCTCCCTGTTATTCAAATAAGAAACACAAAAAAGTGCGCAATCCCGCGCATTTAACGGCAAACAGAGCCCACGCTTACTTATGAAAAGCGTGGGCTCTGTTGTAAATATGAATTCTGCAAATCAAATCATACTGCAAGCAATATCCGAGTACGCATCAGGTGTTTTCCCATGCCCGTTCTTTCATGTTCGTATAAAGATATACGATCGCCGAAATACTGGAGAACAGGAAAATAACCACCGAGGTTGCAGCCGCAATCTCATAATTGTGATTGGTAAACTGTCCGCGCAGGTAAACACCCAGCATCTGCGGAAAATTCGGCCCGATCAAATATGGGGTTGTGAAAGAGCTGATGTTGCTCATAAACACAAACGTCAGCGCAATCATGACGTCTTTGATGGACAGCGGAAGTATCATTTTGAAAAAAACGCGTATTTTTCCAGCGCCGACATCCCGTGCGCTTTCGATAATGGATTCGGAGATTCCGGAAAGCGCAGCGACAATAATCATGGAAGCGAATGGGATGTTGAACCAGAGATTCATCAAAAGAATACCCTTCCAGTTATACAACAGACCCGGTTTCCAGTCGTACAGCGCCCAGCTTTCCGGTAAAAGCATCGACAAACGATGTAATAATCCGGAATCGCGGAAAATCGTCATCATTGCATAAACCGCCACAAGAGAAGGAATGAATCTCGGCAGCAGATACAGCGTGCCGATAAACTTTGAGATGCGCGAACTGCTAAAGCGCAGATACAGCGCCAGCATGTAGGCAATGAAAATCGCCAGCACCACTGTAAGCAGCGTTACCCACACCGTGTACCAGATGGCATTTGTAGAAAGTTTGTTGGTAAACAAATACGCGTAGTTTCCCAGAGTAAAAGCGCCTGTATCCTCATCTTGAAAGCTGCGAATAATCGTATTGATGATCGGGTACAGCACGATGCCAAGCGACAACACCATCGCGGGCGTTAATGCACAAATGATAAACAATGTCTGTTTCCAGTTGGATTTCTTTTTCAGCATGGGATCCACTCCCTCCGGCACAAAAAATTGATTGGTAAAACACGGGGTTCGGGGCGGGTTTTCCACCCCGAGCCCTCCGTGATACGACAGAGCTTAACCAAGCGTTGCAATGTCCTCGGCCCAACGGGTGTTGATTAAATCACCAAGGGCGCCAATGCTCAGGAATGCAAACTCGGACGGATTCAGCGCGCTGACGGCCGCAACCGACGCGGTCTGCTCAAGCAGTGCGGAGTCGATGACCGGAACTGCCTTCATCTGGTCTACGAGAATCTGCTGTCCTTCGGGAGAGATGACGAAGTTGATGAAATCGTAGCATTCATCCACGTGCGAACCAATGCTCGGAATCGCAATGTCAACATCGCTTCCGGAGAGCGCACCGTCGGTCAGCTGGTACATCTTGATGTTCTCAGACATCGTGCCGGCTTCCTTCTGCGTCATAACCTGATCGGCCCACGCCGGAGTCATCCAGATTTCTTCGCTAATCAGCACGTCAAGAGCGCCCTGATTCTTGGTCGGATACTGCACATGTCCACCGGATTTATACAGGTAGGGATGGATGTCGGCCAGCCATGCGTAACCGGCGTCCCAAGATGCTGCCCACTTTTCATCATTGGACATACGGGCGGACTGATCTTCGATCAGGCGATAGATTGCAGTACGCACAAATCCTGCGCCGGCGCCGCCGGAATCCGGAGTGTTGTACGCAAAGCGACCGTCGTTTGCTTTGATCCAAGTGACCAACTCATCCCATGTCTGCGGCGGGTTCGGGACTTTCTCACTGTTGTATGCAAACACAACAGTTGTTCCGCGGTAAGGAACGAGTTTATCCTTCAAAATAACCGGCTGCATCTGTACGAGGCTAAGGTTTGAAAGCTTCGTTGTATCGATGTTGAGCAGAACGTCTTCGCTGCCGGCTTCATCCACATAGCTTTGGAAAACGCCGCCGTTTTCAGCGATCATGTCAAAGCCGGAGTTTGTTTGACCGGTCTTATAGGCCGCTGCAAGGCGGGCGCTCAGCGTCTCGTCTCCGCTGCCGGACAGAATGAATTGCAGCTCTACATCGCACTTGCGATCCTCTTTGGCGTTATAGGCCTGGATCAAAGACGTAAACACGTCGTTAACGTTCTGGGAGCCGGTCGTCCAGAAATTTACCTTCGGCAATTCAGCGGGCTTTTCGGGTTCGGTTTGTGGTTCGGCAGCCGGTTCCGTCGCCGGTTCCGTCGTCGGCACTTCGTTTGTAGCCGGGGTTTCGGTCTTGGTGCATGCAAGCGCGGATACCGCCAGCATCAGAACAAGAATTACGGACAGGACTTTTTTCATAACTCAGTTTCCTCCTTCGTTTTGTTTATTTGCATTTGACCCTTTGGCCAAATCAAATTCTTCTTTCGTTTCTTCCGCGTGATTATATTCGAACGTTTCGTGGAATTTCATTGCCACTGTATCGCCCCTACCGAACTGGCGGGCTTCATCGGCCGTAATAAACGCCTTTACGATGCCATGATCCGTATCTGCTGTCAGCTCAATATAATGTCCAAGCATCATAACCGTGCGCACATAGCCATCCACATCGCCGCCGGTTCCCGGACGAACGGTGATGTTCTCGGGGCGCACTGCCAGCTGACGCTCCTGCCCCATATCGAGGAAGTTCATCTCCCCGATAAAGCTTGCGACAAAATGACTGCTCGGATGATCGTAAATCTCGCGCGGACTGCCGTCCTGCTCAATATGTCCCTTGCTCATGACCACGATCCGGTCGGAGAGCATCATCGCTTCTTCCTGATCGTGCGTGACGAATACAACCGTAATGCGCAGGTCTGTCTGAATCTTTCGCAGCTCCTCACGCATCTGCATGCGGATCTTTGCATCCAGCGCGGAAAACGGCTCGTC
>CAZWUK010000037.1:18819-22907 GCA_964636685.1 uncultured Oscillospiraceae bacterium
TACGCTGCTGCTGCCCGCCGGACATTTGCCCGGGATATTTCTTTTCGAATCCGTTCATGTGCACAAGCTCCAGTCCCTCTGCAATACGCTGCGCACGTTCTGCTTTGGGGATGTGCCGAAGCTTTAAGCCGAATTCCAGATTGTCGTAGACGGTCATGTGCGGCCAGAGGTTATAACTCTGAAATACCATTGCCGTAGGACGTTTTTCGGGCGCCATCGCAACGATCGACTTTCCATCGATAAGAATATCGCCGCCGTTGATATCAAGAAACCCGCCGACGGTGCGAAGAATCGTCGTCTTTCCGCAGCCCGAGGGGCCCAGCAAGGTCAAAAGCTCGCCTTCGTGGACACTGAGATCAATGTTTTTGACGCCGTCGCCGTTTTTATACAGCTTCGTCATGTTGACAATTTCAAGCTTGATGGGTGCTTCCATATTCGATCTCCTTTACTGCTGGTTGTAAAAAATCTTTGTTTATTCCGTCGCCGTTCTCAGCCCATTTTAAAGCCCTTGGCTAACGTGTCCGCGCCGATATACTTGCGCATGATAATAAGCAATATCAGGTTTGGAATGATGATAATCAGTGCGAACACCGCGCCTGCGGTCGTCGGAAAGTCCAGAATAACGCCGTACATCTCCGTCATCATCGTGCGGTACTGCGGCAGACCGACCATCAGCGTTCCAACGTTTTCACCAAGCGAACCGATGAACGCGTACATTGCCGCTACCGCAATGCCAGGCCATGCCATTGGCAATGTCACAGCAAAGAACGTGCGTACCGGTCCGGCGCCGGCGTCTCGCGCTGCCTCCTCCTGATGCCGGGGAACGCTGCGGAACGCGCCTGCCGGCAGCCAGATCATCTGCATCATAGTTACCAGCATGTGTACCAGCAACACACCGACAAACGTTCCCATCAGTCCGATCTTGTAATAAATGATACCCATAGAGGTATACATGCCAATCTTTGGAAACGCATTGCCAAGCAGAAACGAAAACATGACGAGCTTCCTGCCCTTGAACTTGAACCGCGCCAGCACGTAGGCGGCCGGAATGCAGATGACCAGCGAGGCCGCTGTGGACGCAAATGCGAACAGGAACGAATACAGAATAGATTTGGTCAGATTCGGCTGCTTGAGAATGTAATCCCACCAATAGAAGCCAAATTCCGACGGAATGATGTCGGTATTGGTGTACTTGTTCGCAAATGCAAGCAGGAATGAATAGATCAGCGGTCCGTAAAAGAACAGCATGAATGCGAGCAATATCACAATCTCACCGAAGCGTCTGCGACCAATGGCGCGTTTCACACTGCGAATGGAATATGGCGACGCCTTGCCGATGTTCCTCTTCTCTTCCATACGATTCTCCTTATCCCGAATTTATATAGCTGCAAATGGATCGTTCTTTTTAAATGGCCAAGATGTTTTTTCGCTGTTCCAATGCGCTTTTAACGGTCAACGTCGTCACGTTGTGGGCGCCAAGGCGTAAGCAACGCGCAACCTCCTCCGGCCGGTTGACCGTCCACACGGAGAATGGGAGCTTTCTTGCGCGCATGCGCTCCGCCAGATCCTCGGTAAGCAGTTGATGCGGAAGGTTGACGCCGTAAGCGCCTACCGTCTCAACAAGCTCCAGCATGGATTCTGTCTCGTCGGATGTAAACGCTTTCCCGTTTACAAATTCCCACGGCTGATTCATCAGTTCACAAAACTTTTGCGTGTCGTTTTGTCGGTATAGCTCCGGCAGATACAGTATCTTCAGAACCTGCTCAATATTTAAAAGGACGTTCGCACGTTTCGCAATCCCGGGATCGCATGCAAGCTGTTCGGGCGAGGTGCTTCCGGAAAGGAACAGGGTTCCTGGGCCATACCCAAAGCGCTCTCCCATGGCAAGCACATCGTAAACGATCATGGGCTCCTTAACATCGCAATTAAGCCCCAGGCCTGTGCCCGCAATACTCTCAAAAACGTTTTGCAGCGTGAGCTTTGACGCATATTCCGTCTCAGTGACCTGATCGTGCGAAATACGGAGCACACCGTCTGCGGCGCGACGAACATCCATTTCCACGATATCCGCGCCAAGCGCTATCGCATGCGAAATAGAATCAATCGAATCCCGTGGCGTGCCCTCACAACCCGAATGTGCTGTAATCGAAGGTAGAATCATATGATACCTTTCCGTTCTTTTGAATGCCGGAGCAACCCCGGAACAAATTACTGAAAAAATAGTACGACCCGTCGAATATTGTTCTGTTTATTTCTGGAAACTTTTTTCTGAGGATACTTTTTACACGAATCTGCGTGTATGAAAACGTTTGACATTTACAACAATATGCTTTAAAATCTTTTCTATGAAACCGGTTTCATTCCGGTGTATTTAAACTATAACACAGCTGTAAAAAGAATGCAAGCGAAAAATTTCACAATACCGGCACAGCTTGCCACAATCTGACAGGAGAAAGTATGAAACACCGACTTGATAGCGCCCCGTAAAGGCAAAGGGAAAAAGCCACAAGGAATGTAGCTTGAAAACAGAATATGACACTACAGGCTAAGAGGCAAACTCGCCGTCAGCATCTAAAATGAAAAAGCCGTGACGCTTGACGAAAGCAAGAGCTTGCTCAATGGAGAGCGAGCGGTTGGAAGGAACAGTTACCACCTTTCTGTAAAGATTTGGATTGTATGCTTCGTTCTTTTTAAGGATGGCGTAAATAGCGGTGAGAAGCATACGGCAGATGGCGATAATGGCTTTCTTGTGCCCACGACGCTTTTTGAGCGCATGATAGCGGGATTTGATTTCAGGGTGCTTGTCCGAATTGCAGACGGCAAGGGCGCACTGAACCAGAAGCGGCTTGATGTATGCGCCGGCACGGGAAACGCGAGTGGTTTTCTTCTTTCCGGCACTCTCGGCATTCTGCGGAACAAGACCGGCCCAAGAGCAGAGATGCTTGACCGTTGGAAACACGGACATATCCGTTCCGATTTCCGAGATGATAGCAATCGCGGAAAAGAGCTGGATACCCGGAACGGTCATAACAAGCTCGAATTGGGGACGGAATTGTTCAGCAAGAGAAAGAATCTCGGATTCAAGATTGATCTTGCAAAGCTCCAAGGAATCCATGTGGGAGCGGATAATTTTGAGCTTTTCCACTTGCTGGGCGCACATCAAGCCGTCGATGGCAGCTTGTATCTTTTCAGGGGACGCCTTGCAGCGACGGTCAATGAACGGCGTAACATCAAAACTCCCGTTTGGATGAGCAAAAAGCTGTTCGGTAATAGCAGAAGCGCTTTTGCCGAAAACATCGGCAAAGACATCATCCAGCTTGATGTTTAAAAACGGTCAGGCAGTTCTGTGCCCGGTTCTTCTCTCCCACGGTGAAGTTGGTGAGCTTGACACGATAACGCATAAGGTCACGAAGCTGACGGATTTCCGGCGGCGGGATAAAGCTACCGACCACGAGGTCGTGCTTGAATAAATCCGCTATCCATGTAGCATCACGCGTATCGGTCTTTTTGCCGCGAATGGCTTTGACATACTTGGGATGTGCAAGCACGACCTTACAGGTCGATTCCAGGATGTTGTAGACCGGGATCCAATATTTACCTGTGGATTCCATGCACACATCCCGGCAGTCGTTCTCCACAAGCCAGTTGGCAAGCCGCCGAATGTCGTTCGTAAAGGTTGAGAACCGTTTGCGCTTGTAGGCAGTAACGCCTTTTTCGTTGGTCGCTGCAATACAGGCTACCACAAAGGACTTGTGAACATCGATACCGCAGCAGATCGGGTAAACGATTTTGAGTGCCATATTTGACCTCCTCGTAAAAGATACGAGGAAACAAGCAGTGACTGACCGCTCGCACAAAAACGAGTAGCGTCTTTACAAAGATAAGTTTACGGGCTGCGAAGTCCCACTTATTTGTGCTTCAAAGAGCGGTCTGCACACATATTTATTCGGTCAGCGTAGTGCTGCGCCCACTCACCTCCCCGTGCTGTGTAGTGTGCTTGCCTCCTCGCTGATATAGTACGACAAAGCTAACGCGAAAGCACCGGTTTCATCCCGTTTTGTGCCTTTCGCAGAAAGGAATGGTCATAT
>CAZWUK010000038.1:0-20990 GCA_964636685.1 uncultured Oscillospiraceae bacterium
CTGCCGTTTCGCTTTTCTGTCCTGTGCTCTCGTGCGACAGCTTTGTTAGTATAGCGCGTTGTGTTCGTTTTGTCAACAGGTTTTTTCAAAGTTTTTCGAAGAAGTTTGTTCGCTTTTCCGTTTGCTTTGTCCCTGTCGGCGTTCGTTCCGAACCGTTTCTCAAACGCGCTTGTTTATTTTACATCAAATTCGATATTTGTCAACACTATTTTCAAGATTCCCTCACTGATTTTTTTATTTCCTATAATGATGCGAATTGACAAAGGACACAGGCGTGCAGTATCCTATATTAGATATAAAATCCGATAATACGTCAATGATTCGGAAGTATTGTAGCACAAGGAGAGCTTATAATATGAAAGCCCTGACATCCAAGCAGCTGCGACAGCTGTATCTCGAGTTCTTTCAGTCCAAGGGACACGCGGTTATTGCTAGTGCGTCGCTGATTCCAGAAAACGATCCGACCGTTTTATTCACCACCGCCGGCATGCACCCGCTCGTTCCATATTTAATGGGAGAAAAGCACCCGGAGGGCACACGCCTCACCGACGTGCAAAAGTGCGTTCGTACCGGCGACATCGATGAAGTGGGCGATTCCTCTCACTGCACCTTCTTTGAAATGCTTGGCAACTGGTCGCTGGGCGACTACTTCAAAAAGGAATCCATCGCTTTTTCGTGGGAATTTTTAACCGATCCCAAGTGGCTCGGCATCGATCCGGACAAGCTGCACTTCACCTGCTTTGCCGGCGACAGCGACGCGCCGCAAGATACCGTTGCGCATGACCGTTGGGTTGAGATGGGCGTCGCCCCCTCCCATATTGTATATCTGCCTAAAAAGCACAACTGGTGGGGCCCCGCCGGACAGACCGGCCCCTGCGGTCCGGATACCGAGATCTTCTACGATACGGATAAAGCCCCCTGCGGGCCCGACTGCAAGGCCGGCTGCGACTGCGGCAAGTACCTGGAAATCTGGAACAACGTGTTCATGGAATATAATAAGGTAAGCGAAGGCGTCTTTGAACCGCTCCAGCAGAAGAATGTCGATACCGGAATGGGGCTTGATCGCACGGTCGCCACGCTTCAGGGTGTTGAGAGTGTCTACGACACCGATGCGTTTGCCGGAATCTTGGATTGCATCAGCCGCCTGTCGGGAAAACAATATAAAGAAAGCCCGGAGACGATCCGCGCATTCCGCATCATTGCGGATCATATTCGCTGCTCGACTTTCCTGCTTGGCGATCCCCGCGGCGTCACGCCGTCCAACGTGGATCAGGGCTATATCCTGCGTCGGTTGATCCGTCGCTCGATTCGTTTTGCGATGCAGCTTGGTATTCCCGATGGCAGCCTGCCCGAGATTGCAACGGCCGTTATCGCGCAGTACGGCGAATTTTACACGGAACTTGCCGCTAACGAGGAGAAGATTTTGTCCGAGCTTGCCAAGGAGGAACAGCGTTTTGCCAACGCGCTCAAAAAAGGCATCAAGGAATTTGATAAGTTAGCGGAAACCCTGACGGAAAAACGCATCTCCGGCGTTGACGCGTTCCATCTGTATGACACCTTTGGCTTCCCCATTGAATTTACCGAAGAGCTTGCCGCTGAAAAAGGACTTACCGTTGACGTCAACGGTTTTGCTGTCGCTTTCAAGGAGCATCAGGAAAAGTCCCACGCGGGCGCGGAGCAGCGCTTTAAGGGCGGGCTTGCAGACAACACGGAAGCAACCGCGCAGCTGCACACCGCAACCCATCTTTTACAGGCGGCGCTTCGCAAGGTTCTGCAAGACGACGGCGTCGCCCAGCGTGGCAGCAACATCACCGCCGAACGTCTTCGCTTTGACTTCAGCTTCCCACGCAAAGTGACGCCGGAAGAATTGCAGACGGTGGAAGCCCTTGTCAACGAGGCCATCCAAGCCGATTATCCCGTCACCTGTGAAGAAATGACCGTCGCTGAAGCCAAAGAGGCCGGCGCAATCGGTCTGTTTGAAAGCAAGTACGGCGAAAAGGTCAAGGTATACACCGCAGGCCCTGTCAGCAAGGAAATCTGCGGCGGCCCGCATGCGACTTATACCGGCGAACTGGGCAGATTTAAAATCAAGAAGGAAGAAGCCTCCTCTGCCGGCGTTCGCCGCATCAAGGCGGTTTTGATCCATGAATAATTTGTGCAGATACGACTGGGAACTCGACGGACAACGCGCCGAGTTCTCGGTTGACCTCTCCTATGCGGAGCAATTTGACATGATGGGCGACTTTACCACACTGCTCGTCATTGCCATTTCTCCTGCGGAGCTGCGGGAATCGGCGTCCTTTACGGCGCGCGAAAGCAAAAAGTATAAGGCGCTGCTGCGGAGGCTGTCGCAATTGCTCGGGCAAAAAGGCATACACGTGGGTACCATTCTGCTCGACGCGCATTGCCGTTTCTATTTTTATACCTCTGACGCGCGGCTTCTTGTGCCGGTGTACGATCAATGCGGCAAGACCATGGATTTGAAGGTTGAGTGCCAAAAGTTTGAGGATCCCGATCACGAAACCTATTTTCGGCTGCTGTATCCGGATCCGGCCAAGCGGCAGGCCGCCGACAACGCTGTCTACATCAAATCGCTCTTGCAGCGCGGCGACGACGCCAACGCATACCGTCGAATCAATCTGCACTTTTTCTTTCCCACGGCGCAAACGAGAATTCTATTTGAGCGAGACGCCAAGCAAATGGGGTTTGCTGTCGGTGATATCGGATTTATCCCAGAACGGGAACCGTCGCACTATATTTCCATCCACATTGTATCCAAGCTGTTCTACGATGATGTGACCGAGCAGACAACAAAGGCGATCTATGCAGCCGACCGATATCATGGCGTCATGGATCATCTGGATTCGGCCTTTGTGGCAAAACGAAAAACGGTATTATGGTAGGAGGTCGTATGGAACGGAAAAAGAAGCGTCTTTTTACCGCATTTGCTGTCGCAAGCTTTGCGGTTTTTTTTGCATTTGCACTGTACTTCAACGCCTTTGGCGTAAATGCAACGCTCATGATGGAGTTTTTCTCCATTACCGAGCCGCAGCAGGGACTTATCATGACAATCCAATCCATCGGCGGCATCTTAATCTCGGTTTTTCTTGCGCTGTTTGGCGAGCGGTATAACAAGATCAATACCATCATCATTGGCGGCGCGATGATGGCGGTCTGCTCGCTCCTGGTCGGATTGGTTCCATCCCTATTCTCTCCGGGAACCGGTTATCTGTTTACGCTGACTGTCGTCTTTTTTGCGGGCATCGGGTATACCGTCGTCGATCTAATGATGAACGGCGTCATTTCCGACGTGTATCCGCAAAAGAAAACCACCTATATCCCGTTTATCCACGCATTCTTCGGCTTTGGGGCAATGGCGACGCCAACGCTCGTCGCGCTTTTGGTACAGCCGGGTGACAGCGGCTCCTTTTCGGTTCCATTCCTGCTGTTTGGCGCTTTGGCAGGCGTTGGAACGCTCCTATATGCCGTTGTCGGGAAAAAGCTTCAACCTATGACGCCTTACGCCGACATGCAGCAGCAGCGCGCGCAGGCGGTTGCAAACCCGGGTGAGATTTTCCGTGACCGCCGTGCGTGGCTGATCCTTTTGATCGCATTCTTGTATTTTGCGTTCCTTGGCGGCATCTCCTCCTGGCTTTCGACCTATTGTCAGACGGTTCTCCGCGTAGACTATCAGACGGCAAGTCTCTTCCAGACGCTGTTTTTTATCGGCGCGCTTGTGATGCGCTTTACCTCGCCGCTGTTTCTCAAATGGCTTGGAACGGTGAAGTTCTTTATCATTGCGGCACTGTCTGCGGCTGCATGCTTTTTCATTGTCTTTTTTGTCAAACAGCCTGCGCTTATGTATGCCTTGACGCCCGTGGGCGGCTTTTTGCAGGGCGGGCTGGTGGCTTCCATCATCCTGCTTGCCACGGACGCTTTCCCCACGCGAAGCGCCTCCGCCTCCTCGCTGATGGTCATAGCAACCTCGGCGGCCTCCCTTGTCACCCCCCTAACGATGGGCGCAATCGCGCGCGCAAGCGGAAGCTTTTCCTTGCCGATGCTTCTCATCACCGCCTGCCTTGCTTTATCCGGCATTCTGGTGTTTTGCACCATGCGCAAAATGACTAAAGACGAACGGTGAAGGGTGAAAGAGTATGGGAAAAGTCAGGCTGACAGTGATGGAAAGTAACTGCCGATGCGGATATTGTAAAATCGGAGATGAATTTATAGTGGAAGATATTTGCCCACCAATTTGTCACGAATTATGGAATTGCGCATATCCAATGGTCTATGCGCTTCTGAATGGCGCCATATTAGATTATGAAGAAACAAGAGCCCAAATGTTTGATGTGAAATGCCCTGACGAAGGCAGAGTTATGCTGCATGGTGAATTCCTCAAATAACCATTCACCATTCACCATTCGTCATTCGTCATTAGCCAATCTCCGCCATATCATCCTCGTTCATTTTAAGAAAATGATTACATCGCAAAAAATCAAGGCAGCGTTGTCAGCATGACAGCACTGCCTTGATTTTACGCATTGAAAAGAATCTCAATTACAGATCATCCACGATCGCGCTGCTCTTTGCGTACGCGGTACTGCGCGCTTCAAAGAAATCGGTCTTGATGAGGTTTGCGTTGGAAAACTGTGACACCCAGCCCATCGTATCGGGCTCTTCGTCGTGTCCCTCGTACAGCTTATCAAATCCGAGATTCGTGCAGCGAAGATTGCCAAGATACTGGATATAATCGGTAATCATCTGCTTGGTCAAGCCTTGCACATCGTCGCCGATCACATAGTGTCCCCACGCGATCTCCTGCTCGCAGCCCTCGCGGATCATCTCGCGATAAACCTCCGTCAGCTCTTTTGTAAACAGCTCCGGCCGCTCCTTTTGCAGCTCCAGCAAAATACTGCGGAACAGCCACAGATGCGTGTTTTCGTCGCGGTTGATATAGCGGATCTCCTGCACAGAGCCCGGCATGAGGTTGTTGCGCCCGAGATTGTAAAAGAACATGAAGCCGGAGTAAAAGTACACGCCCTCCAAAATATAGTTGGCGACCAGCGTCCGCATCAGCGTGACGGAATCCTGCTTTTTCTGAAAATCGTTGTACAGATCCCCGATAAACGTGTTGCGCGCCAAAAGATGCTCGTCGTTTTTCCACTGGTACAGCACTTCCGTGCGCTGCTGCGGCTCACAGATGGTATCGAGCATATAGCTGTAGCTCTGGCTGTGTACCGCCTCTTGAAATGTCTGGATCGACAGGCACAGGTTGACCTCGTTTGCGGTAATATACGCGGCAATGCTCGGCAGATTCGCAGTCTGAATGCTGTCAAGAAAAATCAAAAACGAAAGGATCTTATCGTATGCTCTGCGCTCCGCCGCCGGGAGCAGCGGATAATCCTTCACATCCGTGCCGAGATTGATCTCCTCCGGCACCCAGAAATTGTTCATCGCCTGCCGGTACCAGTTGCTGACCCAGGAATACTTCATGTTGTTGAAGTCGTTGAGATTGGTGGTATTCCCGCCGATCATACGGCGCTTCAATACATCCACATCCCCGTCCGGATTAAACAAAGGCTTCTTTTTCAAATTCTCCATATCGCAATACTCCTTTTTTCTATCCGTCAAGAGGAACAGACCTCGCATTCCTCAACCTCGAGGCTCTTGGAACGGATATAATAAATCGTTTTAACGCCCTCTTCATAGGCGCGGATGTACAGATCCAGCACGCGGCGGAAGGTGTATTCGTTGGTGATATACAGATTCATGCTCATCGCCTGATCCACATGCCGCTGCCGTATGCCCGCCGCCCGAACCGACCACGTTTGGTCGATCAGATGCGCGTTCTTATACAGCCAGAAGGTTTTCACGGAAAGCTCCGGCGCTACCCGCGGCATGAGTCCGTTCTTCTTTTCCTCGAGAAAATACCGATTCATGATGGGGTCGAGCCCCGCCGTCGTTCCGGCGATAATGCTCGTGCTGGAGGTTGGCGCAATGGCAAGCAGATAACCGTTTCGCATACCCTGTGCGGCAACCTTTTTAGAGAGTGCCGTCCAGCGCGCGTCGGTATACCCGCGCTTTTCAAAATACGCGCCGGTCTGCCAGTCGCTGCCGTCAAAGAACGAATAGCTCCCCTTTTCCTGTGCAAGCGCGGTGCTCGCGGAAATAGCAGCGTAGTTGATTCTCTCAAATACCTTGTCCGCAAACGCGAGATGTTCTTCGCTTTCCCACCGAATGCCATGCTTTGCCAGCATATGATGGTAGCCGGATACGCCAAGCCCGATGGGACGATATTTTTGATTGTTGATCTTTGCATACGGCACGGGGAAGAAATTGAGCGCAATCACATTGTCCAGCGCCCGCACCGCAGTCGCAACAATCTGCTGCACCGCCTCGTCATTTTCCACATCGATCCTGCCAAGAGACAGGCTTGCAAGATTGCAAACAACAAAATCGCCCGGTTTTGTGGTCGTAACCACCACCGTCTCGCCATCCGCCGTCTCAATGGTTTGCGATACACTGGAGATCGCGCTCATATTCTGTGCAATCTCCGTGCAAAGATTGCTGCAATAGATCACACCCTTGTGTGCGTTGGGATTCATGCGGTTGACAATATCCCGGTTGAACGCAAACGGCGTCCCTGTCTCGACCGCGCTCTTGATGATGAGCCGCACGATCTCCCGGATGGGCACGACGCGTTTTTGAATGCGCGGATCGTTGACACAGTCGAGATATTTTGTTGTCCATTCGTCGCCAAAGCAATCCTCCAGGCAATAGCCCTTGACGGTTTGAATCTCATGCGGACACATCAGATACCAATCGCCGCCAATATTGTCGCGTGCCTGCCGCCAGAAATAATCCGGATAACACACCGCCGGAAAGACGTCGTGCGCCTTCATACGGTCATCGCCATTGTTGGTGCGAATCTGTAAAAATTCGGGCAGATCCCGATGCCACACATCCAGATAAACAGCGACCGCCCCCTGCCGCATCCCCAACTGATCGACAGCGACCGCCGTATCGTTGGTGAGACGAATCCAGCGAATCACGCCGCCCGCCGCGCCCTCAAAGCCGCGAATGTCGCTGCCCTTTGCACGCACCTTGCCGAAATATAGACCCATGCCGCCGCCAAACTTGGATACCTTCGCAAAATTATCAAGACTGCGATAGATCCCGTCGAGACTGTCCGGCACGGTATCGATAAAGCAGGAGCTGAGTTGATGATACGGCTTTCTGGCATTCGAAAGCGTCGGGGTCGCCATGGTGACGGAAAGTGTGGACAGCATGTCGTAAAACTTTTTGACCCAGTCCAGCCGATTCGTCTCCTCCAGCATGGCAAGATGCAGCGCGATTCCCAAAAACATCTCCTGCGGCGATTCGAGCGGATGTCCCGAATGGTCGTGGATCACATACCGCTTGAGCAAGAGGTCCAGGCCCGAGTACGTGAACAGATCATCCCGTTCGGCTTTCAAATAGGAAGCGCAGGTTTCCAGCTCCTCCGCCGTATAATGCGCAAGGATATAATCGCCATACAACCCGGCAGCACAAAGATAGGCGACCTTATTGGAAAAGCGACCGATCTGTAAGTTTTCGGTGCGCAGACGCAGCTGCTGATAGAACTGCACCATTAGCAGCCTTGCGGCAATATATTCCCAATCCGGCGCATCCTGCGTCGTCAGCTCGACCGCCGCCTTGGTCAAAAGCCGCAGCCGTTCGCTGTCCGCCTGTCCTTCCTTTTGAAAGGAGCGGTATTTTTGCAGCAGCAGCTCCATGCCGTACTGTTCATCCGGAAATTCCTTTTCGGCTTTGCACAGTACCCGTTCCACCGCAGCGCCTTCCCGGAAACTCTCAACGATCGAACGCCGGTGCGTCCTTCTTCTGCTGCGTTCCTCGCGGTACAGGATATAATTTTTTGCCTCCTGATAGTAGCCGTGCTGCATGAGCGCCCGCTCGACCGCGTCCTGAATCTGCTCTACCGACGGTGCAGCAAGCGCACAGGTCTCCCGTTCCACCTGCGTCAATACCTGTGCAAGCGCATCCTGCGCGATTTCGGTTCCCGTGCTGGCAAAGGCTTTTTGAATGGCGTTTTTGATCTTATCGGCGCAGTATGTTTCACGCTGTCCGTTTCTTTTGATGATTTCCATGCTGTTTCTCCAAAGCTTTTCTTCGTTTTTAGTATAGCATTCCGGCTTGTTAATTACAACTTGTTTTATTGTATTATTGTCAACGGAACGCAATTTAGCCTTCCGGTACCATCGGTTAGAGGTCTTTTATCGCGGTCACGGCAAAAAGCAACTGCATCCTAACAGGCACAGTTGCTCCTTCCATTTTCTGATACCGTTCGATTACAGCGCCATAATCGCCGCAACGGCTTGCGCTGTCGATTCCTTCGGGAACAGTTCAAAGCCAAGCTGACCGGCGTAACCGCCGTCTTCCAGCGCGGAGATCACCGCGCGGTAATTGATCTCCCCCGTACCCGGTTCATGCCGTCCCGGAACATCCGCAATATGCACATGTCCGATGCAATCGCTGTATTTCTGCACCGTATAGCAGAGTTTTCCTTCATTATATTGCATATGATAGGCGTCATAGAGCAGCTTGAGATTCGGGCTGCCGATCGTGCGCACCATCTCTGCGCCCATAGCAGTGGTCGTGAGAAAGTTGCCCACATGGTCGCAAACGATATTGAGCGCTTCCAAAACCAGCGTGACGCCACCGGCTTCCGCAATCTTTGCCGCCTCGGTCAAGGCTTGAAACATCGTGATTTGTTTCTGCGAATCCGTTACGTGATCGTAATGCTCCACAACGATGCCACCCTCGCCCAAAGCGTTGGAATGGATGACAAGATATTTGCAGCCAAGCCGGTTTGCCGTCTCGACAGAGCGACGTAAAAATTGCAGATAGCGTTCCTGATGCGAAGGATCTACCAGCGAATAGTCCTTGTCGCCGGAAAAAGCATGGATGGGAATACCGGCGTCCTTTGCCGCAGCGGCGACCGCATCCAGCTCCTTATCGTCCCAGCTCCAGAACTCGACACTGTCAAACCCGGCTTTCTTTGCCGCCAAAAATCGCTCGAGAAACGGCAGCTCCGTGAACAAAGTCTCGATACACGCACATTTTTTCAGCATACGATACCCTCCTTATGATTGCGGATAGATCTCCCGCCAAATATGCTCCACATACGCTTTTGCGATGTTTTTTCCTGTCACGCGCTCGATGCCGGAAAAAAACGCATTGGAATTGACCTCGCAAAGAATCGGCTCACCCGACTCTCCAAACATCAAATCGACGCCGCAGTAGTCGAGCTGCAAAATTTCTGCGGCTCGCTCCGCCGTCTGTAAAAAGGCTTGCGGCAGCGTGATCTTCTCGCCCTTGCCGCCCAAAGCAATATTGGAACGAAAGTCGCCGTCCGATTTTCGAAGCATCCACGCAAACGCTTTTTTACCGATCACAATCACGCGCACATCCCTGCCGTGGCTGGACGCAATATACCGCTGAAATAGATGCGGACGCAGCTTGATCTGCTCCATCACCTGCAAAAGCGACGGCAAATCTTCAACCAGCTGAACGCCCTTGCCAAGCGACCCGTAGCATTCCTTGACCACTAGTGGAAATCCGAGCCGCTGCGCAATCGAATCGGCATACAGCGCGTCAATCTTTGCAGATGGCGTGTAGCACAGCGTACCGGGAATCGTATCGGGCATTCGGACGTCCAAGTTTGCAAGCGCGATGTGCGTGGTCATCTTATCATCACAAAGCTCGATGCTGTTGGCGGAATTGAACAACCGAAGCCCGTGTTTTTCGAGCAGTCTTGCAGCGTATTTATCTTTATCCAGATAGATCACAAAGTCACAAGCGCCGAGCGCGTCCGTCGCATCGGTTCCACAAATTTGCGTCCCTGCCTGCGCAGAAGTTTTCACATCGATGGAAACGCCAAGCAAGGCAAACTCTGCCGTCAGCCGCTGGACTTGATATTGCGTATTTTCGCTGTACTCATAGGAATTGACCAGAATGCAACCGCGCTGCCTCATCGCTTTTACAACCTTCTGCAAACGTTTTCGATAATAAAATTATACTAGCTTCTTGGCGTCTGTCAACGGAGAATGCCGTCCGTATGAAAAGAGTAAACTCAAAAATGCGTTTTCTGCTTCATTGCGCTCACACATAGAGCCGCACCTTACGCGAAGAAAAGAACAGCCCCTGCGCTTATTTTTCCTCATCGTCCTCCGTGTGCAGAATATCATTTTTTACCTGTGTTCCGTAAGTCACCGCGTCGGCTCCGAATCGCTGACGAATATGATCCACCGCCGCGTCCAGTTTCTCGTTCTTCTCCCGCTGCGATAAATCTTCAAACAGCCCAATCTGCACCGTTTGAACGTCAGTCAGACCCGTGGCGGTAATCGTCAGCATGCGGATGGGCGCAAGCTCCGACCAGCTGCTTTTGACAATATCCAGCGAGATGTCAAAAATCTCTTTTGTCGTGTTGGTCGCGGTCTGTCCCGTCCGCTGACGGTTGATCGTGACAAACTGCGGATCGCGAATCTGCACCTGCACCGTCTTTGCGTACATACCTTGTTGACGCAGACGTGTCGCCACCTGGTCGCAAAGCATCGTCAAGCCCGCCGTCACATCGTGCCAGCCGCAGAGATTTCTTGAAAAGGTCACGCCGCAGCCAACGCTCTTTGCAGGATCCGTATCTCCGGCGTGGCGCACCGGGCTTTCGTCCAGTCCCATTGCATATTCCCAGATGGCGTCGCCGCCGCGTCCGCCCATCAGCTGCCGCATCCGCTCCCGTCCCGCCCTGGCGATATCGCCGATCGAATCGATATTTGCGCGATTCAGGATATCGCCGGATGATTTTCCTACAAACAGCAGCGCGCGCGCGGGCAGCGGCCAGAGCAAACTTTGGTAGTTTTCCCGGGTGATCTCGGTGGTGGCGTCCGGCTTTTTATAGTCGCTGCCCATCTTGGCAAAGACTTTGTTGTAGGAAACGCCAACCGAAATGGTCAGGCCCAGTTCTTCTCGAACTCTGTGCCGCAATGTGTCGGCGATCTCTTTTCCGCTGCCGAACAGATGCGTGCTGCCGGTCACATCCAGCCATGACTCGTCGATGCTAAATGCCTCCACCTGATCGGTATACTGTTCATAGATGGCATTGATCTTGCGACAATAGCGCTGATACTCGTCGTGATGCGGCACCACCAGCACAAGTCGCGGGCACTTTCGCTGCGCCTGCCAGACAGTTTCCGCCGTCGTTATGCCATATGCTTTTGCAAGCTCGTTTTTTGCAAGAATTACACCGTGCCTGCTCTTTGGGTCGCCGCAAACCGCCATCGGCACGCGTGCAAGCTCGGGTCTTTTGATGGTTTCCACGGATGCAAAATAAGCGTTGCAGTCACAGTGCAATATCACGCGATCCATCGAAAAACCTTCCTTTCCGGTCAAAGCTTCGTCGGCACAAACCCCGTGTCTGTCAGCATCATCGTCTCTGTAATTCCGATCTCTTGCAGCATTGCTTGTGCCTGTTCGAACCCAAAGTTCATCGTTCCGGCGGCATGGGCGTCCGAGCTCAAAACGATATTGCCGTGCTTTTCCTGAATATGCTCCAATAAGAACGGGCGCGGATACGGCGTTCTTCGATAGCCGCGCGCAATCGCCCCGGTGTTGACCTCAATGATCGTTCCAATCTCCAGAACCGCGTCCAGCGCTTCCAAAGCAATCTTTTTATAGCGCGCGTCATTTTCTCCGAGGGCCTGCCCATCTTCACTAAATTTGGTGACAAGGTCAAAATGTCCCAGAATATCCGGACGCAATGCGCATGCCATTCGGACGACGTCGTCATAATAGCGCTTTACAAACGCAAAACGGTCGCCCGAAAACGCTCTTTCAATGCAAAGATCCCGCTCCTGCGGCGAATGATCTACGTTGAAGTGTCCCGCATCGGTCGCCAAAACATGCACCGAACCAATGCAATAGTCCAGCCCTTCCTTTTCATACGGGCAGAGCGCGTCCATCTCCAGTCCGCAATAGATCCGAATCCGATCGGCATAGTTTTCCTTGGCGCTGGCAACCTCCGCAAAATAACGCTTTGCTTGGAGCGCTTCCATCCACCATCGTCCGGACGGCGGATCGGTATACTCCATGGCAGCGTGTTCTGAAAATCCCAATGATGTAAAGCCGCAGTCAACGGCACTATCAGCCATCTCCGCGACGGTGTTCTCTCCATCGCCATACCGCGTATGCGTATGATAATTGAATCTTTGCACAATTCACCTGTCCGACATTCTTGCTCTGTCAACCATGGTAGTCAAATTCGAATGTCCTGTCAACAAAAAGAACCCGCTTTGCGGGTTCTGAAAGCGCGGCGCTATTCAGAGCATGTTCCCAAAAGATCCACGACCGGCAGCTCGACCGGATTAAACAAGCGTGGGATTGCAGTATGGTTGGACAGACCGCGGCTCACGATCATCGTACAGCCTCCAATCGCATACCGTCCGCCCGCGTATCGCGGAAATATCCCCTGATTGGGCGCATAAACACCGTTCGCCAGCCCCGGTATGCGCCATTGCCCGCCATGGGCATGCCCTGCAATCACAAGATCAAAGCCGGCGTTCACGTATTTCTCCATATGCTCCGGGCGATGCGTAATCAAAACGTTAAATTTTGACGGATCGCGCGGCGAAAGCGCTTGCAGCTGTTTTTGAATGCTTCCGCCAAGCTCCTCATGGTCTTTGCGCGGGAGAAAAAATGCGCGTGCCGACTCCGTCCATGTTTCTCCAACGTGCTGTACGTCATCGATCCCATAAAAAACCACCTGACGTTTTCCGACCGGATACAGGATATGCCGTCCCGAAAGGACTCGTACCCCCATACCGGTCAACGCCCGCTTGAGCTCGTCCCGTTCCTTCAGGCGCATCTCATGATTTCCGGTGGTCATCAGCGTTGGAATGCCGCGCAGCCTCCTGACCAATGGATAAAACTCAGGCAGCCATGCGGCGGATTCCAGCATGTCGCCCGGCATCAGCACAATATCCGGCGCGGCGGAAAGGATCTGATCCGCCAGAATCCGCTGCTCTGTTCCGTAGACCGCTCCGTGCAGATCGGATACGATCACAAGTCGCAGCGTACGTCCTGTGGACAGCTTGTCGGTCTTAATGGCATAGTGTATCAATTTCGGCGGTTTTCGACGATATTCTCTGCGCATAGAACCTCCCGTAAACCTATGTATTCAGCATACCACATCCTCGTTCAAAAGGAATCCCCATACGTAAAAAAACTTTTAATCGTCAAACATTGCAGTAGATAAATACCGCTCGCCCGTATCCGGTAAGAGCACGACGACGGTCTTGCCGGCATATTCGTCTCGCCTTGCGATTTCAATTGCGGCGCATAGAGCTGCTCCGGACGAAATGCCGACGAGAATGCCTTCGCTGCGCGCCATCGCGCGCCCGAACGCATACGCCTGTTCAGTCGTGACCCGGATCACTTCATCGTACAACGCGGTATTCAGCACCTTGGGAATAAATCCCGCGCCAATGCCCTGAATCCCGTGCGAGCCGGCTTTTCCGCCGGACAGCACCGGAGACTCCGTCGGTTCCACCGCAATCAGCCTGACGTTCGGATTCTTTTGCTTCAAAAACGCGCCGACGCCGGTGAGCGTGCCGCCGGTTCCAACACCCGCGACAAAGACATCGACCTTGCCTTCCGTCTGCTCCCAAATTTCCGGGCCGGTCGTTTTAATATGCGCCGCCGGATTGGCCGGATTTACGAACTGGCCGGCAATCAAGCTGCCCGGAATTTCCTTTTGCAGCGCTTCCGCCTTTTCAATCGCGCCGCTCATGCCTTTTTTACCGTCGGTCAAAATCACCTCCGCGCCGTATGCCTTCAGGAGGTTCTTTCGTTCAACGCTCATCGTTTCCGGCATGGTCAATATCACTCGATAACCGCGCGATGCGCCAATGGCAGCAAGTCCCACGCCGGTATTCCCGCTGGTCGGTTCAATGACGGTCGCGCCGGGCTGAAGCAGACCGCGCTTCTCCGCGTCGTCGAGCATCGACGCGGCAACGCGATCCTTCGCGCTCCCCGCGGGATTAAAATATTCAAGCTTTGCAAGCACGCGCGCCTTGGCCGCATACGTTTTTTCCAGCTTGCTTACCTCCAGCAGCGGCGTGCCGCCAATCAGATCCGAAATGTTCTTTGCAATACGCATATCTGTTTTCCTCTCAATTCTTAATTCATATCATTTTACTATGCTTTATTGTATGACGCAAAAAACTTGCTTCCTTCAACCGCCTCGCGCGAGCTGCTCCAGCGTTGTGCCATTCAAATAGGAATTGATTACGTTGGATAGCCCCTGCCAAAAAGCGATGGTCGTACAGCAGGCATAACGCGGACAAGCGTTTTCCTCGTCCTCCATGCAGGCCACCGGCACCATGCTGCCTTCAATCGCGCGCAATATCTCGCCAGACGAATAGCGTTCCGCCGGGCGCGTGAGCCGGTATCCGCCTTTGGCGCCGCGCAGACTCTTGAGCAGCCCCGCGTTCGTAAGCGGCGTCACGATCTGTTCGAGGTATTTGACGGAGATCCCCTGCCGTGCTGAAATGTCGCGCAATGCGATCCATTCGCCGGCATCCTGCTGCGCAAGATCGATCATCATGCGCAGCGCGTAGCGTCCGCGCGTTGAGATCTTCATCGTATCACACTCCGATCGCGCGACATCGTATCATCTCCGCCGCAATGCTAACCGCGATTTCCATCGGCGTCTCTGCGGCAATCGGCAATCCGATGGGCGTGTGCACACGGGCAAATTGTGTATCGGTAAAGCCCTCCTCCAAAAGCCGCCTGCGCGTTACTTCCACCTTGTTCTTACTTCCGATGCAGCCGATATAGCCGACGTCCGTTTGCAGCGCTTGCCGAAGGATCGTATAATCCGCCTGATGGCCGCGCGTCATAATAACAACGAAATCGCGCGACCGCAGTTGCACATGCCCGCCCATCTCCGAGAACGGCGCCAGTACGCGTTCTTCCGCTTCCGGAAACAGCGTCTCCGTGAGAAACTCCGGGCGATCCTCGCAGACAGTCACGCGAAAATCAAGCTGGTGCAGCAGCGGCGAAAGCGCCTGTGAGACGTGACCGCCACCGAACAAATATACGCGTCCCTGCCGTGCGACCGGCTCAAAAAACCAAATGTCTCCATGCAGATTGACCGTTCCGGCACGCTCCGGCAACACGCTGAGCAGCGTCTGCGCATCCATACCCGCGCCCTCCAGCAGCTCGTTTTGCATTGCGATGCAGGCGTCTGTGACAATGCCCTCGCAGAGCCGGCGGCACAGCCAGACGTCCTCATCCTGTTCTATCGCTTTGCACAGCGTTGTCAGCACTCGCAGCATCTTTCCGTCCGTTTTGTCGATATACTGAAACAATACCGCGGCCGTCCCGCCGCAGACCATGCCGATATCGGCGGCGTCGTTGGGCGTCATGACGTATTCCGCCGTGCAGGAAACGCGCGTGGTCAGAATCTCCTTCGCTTTTTCAATCGCATGAAACTCCGCGGCGCCGCCGCCGATGGTACCTGTGGACGTACCGTCGTCAAACACAAGCATGTTTGCGCCTACGCCGCGCGGCGTGGACCCGGCGCTCTGCAATATCGTCATCAGAATGCAGCTCTCACCGCGCTTTTGCGCTTCCAGCGCCGCAAAAAACACTTTTTTCATTCTGCGCTTTTCCATTTCATAGTAATATTATAGGATATAAGTATACCGCTGCCAAAAGAATTTGGCAACGGTATTTTAAAAGAACTTCTTGGTTGTGCGCAATCCGGCGAATCCGGTGTGGCTCCATACCCTCAGGCGGGCTTTTCCGCTGTCTCGTACTGTGTCTGCAACGTGCTGTCATTGCGGATGCGGCAATTGTAGATCAGCTTTTGCAGCCGCATGGCGTCTTCAGTGGAAAAAGCAAGATAAGGCTGCGCATTCTGCATGGTGTTCCAGGTTACGCCGTACCCGATATTATAATCATTTGTCGTATCGTTGGTGAGCTCCGCACCGCAAACGGCTCGAACGCAAAATTGGGTTGCATCCTCCGCAGGCTTCCCGCGCCGCAAAATTTCCAGAATTTCACGGATCTCCGCATTGATCTCGGCGCTCATTTCACCGCTGCCCGGATACCACTCCCAGCTGGCGCTGCATGTGCTCGAATAGCTGTAATCCGTCAGCGTTCTGTCGGGCGGCAACGTGCAATTGTACGCCTCCAGCGCGCAGCTGAACCGATCGCCCTGTATATTTTTACTGCAATGCGCGTCAATCTGCTGCAGCCAGCCCTCCGCTAGGCTCAAATCCGCTTCCCCACAGTAGGCATTGTAGAGATTCAGATACAGCGACGCGGTCTGTGGCGTTTGTTCTGTAATATAATACTCGTTGCAAGTAAGCTTGCTGCCATGGCGCGCATACACGGTGAGCCATCCGAATTGCTGCCCCCAGTTATCATATACACGCAATCCGCGCTCTTCCAGCGCCGCGACCTCTTCCTGATAGACGTCTAGCAGCGCCTGCGCCTGTTCGGTCGGCAGCACCGCGCCATAATCCGTCCGTGCGGTAATATTCAATGTCGCCGCATCATCCGGCATGGCGCTCAACGCCTTTCGATAATCCGCGTTGTTCTGGCGAATGGTATACAGTTCATCCTCCGCCATCATCGGCAGGGCGCGCTTTAAAATTCGCCCGTTTTTAAGATGGATGTCTACGCTCGGGCCGTAGCTGAGATAATACTCGCCGTCGATCGATTCATAATAACGCACCATATCTGTCGAATCCGCAAGCGCCTTTACGATCATTTCCTTCGAAGCATCCTCCGCGAAACGAACCTTCTCAAGCGTATCCGTTTGGTATTTGAGATTCTGGTCGCCATAGTTGAAGGTGACATAATCGATTGTGTCAGCCGCCGGTACGTCGCGCAGTATTTGATCGGCGCCAAACCGTGCGGCACCGATTAGCACCGCTAACAGCGCGATGGGCGCCGCCATCCACGGCAGCGAAAACAGCGCGTGCTTAACGGACTTTTTTTGCACCATCTGACACACAAGATACACTGCAACCGCAAGCGCCATAAAAATCAAAGCGTTCCGTTTGGACCAGTTTTGATTCATAAACGGCGACCAGTACAGGATCGGCGACATTGCAAGAAGCGCGAGCCCACATGCGAATATATTCTGGAGCGCACGGCACGCAGTGCTTTGTCCGGTCGTTTCCGACGGTCGCTTGCAGAACAGGAAGCCTGCAAGCAGAAGCTCCGCAAGCGCCAGCACGAATGAATACAAAATGCCCGGTACAAAGGTCAGCACATCGCCAAGCTTTTGGTAGTTCGCCATTTTACCGATCGCGGCGGTGAAAATATTGTACATGGGGTTGAGCAAAATCCCAAATCCCTGCAAGCGGATCAGCTGCGTCTGCGATACGATCATCTGACCCAGCAAATACAGTATCGTCCGCGGCAAAAGCAAAATTACCACTGCCGCGACAAAGGTTGACATCCATGTCCCCGTCAAAGTCGAGGCAAGTGCCGCCGCCGCAAAAATGAGCAGTGCAAGCGTAAGATACGCCCCGATCAGAAGCAGCGGGTACGACGGAATCAGCGCAATGCCGTGCAGGCCGAATATTGCCAGCGAAACAAACACGTTTGCAACAATGCCGATCAGGATCCAGCTGACGCCGGCAAGCGTGACCGCAATAAATATACGGCTGCGTCGAATCGGCAAACTCAGGTAAAAATCGCTCTCCGAACGCTTGTTCAGGAACGAAAAGCCGTAGAGCGCCAAAGCCAGACCGGAGGCGATTGAAAAATAAATCAGCATCGACGCGTATTCCTCGACGCCGGGAATCTTTGCTACCTGACGGAACTGCTGCGTCCCCGTCATGTCGGTGACAATACAACCGCGCGCTGTGAGGACGCTCGAAATCGCGGTCGCGGTGACTGATAGAATAATCAACGTGACCGCAAGCTTTGCAAGCCGCAACAACTGTTGCCGGTAGAATTTCATTTGTCTTCGCCTCCTTTGGCTGCTCCGATCGGAAACGCATACCCCATCGTTTCCATCTCATACAAAAACACTTCTTCCAGCGTCATGGGCAGTTGCTCCAGCAGTACCGGCGACATATCGCGCACAAGTCTAATCGCTTTTGCCGAATCGCCGCGCACAATGATGCTTGCAACGCTGCCGCTCTTTTCAAAATGCACCACATCCAGCCCTGAAAATTTTGAGCAGTCGAAGTTTTCCCGAAAGGCGACCTGCATTTTGAACAGCGACGTCCTCAGATTCTCGGCGTCTCCTTCATAGACAAGCGTTCCCTCATACAGTAAGGAAAGCTGGTCGCAGGTATCCTCCAGCTCCCGCAGCGAGTGGCTGGTCACGACAGCGGTGATGCCGCGATCCGTCACATCGGAATACAGCACGTTTTTCACAAGATTGCGCATCACGGGATCCAGTCCATCGAATGTTTCGTCGAACAGGATATAGTTCGTTCCCGCTGACAGCGCCAGTATCGTCGCCGCTTGCCTGCGCTGCCCTTTGGAAAATGCGGACAGCGGCTTCTTCCCATCGAGCCGAAACTGGCCAAGCAAATCGGAAAACCGTTTCCGGTCAAAATTGCGATATGCTGCGGCATATAGCTTCGCCATATCGAAAAGATCGCTTCCGGACAGAAAATACAGTTCATCCGGTACCAGCGCGACCTTTGCCTTTGCTTCCGGATGCTCAAAAATATTGCCCCCATCGATACAGATACTCCCGCCATCCGGGCGATAGATCCCGCTCATCAAACGCAGCAGCGTGGATTTTCCGGCTCCGTTTACCCCCACCAGTCCGTAGATACAGCCATCCGGAATATTGCAGTTCAGCCCATTGATTGCAGTGATATTATGAAAATGCTTTGTTAAATCTCTGGCTGCGATCATATCCTCGTTTCCCCCTCATATGCGTCCCTGACCGTCTGCAGCGCATCCTCCAAGGGCACGCCTGCGAGCAGCAATTCCGCAGAAATATCATATAGCTTGCCGATTTGTTCTTTCTTGGCCGAAAGCAGAAGGCTTCTGGCGTCCTCTGTAATGTAGCGTCCGCTCCCGGGCGCTGCGCGGCAAAGCCCGCGGCGTTCGAGTTCCGCGTAGGCTTTTTGCAAGGTATTCGGATTGACGGAAACGCTTTGCGACAGGGTTCTGACGGACGGCAACTGATCTCCGGAGCAAAGCACGCCCGCCAGAATATGCTTCTCCGCCTGCTCGATCACCTGTTCGTAAATCGGCGTGCGTCCAAATCGGTCGATTTGAAACATCTCATCCCTCCTAACCGTACTAGTATTGCTAGTACAGTAATTATACGTCATTTCACACAGTTGTCAATCCCCGCAAAAGCGCGTTATAATGATAATTATGAAGCAACAGCAAACACAACAGGACAACGAATTGGAAAAAATCGAACGACGGCGCGGGATTGGGCGTATATCGGCCATTGTCTGCATGATTGCGGCGCTTGCCTTGCTGCTTGATGTTTTTCTCGGGGATCCCGTCGGTATGTTTCACGATCCGTCCGCGCCATCGCCTTCTCCGACCGTATCCCCGTCGCCAACCCCTTGCCAGAATGCGGCTTTGGAACGCGGCGATGTTTTGGAGGCCTATTTTATCGACGTCGGTCAGGGCGACTGCATCTTCCTGCGCTCACCCAGCGGAAAAACCATGCTGATCGACGCCGGGGAAGCAGAGCGTTTCCCCGATGTGCAGGCCTTTTTGTCTGCACAAAACGTAACGTCTTTGGACGCGGTCGTTGCTACGCATCCGCACTACGACCATATCGGCTCGATGCCGCAAATTCTGGAAAACTACCCGGTAGGCGCTTACTATCAAAACAACTACTACTGGGAGAGCCTCACAAACGACAAGGTGCAGTCGTTGCTGCAAGAGAAAAATATTCCCGTGACGAATGTCGTTGCAAGCGCAAATTCCGTCCTCTCCTGGGACGAAGACGTTACCGTGCAGGTGCTTGCTCCCTATGCCGTCGCCTACACCGAGTGCAACGATTCCTCCATCATTTTGCGCGTCTGCTATGGCGATACCGCGCTGCTATTGATGGGAGACGCTACGGAATTGTCCATTCGACTTGCCATGAAGGCGCTGCCCAACCACAATTTCAGAGCCAATATCATCAAGCTTTCTCACCACGGCGGCGCGGACGGTACTACATCAAAGCTTCTCTCTGCCTCCGGTGCGACGATGGCGGTCATCAGCTGCGGAATCGACAATGAATACGGGCATCCCGCCGAAAAAACACTGCAGCTGCTCTCCCAGTACAATATCGCGGTTTATCGCACGGATCAGCTCGGAACCATCCACGTGGCGCTTGACGGCGCGACTGCGCAGGTGCTAGAATAGCAATATATCAGAATATCCTGCGATGATGGAGAAAAGCTTTCTTCTGCGGTTCAGAGAGCGCCTGTTTTGCTGCAAAGGCGTCCAAGGAAAAAGCATAAAGTTCGCTCCGGAGCTTTATCGGTGAATGTCCAGTAGCCGATAGCGGGTCAGCCCGTTACAGCGTTGAGGTCCTGTGCTTGCAGGACGAAAAAGGGTGGTACCACGGATTTGCTTCGTCCCTTGCGGGAGGAAGCTTTTTTCTTTTTGGAAATACAGAGGAGGAGAGTCATAAAACATGAGCGTATTGGAGTCGCTGAAGGCAATCCATCAGGAAGCGATGGATCGGCTGAAAAACGGTGAGAATGAAACGGATTTGGAGGATCTGCAAATCAACGTTCTCGGAAGAAACGGTTCTTTGACCGGCATTCTTCGCACCATGGGCAAAATGGAAAAAGAAGAACGTGCCGCCGTCGGCGCGGAGGCAAACCGCGTCAAACAATCGCTGGAAGCGGCGATTGTCGAAAGGCGCGCTGCCATGAGTCAGCTGGCGCAGCAAAAAAACATCAAGAAAACAACCGCAGCACGGTGCGGCA
>CAZWUK010000039.1:0-20750 GCA_964636685.1 uncultured Oscillospiraceae bacterium
GACCCGCAAAAGCACACAAACAGGAACCGCGCTCAAACGGAGCGCGGTTCTTTGCGTCCGGCCGCAAACGGCAAAGGACGATCAATCCGCCAAGGAACCGCGTTTTTTCCGACGGATTCCGGTTTGAAGGACTTATCGCGGCAAAGGGGAAAAGCAATGCGGCAGCAAGCGCAGGATGGCGCGATCAAAGAAAGTGGACGGAGAAAAGAGGAGAAACGGAGCTGTGAAACGAATTCTGGCGGCGCTCGCGTGCTTTGCGGTGCTTTTGCTGCTGACGATGGGCGCGCTGCAAAAAAAGACGGCCGTCCCAGACGGAATGGATCCCATCGATCCGTGGACGTATCAAAGGATGCTGGGAAAGGGAATGGATGTTGACTGGAGCAAGACGAAGAAGGGGATGGACGCGTATTCCTCCAAAGCCGTGGAGGATCTCAAGACGATGGGCGTTTCGCACGTGCGCATCCGCATCCGGGACGACGCAGACGAGGCGCTGCTCTTGCGGTTGGATCAGCAGATCGCCGATTGCATCCGCTGCGGCGTGCTGCCCGTTGTCGCATACCAGGCAGACGCGCTGAAAAACGATCCAACGGAGGAAAATATCCGTCAGGCGGCAGCGTGGTGGCGAACGGTCGCCGCGCGGTACCGGACGCAGCCCTACTACCTTGCATTTGATCTCGTGATCGAGGTGACGGATGCGCTGAACGATCAGCCGGAGACGCTCAATACGATCTATGAGGCGCTGGTCGGCGCCGTGCGCGAGACGAATGAAAAGCGGATTGTCATGATCTCGCCGCGATTGCGTTCCGACGCGGCCTGTCTTGATGAGCTGGAAATTCCATCGCAGGCCAACGGCTATCTGATGGCGGAGTGGCATTTTTACGCCGCGGGGCCTTCGAAGACAAACGCGCGAAAGCTTTGGACAACCGGCACGCCCGCAGAGAAAGCGCTGGTTATGGAGAAGATCCAGCTAGCCCTTGACTGGCAGGAGAAAACGAACGTTCCCACGTGGGTCGGGGCATGGATGCCGGGCGATTATAACGACGCAAATGCCTATACCGTCGCAGAGCAGCAGGTGTTTGCCGCCTTTTTGAGACAGGCGCTTGACAACGCGGGCATTCCGTTTGCCGTCAATGCGGACAGTCATTTCTACAATCGCACGGCGGGGACGTGGCATTCCGAGATGCTGCCGCTGCTGCAAACGATCTATGGAAACGCGACGCCGCAGCCGACGGAGCTCACGCTGGAGTAACGGCGCGGCGCCACCTTCAGCTTACGCCTGTGCAAAAACGGGTTTTGCAGACGCAGACGCGGCTTTACACCCCTTTTCTGCAAACAAAACAAAAAAACCACCCGTTGGGCGGCGTTTTTGCTTTGGTGGGGATGGAGGGGCTCGAACCCCCGACCTCTTCGATGTGAACGAAGCGCTCTGACCAACTGTGCTACATCCCCGAAGTGCTACTATTTTACCGCATTCAGCCCTGCTTGGCAAGTCCTTTTTGCAATTCGGGGGCTTTTCGGCCGCACTCCGGGTTTTGATGGAATGTTTCTTGTATTTTCAGCATGCAAAGGGTAAGATGTAGAAAGAGAATTTGTGGGAGGCTGTTCATGGAACCCATCTATGTGACCGGGCATCGCAATCCCGATACGGACTCGATTGTCGCCGCGATTTCTTACGCATCCTTGAAGAATGCCTTGGGCGAACGGAACGTGACCGCCGCCCGAATCGGCGAGGTCAGCGACGAAACACAGCTGGTGCTCAACAAGTTCGGCTTTGCCGCGCCGGAGCGTATCCGGAATCTTCGCACGCAGGTGCGGGATCTTTCCTATGATACGCCGCCCATTTTGAGCGCTGCCGTTACGGTGCATCATGCGTGGGAGGAGATCATCAACGCCGCTTCCCACATCGAGGCGCTCCCCGTTGCGGACGAGGACGGAAAGCTGTTTGGCATGCTGACCAGCGCCGACATCGCCGCCTTTGACCTGCGGTTTGTGCACGACGCGCACGTGACGGGCATTCCGCTGTTCAACCTTTTGTCGTGCCTTGACGGACAGCTTCGCACGGAGAACGCGGTCGTTGATGAAATCTCCGGCGAATTGATGATCGCTTTGACGCGTACGGATAACGTGATCCATATCCCGGAGGGCGCGATCGTCGTCTCCGGCAACCGGCCGGATGTGTTCCGCGCGGCGGTTCAATCCAAGGCGAGCTGCCTTGTCGTCTGCGAGGTCGAATTGGACAAGGCGCTGCTCCGGGAAGCCGGGGAGATGCTTGTGATCTCAACGCCGCACGACGCTTACCGCGCGGCTCGGCTCATCATCCAGTCGGTGCCCGTTTCTCGCGTTTGCCGGACGGAGGAGCTTGTCTCCTTCCATCTCAACGACTACCTTGACGACGTGAAGGAAGCCACGCTGAAAACCCGTTATCGCAGCTATCCCGTGCTCGACGAGAACGATCGCGTGATCGGCGCGCTGTCGCGTTATCATCTGCTGCGCCCCAATCGCAAGCGCGTGATCCTCGTGGATCACAACGAAGCCGGACAAAGCATCTCGGGACTCGATCAGGCCGAGATCGTAGAGATCATCGATCACCACCGTCTGGCGGATGTGGAGACGCTCTCTCCCATCTACGTGCGCAACGAGCCGGTTGGCAGCACCTGCACGATCATCACCAGCATCTATCAGGAGAAGGGCATCATGCCAAGCCCCAAGCTTGCCGGGCTTTTGTGCGCGGCGATCATCTCCGATACCATTATGTTCAAATCCCCCACCTGCACGGAGAAGGATCGCCTCATGGCGGAGCGTATGGCAAAGCTTGCCGGGCTTTCCATCGACGATCTTGGACGGGAGATATTTGCCGCCTCTGTGCTGGGCGCACACGATCTCAAGGAGCTGGTATTCACCGACTTCAAGCAATTCCAAATCGCCAACCACATGCTGGGGATCGGGCAGATCACGTGTCTGGATTCGGCGGAGCTGGTCAAGCATAAGGCAGAGTTTATCAAAATCATGGAAACGGAGCGCGCCGCCAAAAACTACGACATGCTGCTGTTGATGCTCACCGATGTGCTGCGAGAGGGCACCGAGCTTTTGGCGGTGGGCGACATCGATACGGTAGAGCATGCGTTCAACGCCGATGTGCGCGGCAACGCCGTGTTCCTGCCCGGCGTCATCTCTCGAAAGAAGCAGATCGTTCCTGCGCTGTCGCTGCTGTGGGGTTGATTCCGGCGCCGCGCGGGATACGCTTTGGCTCGCGCACACATTGCCGCTCGCTTTTTTGGGAAACGGCGCATACTGATACGAACGGAGGACACATTCATGCAACTGAACATCGAAGGAAGACCCATCACGGCGGAAGCGGGCGAATCGCTGCTGACGCTCGTTAAAAAACTGGGACTGGATACGGGCGAGCTTGCAACGCGCCCGCTGGCGGCAAGGATCGCCGGCGAAACCTTTACCTTGAATTACATCCCCACGCGGCAGGCGGGGAGCGGAAGCGACCGTATGCCCCTGCGCAGAGCCATGCGCGCCGCAGGCGGTGAGGTCTCTTTGCTGCGCTACGACACCGCGCGCGGAAAGCGCGTTTACGAGCGCACGATGCTGTTTGTCTTTCTGCTGGCGGTACGGACGGTGTTTCCCAAGGCGCGCGTGCACATCGACTATGCCGTAGGCGCCGGGCTGTATGCTTCCATCCTCAAGGATCCGGCGCTGACGGCGGAGGATGTTGCCGCGGTCGAGACGGAATGCCACCGCATCATCCAAGCGGATTACACGCTGGAACGCAAGCGCATGGACATCGACGACGCGATTGATTTTTTCGCAAACGACGGGCAGGACGACAAGGTGCGTCTGCTCAAATGGCGTCAATTTACCTATTTTGACGTTTATCGCCATGAGGATTTCATGGAGTATTTCTATGGCGAGATGGCGCCGTCTACCGGCTATGTGTCCGTCATGCGGCTGCAATATGAGAAGCCCGGGCTGCTTATCTTGCGACCCGATCCGAAAAACCCCAACAAATCCAGCCGCTTTGTGCATATGCCGCAGCTTGCCGCCGTATTTCGTGAAAGCGACGACTGGGGACGGCTCATGCACTGCGCCACCGTCGCCGATCTCAACGAGATGACCGAAAACGGACAGATCCGCAACCTCATCCGCGTCAACGAAGCGCTGCATGAGAAAAAGTTTGCCAATGTTGCAGACGAGATCATCGAGCGCGGCGCAAAGGCGATTTTGATCGCGGGGCCGTCCAGCTCGGGCAAGACCACCAGCGCCAACCGTCTCTGCACGCAGCTGCGCGTACACGGAAAATCGCCCGTGCTCGTTTCGTTGGACGACTATTACATCGACCGCGACAAGATCCAGCCCGACGCCAACGGGGAGATCGATCTTGAGCATATCAACACGATTGACGTGGCACTGTTTGCCGAGAATCTCAACGATCTTTTACGCGGCAAGACGGTCGAGCTGCCGCGGTTTGACTTTCTTACCCAGCGGCGAGTGATGGACGGCAGCCACACGCTGCGCATCGACGAGAACACGCCGCTTGTGATCGAAGGTCTGCACGGACTCAATCCAACGCTCCTACCGGATACGATCGATCGAAAGCAGGTCTTCCGGCTGTATGTTTCCGCCTTGACCACGCTGAATCTTGACGACCACAACCGGATCCCCACGACGAATATCCGCCTGCTGCGCCGGATGGTGCGCGACTATTTGACGCGCGGCTCGAGCATCGAGCGTACGCTGTCCATGTGGGAGAGCGTGCGGCGTGGAGAAGAACGCTGGATATTCCCCTTTCAGGAGGACGCCGACGCGATTTTCAATACGTCGCTCGTCTACGAACCCGCCGTGCTGAAGAAGCACATTTTCCCGCTGCTTTCCGCCGTGCAGCCCGAAAGTCCCTACTATGCCGAGGCACATTCCCTTGTGAAGTTTCTCAATTATATTCTGGAGGCGGACGTCGAGGACGAGATCCCGCCCACCAGCATCATGCGCGAATTTGTCGGGGGCAATACGTTCTACCGATAAAGCCGCGCGGCATAAACCCGTCTATTCCCCGGGGGAAAATCGTCGCAGCAGCCTGTGCTTTGAAAGGCTGGAAAGCGATATGACGGGGCCCTTGACCCAGTGAAATCACCGTTTATTGGCGACAAAACAGGGATCAGCGTTTGCTGATCCCTGTTTGTTGATAACCGGATAGAGGGAAAACGGATCAATAGTTGACCTTGCGAACTTCGAAGTAGGCCTTGGGATGCGCACAGACGGGGCAGACCTCGGGCGCCTTTTCGCCTTCGACGATGTAACCGCAGTTGCGGCACTGCCAGAAGACCTTACCGTTCTTGAAAAAGACCTTGCCTTCTTCCACGTTGTTGAGCAGCGCGTTGTAGCGTTCTTCGTGGTGTCTTTCGATGTTGGCAACCTCTTTAAACTGATAGGCCAGCTTTGTGAAGCCCTCCGCTTCGGCGTCCTTTGCAAACTGGGCGTACATTTCTGTCCACTCATAGTTTTCGCCGGTGGCCGCATCCTTCAGGTTTTCGGCGGTTTCCGGAACCTTATCGCCGTGGAGCGCCTTGAACCAGAGCTTTGCGTGCTCTTTTTCATTGTCAGCGGTTTCCTGGAAGATCCCTGCGATCTGCTCGTAGCCTTCCTTCTTGGCGGCGGAAGCATAGTAGGTGTACTTGTTGCGTGCCTGAGATTCGCCCGCAAATGCGGTCATGAGATTCTGTTCGGTTTTGCTGCCCTTGAGTTGCATAATCATAATCCTCCTGTGATTTACTATACTTTTTATTGGTGACAGGCTTTACAGAGCCCGTGCATCACAACGTCATAGGAGCTGAGCGTGAAGGCGGTTTCCTTTCGAATGGCTTCGTCCGGCTCGTAAAGCGCGGGGAGCGTTACATCGGCAACGCTGCCGCAGCGGTCGCATACAATGTGGGAGTGACCCTCCTTGGTTCCGTCGAACCGACAGCTGCCGTCCGGCAGCGGAATTTTGCGGATCCGCCCCGCATCCGCCAGTTGATTGAGATTGCGGTAAACCGTACCGAGGGAGAGCTTGGGCATCTTCTCTTTCAACGCGTCATAGACCATGTTGGCGGTGGGATGGAGATGACTTTCCAGAACCGCCTGCAAAATTTGTTCTCTCTGATGGGAAAAGCGCATCAACATCGCCTCCGTTCTGCTTGTTACAATGTAGCAATATTAGTATTGATAACCATTACTGAAATAATAACTTATACAACTGTTTTTGTCAAGTATTATTTTGAAAATCGTACCAAATAAAAATAGAGGTTGCATTCTGCAAAAGCGCGTGCTATAATACGCACGAACTTCAGGGCGGGGTGCGATTCCCCACCGGCGGTAATGCAGCAAATTTGCTGACGAGTCCGCGAGCCACTTGGTTGAATCGGTGCGATTCCGATACCGACGGTACAGTCCGGATAAGAGAAGTAGATAGATTTTCTTTTTGCCCGTCCTGCAGTTTCTGCAGGCTATTTTGCTTTTGGGAGGAAAATCGATGCAACAGCAGTCAACAATCCAAAATGCGGACAAGACCATAGAGGTCGCCGCTGTGAAAAAGAAACGCTTTACCACAAGAAAGCTGGCCGTGACCGCCATGCTGGCCGCGGTGGCGACCGTACTGATGTTTTTGAGCTTCAACGTGCCGCTCATGCCGAGCTTTATCAAGCTGGATCTGTCCGAGCTTCCGGCGCTGATCGCTGCGTTTTCCATGGGGCCGATTTCGGGCGTCGTGGTCTGTGCGGTCAAAAATCTCGTCAATCTCCTGTTTACCACGACCGGCGGCGTGGGAGAATTGTCCAACTTTTTGCTTGGCGTGTGCTTCGTGCTTCCCGCGGGAATCGCCTATCGATTCCAAAAAAGCCGTCGCGGAGCGCTTGTCGGCAGTCTGGTGGGCGTAATGTTCATGGCGGGACTGTCGGTCGTTATCAACTATTACGTAGTGTATCCGGTTTATACGGCGTTCATGCCCATGGAGACGATATTGGAGATGTACCGCGTGATCGATCCGTCCGTCAAGACGCTCTGGGACGCGCTTGTACGCTTTAATTTGCCGTTCACGGCAATCAAGGGCGGGATTAGCGTGGTCATTACGTTCCTGATCTACAAGAGCCTGTCGCCGGTGCTCAAAGGGCGCGGATGATCGCTCGCAACAAAAAAACGCTGTAATCGCTCCTTTGGGGGCGATTTTTTATGTTGCGCAGATCAAGAGACAGGTGATGACGCCCGCCAGCATAACGGCAAGCGCTATGGGAATGGTGTAGCGCGTTTTTTTGATGCCGACCGCGCCAAAATACAGCGCTACCTCATAAAATATCGTTTCCGACGAGCCCATCAGGACGGAGGCTGTGTACCCCGCGACGGAATCGACGCCCTGTGTCTCAAAGATCTCCACCAGCATCGCCATCGAAGCGCTGCCGGAAAACGGGCGCAGCAGAATCAGCGGCACAAGCGAGGCGTCCAGCCCGACCGCGGCGCAGATGGGTGCGATCAAACGCGAAAAATCATCGATCAAACCGCCCGTATCGAGACACCGCACGGCGATGAGCATGGCGGCAAGATACGGCAGGATGCGATAGAGCACGGGCAGACCCTCGGCGGCGCCTTCTACAAACGCTTCGTATACATCCACGCCTTTGACCAACCCGTAAACGACCACCGCCACGGCGAGCAGCGGCACAAGCATAGACGTCATGTGCGGCGCAGCATCCGGCAAAGCACGACCGCGACGATTGTGGTGACTGCCGAAGCTGCAATGGAGGGGAGTACGATCGCGGCGGGGGAGGTGCTGCCCGCCGCCTGCCGCAGCGCGATGATGGAGGTCGGCAGCAGCTGCAAGCAGGATGCGTTGACGATCAAAAACGCGCACATGGTGTCTGTCGCCAAGGCTTTATCCGGATTGTCGGCCTGCAATTCGTGCATGGCGGAGAGTCCCAAGGGGGTTGCCGCGTTTCCAAGTCCCAGCATATTGGCGGCAAGCGTCAGTGCAATTGCGCCGGTCGCGCCGCCCGCATGCGGAAAAAGCCAACGCGTCACGGAGGAGAGCTGTCGGGATAGAAGTTGCATCAGTCCCGCTTTTTTGGCAACGCCCATCAGTCCCATAAACAATAAATAAGCGCCCGCAAGCTCAAGACACAGGGCGACGGCCTCCTTGCCGCCGGAAAGCATCGCCGCCATTGCGACGTCGCCGCCCTGCCGGAGCGTCACAGAAACGATGCCGACGCAAAACAGACCCGCCCACAACCACGCCATTGCAGCACCTCCCGAAAAAAGTATATGCCGCAGAGGCGCGAATATTGCCGTGTGCAGTCGGCGTTTTTGGAATTGGGACGACGCGGAAAAAAACGTGATGCTGTGGCGGGATTCGACGCCCGTTCACGAAGAATTTGCTTTCTCCGTCGATTGCGCTGTGCTATCATAGGAGAAAAGCCAGTGGGACGGGAGGCGCGCAGATGAAAAAAAGCATACGCATCTTGGCGCTGCTTTGCGTTGCCTGCCTGCTGTGCTGCGCTTGCGGCAAGCAGCCGGAGGAGGCTTTGGCCGCCCTGCCCGAACGTACGGTTGCCCCGGTGTCGGAGGCGAATCGAAGCGTAATCTCCGATTATACCGGAGAACGCGTACCGCTGTACATTGCGTCTGTTACGCCGGACGCCGCGGGCGTTTATCTGATCGTAACGGCGTATTTCGTGGAGACGATGTCCTTTTCAGAAAAGCAGTACGCGGCAATCGAGCACAATGGGTTTGTGGATCTGCGGTGGGTGGACGGGGATTTCAACCGCTATTACGTGACTTACGGACCGGACGGCACGATGTATCTGGATACCGACGGCGCAAAGCAGCCGTGGACCGAGGAGGACACGATCCTCAGCGATTATGCGCTGCTGCAGGTGTACGGCGAGGATGGCGTATACAAGGTGCGGCAGCGGCAGACCAGCATTGTTCAATCCAAACGGCTTGGCGACGAGATGATTATTCGCGTTCCGCTCGAGCTTTTGGTCTATGACAGCGACACGGCGCATATTGCATCGGTTTATGAAAGCTACGGTCAGGAATACGTGGCGAGGCTCCTGATTCCGGCAGGAACGGCACAGGAGCTGTACCAGGCATATTCCACCTGTCTGTGCGGCGGCGTCTCCTGTAAAAAAAGCGGCGTGCATTATACGTATATCACCATGACGGACGGGATTGCGAGCTATGTGGAGTATGAGGTCGTCTATGGCGACCACGCCTTTCTTTTCCTGTAAAAATCGATCGGCAGAACGATGTTGAGGGCGTAAAAAAACGGCGTGCCGGAGCGGATTTCAGCGGAATTGCGGATATCGGCTCCTTTTGTATGCCGCGCCTTTGCGCTTTGCAGGAAACGCGCTATAATAGGTAAAAAAGAAGAAAAGAGAAAAATCGATGGAACAGGCGCAGAAAAAAGAGAATCGTTTTGCCGCTTTTTTAGCGCGTAAGGAGATTCGTTTCTCGGCAAAGACGTATTTTGTAGACGCCATGGGCGCCATGGCGTACGGTTTGTTTGCAACGCTTCTGATCGGAACGATTCTGTCCACGTTGTCCGACTGGCTGAACTGGGAATTTTTGAAACAGGCGGCGGACTTTGCAAAGTCTGCGACCGGGCCTGCGCTTGGCGTTTCCATCGCCTATGCGCTCCATGCGCCGGTGCTGGTGCTGTTGTCGTGTGCGGCGGTGGGCTTTGCGGGTAACGCGCTGGGCGGCCCGGTTGGGGCGTTTCTTGCGACGGTAGTTGCCGCGGAGCTGGGAAAGCTTGTGTCCAAGGAGACGCCCGTAGACATTATCGTAACGCCCACGGTGGTCATTCTTGCAGGAACCGCGATCGCCGTATTTGTCGGCCCCGGCGTTTCGGCGCTGATGAACGGTCTTGGGGCGTTGATTATGCAGGCGACAGAGCTGCAGCCCATCCTCATGGGGATCATCGTATCGGTCATCGTCGGCATGGTTTTGACGCTGCCCATCTCAAGCGCCGCGTTGTGCATTATGCTCAATCTTGCCGGCCCTGCCGCGGGCGCGGCGACCGCCGGCTGCTGCGCGCAGATGATCGGCTTTGCCGTGATGAGCTTTTCGGATAACCGTTGGGGCGGACTGGCTGCGCAGGGGCTTGGCACCTCGATGCTGCAAATCGGCAATATCGCAAAAAAGCCGCTGATCTGGCTGCCGCCGACGCTGGCTGCCGCAATTACCGGCCCGATCGCCACGGCGGTATTCAAACTGGAGTCGATTCCCACCGCTGCCGGCATGGGCACTTGCGGGCTGGTCGGCCCGCTCGGCATCCTGACCGCGATGACGCCCAGCGCGTCGATGTGGATCGGACTGGTGCTGGTGTGCTTTGTACTGCCCGCGGTGCTGACGCCGCTGCTTGCCTGGCCGCTGCGCAGGCTCGGCTGGATAAAGCCCGGCGATATGAAGATCTAAGGCAAGAGAAAATGAAAACATCGTTCCGCATGTCGAGAGTTTTTGTATGCGCCAAAACAACCGCTTTTCACGGCAGCGGCACCACCTGCCGCGCGGACAAAAACACCAGCAGGGTTTCTTTGACCGGCAGCGCGGTGAGCTTTTCCAGCGCCTCCCGATAGATGGAAAGCTGCGGCGTGTGCAGGCGCACGCGCTCATGAAGCGCGTCAGGCGTGGGCGCATAATCGGTTTTGTAGTCGAGCAGCACCCATTCGTTGTCCTCGAGAAAGCAGCAGTCGATCACGCCCTGCAAGAGAATGCTCTCGGCGTCCGCGTTGGGAAAGAGACGGTTCGCGCCGATCTCATAGGAAAACGGGAGCTCGCGGTTGCAGCGTGCAGCGGCAAGCATGCGATTGTATAGGGCGGTGCCGGAAAACCATGCAACGGCAGCAGGATCGGCAAGCGACGCCTGCTCGGGCGTGAGGAGCTGCCGATCGGCAAGCTGCAATAGATACGCTTTTGCAGCGTCCAACGTATAGAATTTTCCGTCCAAATACTGCATGGCGGCGTGCGTCGCCGTACCGCGCGACATGGCGTCGGTGGCGTCGCTTTTGATAAAGGCCGGCACTTCAAACTTCGGCAGCACCGCTGCAAAGCCCGCGTCGGCGACCTCCGTCGTGCCGTCGCCTGCTTCGGCGCTCCCGATGAAAAACACGCGCGAAACCGCCGCCTTGGCAGGAACGGCAAACGCCGCTTCATGTGGATACCGCCACGAAAGGCGCGCAGCCAGCGCGGCGGAAACGTCCGGATCCTCCGGCAAAAGCGCTGCGGCAGGCGCGTCGCCGCGCAGAGCGTGCTGGAATGCTTCTCTGGGGTGCAAAAAGGTCTTGCAGACCGAGCGTTTGCCGCACAGCACCCAGTCAAGCAGCGTCGAAGCGTGGGTGACTTCGACCGGAGACGGGGTAACGACGGCCCTGTCAAGCTTTTTTTGGCAGTCCGTGGCGCAGCCGATCATATGCAGCTCAAATTTCGCGCGCGTCATGGCAACATACAGCACACGCATCGCCTCGGCAAGCTCCTCCTGCCGGATACGTTGACCCACCGCGCGCCACGCGACGGTTTCCAGCGTGCGAAGATCGTCGCCCGTATACCGTAGACCGATGCCGAGCGTGTCGTGGAGCAGCAGCGGATACGTTGCGCTCTTTTGATAGAATCTCTTTCCGAGCTGCGCTAAGAATACCACCGGAAATTCCAGACCCTTGGATTTGTGTATGGTCATGATGCGCACAACGTCCGCCTCAATGGTTTGCGCCGCGCCGAGCTTTGCGTTGCCGGAAGCGCGGTCGATATAGAACAAAAACGCGGCAAGACCCGACAGACCGCTGGAGAGAAACGCGTGCGCGCGAGAGAGCAGCGCGTTGAGATTTGCCTGTCGCTCGGCGCCGCCCGGAAGCGCGCCCATTTCCGAGAAAAAGCCCGTTTCATCGAGCAGCAGTCCAATGAGTTCCTCGACTGACCGCAGACGGCTTTCCAATCGCCAGCGATCGATCCGGTTCAAAAACGCGGCGCACTTTTGCCCGAGCGCGGTATTCCCCCGTCCGGCGCACAGGAGCGCCGAAAGCAGGCTGCCGTCGCGCTTTGCGTCGCGCAGTCCGATCAGTTCCGCGGCGGAAAAGTCGCCAATGCCCGAATACAACACCGACAGGAGCGGAATATCCTGATCGCGGTTGTCGATCACGCGCAGGAGATTGAGAAATACGATGACTTCGATGGCGTCAAAATAGCCGCCGCTCGCCTGCGCATAGCAGGGAATTCCGCGCAGCGCCAGCGTCTGCGCGAAGGTCTGCGCGCTTTTGGTGTCGCGCAGCAATATCGCAAAATCAGCGTAGGTATAGGGGCGCGACGTACCGGCCGCAGCATCGGTTACAGAGCTGTTTTTGATGCGGTCTGTGATCGTGTCGGCAATCAGCTCCGCCTCCGCCTCTGCATCCGCAATATCCAAAACGTCCTCCGAAGCGTCCGCGTCCGGGTCGAGCCGGCGCTCGATCAGATGGAGGGAGACGTCGCCCGCCGGCATGGGACGCCCTTGCCGGAGCATAGCTTGCTCGTCGTAGAGAAGATTCGCCGCAGCCCTTGTCATAATCGCGGAAAAAACGTCGTTGACCGCTTCCAGCACGGCGCCGCTGGAACGGAAATTGCTGTTGAGGTCGATGCGAGTGCCGCCGTGCGCCGGGAACGCCGTGAGCTTCTCCAAAAACAGCTCGGGCTCCGCCTGCCGGAAGCGATAGATACACTGCTTGACGTCGCCCACAAAAAAGAGATTGTCCTCGCGGCACACGCTGCTTAGCAGCGCTTCCTGTGCGCGGTTGCTGTCCTGATACTCGTCTACGGCAATATAGTCGTACTTATTGCGGTATTCGGCGGCAGCCTCCGGGTGCTGCAAAATTTGGAGCGCGAAATGCTCCAGATCGCTGTAATCGAGAATGCTTTTGTTCCGTTTGGCAGCCTGAAACGCGTCCATATAAGAAAGGGTCAGGCGACACAGCGCGTCCACGACCGGATGGCTGCCGTAAAGCTTTTCAATCTCTGCTTGCTGTGTGAGCGCCATTTTGCCCAATTGACTTTTTAGCAGATCCTTGGCGGCGGTTCGCGCAGCCTTGATCGACGCCGCATCGTCCTTGTCGGTGTCCTTGGGAAATATCAACCGTCCAAAGTCGATGCTTTGCGCGCCGGAACGGTACTCGTCGTACGAACCGGCCAGCAGCAGTCCGCGGCAGCGCGTGATATTGTCGTAAAGGAGCGACAACGCTTTATCCGCCGACGGCGGCAGGAGATCGCAGGCTTTGGCAAACGTGTCCACCGCAAGCTGCAAATCCTCTTGAAAGGAGGAAAGCAGCACGGAAAACAGCGCGTTGACGCGCTCATTTTGGCAATAGCCCGCTTGCTGGGTGCGGATCCATTCGCCGGGATCAGGTTTGGATTGGACATAGCCGGATAACTCCGATATGCGCGAAAAGACCGCGTCCTCGGAGCGGAAGGCCTTCAAAAGCGTGTGATAATCGGCGTCGTTTGCAATGGCAAGCGATGTGAAAAAGGCGTCCCGGACGCCGTCCTTGAGCCCCGCAAGCTCCAGCTCGTCGGCGATGCGGCACACGGGCGGCAGATCGATCAGATGGTAGCCACGCCGAATGACGAGGGCGCAAAAGGCGTCGATGGTGGTGATCTGCGCACGGGAGACGGCCTGCGCCTGCTCGATGAGCCGCGCCTGTATCGTTGGCTCCTCCGCCTCCTCCGCGGCGCGCAAAAGCCTCTGCTCGATGCGTGATTTCATTTCGGCGGCGGCAGCGCGCGTAAAGGTCAGCACAAGCAGCCGCGTGACGTCCGTACCCGCTTCAATAAGCCGGTACAGCCGTTCGGTCAACACGGCGGTTTTGCCCGTGCCCGCGGCGGCGGAGACGATCACGTTGCCGCGCGAGAGAATCGCCTGTTGCTGTTGCTTTGTCCAAGACATGGCAATGACTCCTTTTTTTCCGTCAGTCCTGCGCGTCGGTTCGATGACCGCCCGCAAGTTCCTCAAAATAGGTCTTCCAGCTGATGGTGGGAAGCTTTCGGACGCGGCAGGCGGCAAGCGTTGGATCAAACCGGCATACGCTGCGATAGTCGCAGTAATCGCAGCTGCCCTTGATGGGAGAAGCGGCCATTTCGCCGGCGCGGATACGGTCGATCTGCTGACCTGTAACCTGTATGGCGCGCTCGAGCAGGCAGGAAAGCTCGGAGCTGTCGCACAGCGCACCGGAAAAAGCGCCGCTTTGCAGGTGATTGACATTTTCCAGCATATCCGTACCGCCGGAGCCGGCGACGACTGCCGGTTCGGAGAGCGTCAGCCCATTCATGCGAAAATGACGGATGAGCTGCGCCTCTACCTCCGCGTCTTCGGAAAGCGCTGGGAGCTTGAGCGGCATGTAGTACATGCCGGCCCTCTCTCCGCCAGCCGCTGCCGCGGACAGGTACAACGGCAATTGAAGCGTCAGCCCCGCGAGAATGCCGGCGGCGGTGAGCTTTTTGCCGGATAGCTTGTAGTCCACGATACGGAAGAAGCTGGTTCCGTCGATCTCGGCGCGGTCCAGCCGGTCGATTACACCGGAAAGCAGCGCCGTTCGTCCGTCGGAAAGCAGGATTCGGATGGGAGGGAACGCCTGACCGTCGCCAAAGCGCACCTCGGTGGAGACCGGCAAAAAAACGCCCGACAGCATCTGCTGTACGACCGCGCGCGCGGCGTAGCGAATGGTTTCCACAATCAAAAACAGGCCGGCCCTCAGACGCTCGTCAGAGAGCAAAATCCCATCATTGTGCGCGGCGAGGTGCGGCGGAAGCAGCTCGTCCAGCAGCCGTTCAAGCGTTTCCTCGTCGATGGACTGCCAAGGAAGCTTTCGCTTTGTGACGGTATCGACAAGGTCGGAGAGCACCGCGTGGTAAAAAGACCCCAGATCCGAGTTGCGCTCCAAGCCCTCTTTTCGCACCTCGGCGCCCATGCCGTAGCGCGCAAAATGGCGAAACGGACAGGCGGAAAACTGCTCGAGACGGCTGGCGCTCATCGAGATGCGGTCGCCGTAGATCGCGTCGGCAAGCTTTTTGCCAAACGGCTCATACGCCATGCGCCCGTCGGCAGCGTCCAGCATGCGGGAAATCCGCGCCCGGCAGTCCGGCGCGTCGCGGTAATAGGAAAGCAGGGAGGAGAGCCGCTTTGTGACGATCCCGTCCTGCTTCCAACGGCGCAGATCGCCCGTGAGCATGTCCATCGCGTCCGCGTCGGTGGCAGGAAGCGCGTCGGGCTCGGTAAGAATCTCGCGCCGCGCGCACCCCGGGAAGAGCTGCTCAATCGAGAGCACAAGCCGCGACGGGGACAATTCGTTGCTGTCAGAGGAGGCGGCAAAGCTGACGTACAGCCCCTCGCGCGCTTTTGTCAGCGCGCCGTAGATGCGAAAGCGATTCAACGCGGCGGTAAAGGCGGTATCGTTCCAGACCTGCAGCCCGGCCGAGGAGAGCAAGGCAAGCTCTGCATCGGAAATGAGCGCGTCGTCCATGGCGTTGGGGGGCAGGAGCCCGTCGTTCGCGCCAACGACGAACAGTCGCCGTACCGTACCGATGCGGGAGCGGCTCATATCGCCGAGCAGCACCTGATCGGTCACGCCCGGCACAACGCCGATGCTGTAACCGGCAAGCCCCTCTTCAAACACGGCGAGAAATTCGTTTCGACCCATGGAAACGTCGCCCAGGATCGTGTCGAGCTGCGATAACAGCAGCATGAGCTGGTTCCAGATCTGCGCATGGGCGGCGGCGTCCTGCGGCCGTCCCGCCGCAAGAAGCGTTTCGCAGAGCTGCGAGAGCGTTTTTTGCATATCGACCGCCGTCAGGTAGGCGTAGACGGCACGCACCTTTGCGGAGACCGCTTTTTCGGAAAGCGCGTCGTGCAGCGCGGAAAGCTTTGGCACAAGGGCGCTTCTTGCACGCTCCGCATCCTCGGGCTCGCCGCGGGTGAACGGGGACAAGAACCGGCTGCCGCGCAGGTTCCAGCGCCGCGCATAGTTTTCAAACGCCTCCGCGTCCTGCGGCGCGATTCCGCCAAAGCCGGATTTGGCGATGGAAAACAGCTCGTTTGCCGGGTAGCCGTTCACACCCGCGCGAAGCGACGCCAGCACGAAGCCTACCGGTGAAAACGCCGTGACGGGGCGCTTGCGGTCGATAAAGACCGGTATGCCGCGCCGGGAAAACGCGCGGCGGATCAGCTCCGCGTAACCGTCCAGATCCGATACCAGCACCGCCATATCTCGATAGCGTATGCCGGATACGGCGGTCTGCCGTACGGCGTTTGCCAAAGCGTCCGCCTCCGCGGCACGGTCGGGCGCGGCGACGACGCGGATACGGTCGGTTTTTCCGTCAAAGACGGCGGGCGGATGCGCATAAAGGTTGCGCTCGAGATGCAAAAGCGCGTCGTCAAGGTGCTTGGGGCGCGATGAAAACGTGCGCACGCCCGTGGGGATGCCGCGCTTTGCGGCAATGCCGGTCAGCGCATCCAAAATCGCGCCGTCGGGCGAAAACAGACCCGCGTCGCGTGCGGCGGGGTCGGGATCGACGGTCAGGGATACCGTGACCTCGGAGGCGGCGGAAAAGATCGCGCCCGCAAGCCGGTAGGCGCTTTCGCTCGCCGTGCCGAAGCCGTCGATATAAACGGGGACGTTTGCCACAAACGAGGCGGGCAGCAGGGAAAGCACCGCCTGCATGGCGTCGTCGGCGGTGAGATAGCGGGCGGAGAGAAATTCGTCGATATCCGCGTAAAGCAGCGCGACGTCGTGCAGCTTGTCGCATAGCAGCGGCAAGCCCTGCATGTGTTCGGCTGTTTTTTGCAATTCCTCGGGCAGAATGCAGCATTGCTTGAGATGAATCACAACGTCCGCAATCTCCGCTGAAAACCCTGTCTTATCCGCAACGCGCGAGAAAGCGGACAGCTCCTTCTGCCGTCGGTAGACCGATCTGCGCGCGACCATGGCAAGTCCTTGCTTGGAAAGGTGCTGTCGAGTGTCGCCGGCAAGCGAAAGCACGCGCTCGCAAAGCCGTCCAAAGCTCAACACCTGAACGCCAAACAGACCGCCCAACGCAGAAGAAAGACGGCGCTCTGTTTCAAACGTATATTGCTCGGGTACGATCAAGATGGCGGTTTCGAGCTTTCTCATGTGCTCGCGCAGGCATTCGGTGATGTAGGACTGCGCGCCCGCGTCTGCGCGTCCCAACAGGAAATGGATTCGCCGCGTCATAGGAACAGCTCCTTGTGCACAGGCGTATAGACCGTTTGTCCCTTTTCGGAACGGCTTTCATACAGTACGATCTGATTGACGGTGAACGCATCGTTGTGCTGCGCTAGGGCAACGTCGTCGCCCTGCATATTGCGCCCGATCGTGATGTGCGGACGAAACCGTCCCGCGCTTTTGACAAAGCCGCGCTCGAGCAGCGCGCTTTCCAGCATTTCATACAGCCGCGTCAGTTCCGAAAGATCGCCGGTCATTTCGACGATCCCCGTTTTGACGGCGCGGCTCGAAAAACCCCCGTATTCGCCAAGGCGCAGCAAAAACGGTCGCGCGTCGCAGACCGCCTCGTGCATGGCGTCGGCAATGTCGCACAGCGCGTCGCTTTCCCCGAAAAAGTGCAGCGTGACATGATAGCTTTTGTCCGGCACATAGCGACCGACCGCCCCCTTTTGCATCAGCTCCCGCTTCACGGCGCCCAGCGCGCGGCGGATGTCCGGCGGCACGGGGATGGCGATAAATAAGCGCATGGCAGGTTCTCCTTCAAAACGGCATAATCCATGGTATTCTTTCTTTATTGTACCGTGTTTTCTTCAAAGCGTCACTTACTTTTCTTTCATGAGAAAGAAAAGTAAGCAAAAGAAAGCAAAGGGGATCTCCGACTTTGCTGCTGGTGGAGGATGTACTTTGTGTTGCCGAAAACAGATAGGCGTACAAATGCCTCTTTAGAAAGAAAAGCAAGCAAAAGAAAGCAAAGGGGAATCTCCGACTTTGCTGCACGGCGAAGCACGGGTTGCATTTGTGCGTACAGTTTGGACGCCTGCAAAGCGAACAAATCCAGAACAGGGACGATTTTGCACATTGAACATCAGATATCGCAAGCGTATACTTAAAATGCTAGCAGCTAAAAATTGCTCGCAACAGGATAAAGGCCGGGAAACAGAGAACGTTTCGGACATTTGCAACGGCGGCAGGGACAAAGATTGATGTGATGAGGTGTTGCTTTTATGAGTCATGATTTTGCTTATGATTATACGATCTTCCCGGAAGCGGACAACATACAATTTAAGGCGCTGTACAAGCAGATCGCCAATATACCTGAGATCAAATTTCAGGATACGCTGATTGATGTGGATGGCTCCATTACCTGCCGCTATCTTCTGGACGGCAGGAGGATTCTTGCATATAACGATTACGAAGTTGATGCCATATATGTCAAGTCGGACGCCGATCTGTCCGCATACTTGACCGATTACTGGTCTACGCACAAAAGGAACTGTCCATGATGCTGCAATGGCAGATCTTTAGGACGGGGAAGCTGGAAGCATAAAAGCCCCGGATGTGCTTTCCTTGCCAATAATAGTCCGAACACAGAAGATTGCGAAGTAGGGCAAAAAAGAAAGGCGGTGCGTCCTTGGAGTACGACGAATTAACGGAGAGCCGATTTCTGCTGTCCATACAGTCGGGCAACAGTGCGGATGTTCTTGCCGGGCTCAAGCATAGAGGCGCCTACTTCCGCTTTCAGGCGATTCTAGCTGCTATTGATTATGATATATCCACTGACGAAGCGATCATGCAGCTTCGCGCGCTTTTGAAAGACGAACGGGTCGTGCTCGGGGAAAAGATTTGTGACTTTGCAAAAGTTGCATTGTATAAATATGACGGTTACAAAGTAGCCCGAGATGATCGGGCATTTCGGTTGCTTGACTTCATAAAGCAGTCGAGTCGGTGAGACCGCCTTGATACGCTGCCCGGGGCTTTTTTCAGCAGTTTGTAATAGAGCAGAAGGGACAGGCGTTTGCCTGTCCCCGTTTTGCGAAAAAGTCATATTCACGCGTCCTGCCGTTTTTATCGGCAGTCTGTCAATGCACGCGCTTGTCGCCGTAGAAAAAGAGCGCCACGGTGCCGGGACCGGTATGCGCGCCGATGACGGTGCCGACCGAATTGATGAGCACGGGGCCGTTGAGCTTCGGGAATTTTTGTTCAACAAGATCCGCGACCTTGCGCGCGTCGGCAATGCAGGCGGAGTTGGAGATGTAGCACCTGCCGGAATAATCGTAACCGTTCTGGACGTGCTCCTCCATGCGCTTGACGATCTCATGGATCACGCGGTTCTTGCCCTGATACTTGGTACGGGGGATCAAATGCCCCTCGTCGTCCATGTTGAGCAAGGGGCAGATGGACAGCAGCGTGCCGAAGGTCGCCGCCGCGGCGGAGATGCGTCCGCCGCGCTTATAGCTGGTCAGGTCGGTAGAGAAAAACCAGTGATGCAGGTTGAGCTTGTTTTCTTCGAGCCAGGTCTGCACCTCATCAATGGATGCGCCGGTGTCGCCAAGATCTGCCGCCATGGTCGTCAAAAGACCGTAGCCGCTCGAAGCGCCGAGGGAATCCACGATTGCGATCTTGCGGTCGGGGTATTTTTCAAGAAGCGTTTCGCGCGCGACGCAGGCGGAGTTGTAGGAGCCGGAAAGCCCTGTGGACAGTGAGATGTGCAGCACATCCTTGCCCTCCATGAGAAACGGCTCAAAGAACTCGGTAAACTGCTCTACGTTCACCTGCGAGGTGGTCGGCATGGCGCCGGCGGCGATACGGGCGTAAAAATCTTGAAAGGACATCGATTTTCCAAGATCGTCCGGGTAGGTTTTGCCGTCCATGACATAATGGAAGCAAACATAGTGGACGTCGCGTTCTTGAAAAAACGACTCGGGCATATCCGCGGTGGAACAACAGGTTAGGACAAAATTGCGCATAGAATTTCCTCCAAATATTGTGATCTCCCAGCGGGGGATAGGTGTGATTGAATAACATATAACATAGTATGTATAACTACATACGACGGATCGACTTTATCACAGCAACCACAAAAGCGCAACCCGTTTTCAGACAAAAAACACAAGTGTTTCCGTTTTTTCACAAATGCGGTACACGCGCATAAACATCTTGGTAAATTGACCGTGTTCGATTGACAAAACGGCGCCGTCGGGATACATTTATAAGAAGTCTTGTCTTTTAACGGCTTGTGCGGGAACGATCCGCGCGGCGTGAGGCAGACGTCAACCCGTACCAACATCCTGAAGGAGTTTATGCTATGTCAGAAAAGTACAATCCGTCTGCTATCGAAGAAAAATGGCAGAAGATCTGGGCGGACGACCATTGCTTCGAGGCGGAGGCGTCTCACGATAAACCGAAGTTTTTTGGGCTGATCGAGTTTCCCTATCCCTCCGGACAGGGGCTGCATGTCGGGCATCCGCGTCCCTTCACCGCCATGGACGTGATCGCAAGAAAGCGCCGCATGGAGGGCTACAACGTGCTCTACCCCATCGGGTACGACGCTTTTGGGCTTCCTACGGAGAATTACGCCATCAAAACGGGCATCCATCCCGCCAAGGTCACGCACGACAATATCGAGCGGTTCCGCGGTCAGCTCCAGCGGCTCGGGTACTCGTTTGACTATTCGCGCGAGGTCAATACCACCGATCCGGATTACTACAAATGGACGCAGTGGATCTTTTTGAAATTCTT
>CAZWUK010000040.1:0-20578 GCA_964636685.1 uncultured Oscillospiraceae bacterium
TTTTGCAACGACTTGGCTCCGTTTTCGTCTTCGGCTGTTTTGCTACAGCCCCTTTGTTTTGTATCGAAGTTTTTTGCGGCATTACCGCATTTTTAAGAAAATCAGATAAAGAATCTGCGCCGGATCTGCTCCTTAAACTCCGTGCGGCGATTGAGCAAAAAGCAAATGCAGCTCAGCACCACGCAGGGAATGAGCGCATACGCCGACCACCACGACACCGTGATATTGCCATTATAGGAATCGATGAACAATTCCACCAGCACCACGAAAATACCGATGGCAATGAGCGAAAAACCCGTGCGCAGTAAAACGCCCAGCCGTCTGTTTGCGGGCAGCAGCAGCGAAAGCCCCGCGAGCAGCAGCGTCGCCGCAAGGCTGATGGGCATGGCCAGGCGCAAAAACCAGTCGCCTCCGCCCAGATACTCGATCAGCAGCAGATACAAAAGCGCCGCCATGCCGTCAATCAAAAGGCACCAGACAAGCTTTGGCTGCTTTTTGAACAAAAACGGAAAAACGCCCCACACGAACAGCATTGCGCATGCGCCGGAAACGTAAGCAGACCACGAAAGCCCGCCGCCCGTGATCGCGTCCGTAAACAGGCAGACCGCCACGGGCACCAGCAGGATCAGCGCAACAAGCCCCGCGGCATATCGCCGGTCGATCCGAGACTGGAGCGTCTCCAGATGCTGCGGGTAGGGATGCGGAACGTTTTCCTTCCTCGGCTCTGCGGGGTTGACGACCGGTACGCCGCACAAGGGGCACTTTTCTTCGCTCGCGGCAAGCTCTACGCCGCAATTGACACAATAAGACATATTACCACCTCTGATTGCTTTCCACTTTGACCGGGACGCCGAGCTTGACAAGCCGTGTAAAAAATTCCCGTTCCACCACCGGCTCTACCAATGTGCGGGTGAAGTTGATCCGGAGCGTTCCGCCATAGCTCAGCGCCGCCACCGCGACGCGGTTTCTCGACAGGGGGCCTAAGATAAATTCCATGCGCGTCACGTACTTTGCCATCTCCTCGGGCAGCTTGGTGTTGCCGAGGTTGGAAAAGCACGTGGAGGATTTCCGATCGCCGACCGCGTTAAAGACGATGCGCATCACGGGGTTTTTCAAAAACAGCGGCGCCAAACGCAGTATCTTATTCTGCTCGGATTTCACATTGGTCGTAATCTTTGCGCTGAGCGCCTTTTTTGTGACCTCCAGACCCATGAAATGATGCACGTCCGAAAGGATCTCGTCAAAGGTATAGCTGCCACAGCGTGGATCAACGCCCGGGTTGACGTAGTTTGCAAAATTGCGCAGCGTCTTGCTCGGGAAAAACGCGCGCAGATTCACCGGCACCGTGATCTTGACCGGTTTTTGGCGCTTGCGCCGGATCACCGTGCGCGACTGGATCGCCACGATCGACTCGATCAAGACCGCCGTCAGGTATTCCGTGAGCGTTACGTTTTTTTCGTGCGCTTTTTCCAGGATCGTCTTGGCCGGAATGGAACCGGTCACGATGTGCACAAAATGATCCGGCTCCACCGCGCCGGGAATGCGGAAGGAATCCTCCTCGCTTCTCGATTTGGTAAAGCTCCCCACGTTTTCCATAAAGCCGTCCGCCATCTCATCGGGCGTTGCCGCTTCGTCGCAGTCAAAGACTCCGTCGGTCGCGGGGATTCGAATTCGGTATTTCAAGCGCAGATACTCCGCCACCAGCGTCTTTAAAAACAGCAAGCCACCGGTGCCGTCGGTCAATACGTGGAATATCTCCACGGCGATGCGGTTTTCATAGTACCGCACGCGAAAGCTGAAGCCGCCGTTTTCCCGCGGTCGCATGCAGATACACGGGTTCCCGACGTCCAGCTCCACCTTGGGCATGTCGTCGCTGTCCTCCAGATAGTACCAGAACATGCCGCGCTTGAGCTTATAGGAAAACACACCGAAGCGCTGTGCCGTGCGGCGCTGCGCCTCCTCCAAAATGACCGGATCGACGGGTTCCGTGAGCGTTGCGGACAGGCGAAACAGCGCCGCCCAGCCCCGCCGCTGCGCCGCCGGATAAATTTTTGCCGCGTTATCCAGCCGCGTCCAGCGTCTCGGCTTCATCATAAGCAAATCTCTCCAATAAACGATACGATTCTTGCCATCGCCTGCTCCGACTCCGGCATGGGATAGAGGACGTAGACATGCCACAGTCCCGCTTCAATATGCAGCTCGCAGCGCGCACCGCCCTCCTCAAGCTTGGAGGCCAGCATCTCGGAATCCGAACGCAGAATTTCATCTCCGCCCACATAGATCAGGGACGGCGGGAAGCCCGTCAGGTCGCCAAATATCGGCGATACCAGCGGATTTGCTTCTTCACCCGGCGCATAGCAGTCGGCAAAGTGTTTGAGCGACTCGGTGGACAGGGACGGGTCGGCGTCGCGGTTCTCCGTATGTGTTTCACCCGAAAGCGTCAGATCTGTCCACGGCGACAGGGCGATAAAGCCCGCCGGCAGCGCCATGCCCTCCTGCCGCAGCTTGAGCGCCAGCGCGTAGATCAGCCCGCCGCCCGCGGATTCGCCGCAGAAAATGATATTCTCCGCGCGTTTGCCGTGCTCCAGTAAATAGCAATACGCGGCATACGCGTCCTCCACCGCCGCGGGGAACGGATTCTCCGGCGCAAGGCGGTACGCAGCGCACAGCACGGACACGCCCGCCGCCGACGCGAGCACACAGCCAAACCCTTTTGCATATTCAATGCTGCCCGCCGTATACCCGCCGCCGTGCAGATACAAAATTACCCGGTCGTCGTAAGCGCTCTCCACGGGCGTAATCAAGCATGCCTGAAAGTTTTCAAACGGCACGTTATAAAACGATACCTTCTCCTGCTGTACGGTTGATGCAAACTTTCCCAGCCGATCCTGCGCCTTGCGGGAGGTTTTGATGCTGGAGTTGGTAATGATGGGTTTGAGCCGGATCATCTGCTTTTTCAAGCGCTCCGCCATTGGGCTGGCCATAATCTCTCGTTCCTTCCTTTTTCGGTATCAGTGGCTGTCGCAGGCCGCGTCATAATGCGCTCTCGGCCCGCCGACATACTTGGGACGCACGCGGGCAAGCACCAGATTTGCTTCCCCGATCCGGCGCTGTGCGGAATGGATGGGCACGACCACCGGACGCAGGTGCATCCCGATGAGCGTATCGCCGATATCCATGCCGAGCGTCGCCTGCATATTGAGGTTCTCGACCATCACATGATCGTCAAACCGTTTTGCCGCCTCGGTGGCAAACGCGCCGCCCGCATGCAGCCACGGTTCCACCCAGACCTGTGTGAGCCCATAGCGCTCCATACATGTCCGCTCGACCACAACGCTGCGGTTAATGTGCTCGCAGCCCTGCACCGCAAGGTACAGGCCGCGCTGCTTTACAATCGGCAGAATCCCGTCCATGAGCGCTTTTGCAACGTCCTCGTTGGAAGCCGAGCCGATACGCTGTCCCATCACCTCGCTGGTCGAGCAGCCGACCACCAGAATTTCTCCCGCGTGGGGCTTGGCCGCTTCGAGCAATATCTCCATGGCGGAAACCGCCTCGTTCTTGATTTTTTCCATATCCATATGGGTCATTTCCTTTCTTTTCCGTTCGCACGCCATTATATCACGGCACCCCGAAATATGATATACTCATGCCATGAATTTTATCGAACCGCTGCTCAATTGGTACCGAAAAAATGCCCGCGCTCTGCCGTGGCGCAAAACGCACGACGCCTACCGCATCTGGATCAGCGAGATCATGCTGCAACAGACCCGCGTAGAAGCCGTCAAGGGCTATTATGCGCGATTTCTTGCCGCCTGCCCCGACGTTTATGCGCTTGCCGCCATCGACGATGACGCGCTCAACAAGCTCTGGGAGGGACTTGGCTACTATACCCGCGCCCGCAATCTCAAAAAAACGGCGCAGGTCGTGGTTTCCGAATTTGACGGCGTACTCCCCAAAAGCGATGAAGCGCTCTTGACCCTCCCGGGGATCGGCGCTTACACCGCGGGCGCTGTTGCGTCGATTGCGTACAACATCCCCGTACCCGCCGTGGACGGCAACGTGCTGAGGGTCATGGCGCGGCTGTTTGACGACCCCGCGCCGATCGACGACGCGCATGTCAAGCAGCGCGTGCGGGACACGCTCCTTTTGCACATGCCAAAGGACTGCCCCGGCGCCTTCAATCAGGCGATGATGGAGCTTGGCGCGACGGTCTGCGTACCAAACGGCGCGCCGCACTGCGACGTCTGCCCCGTTTCCGCGTTCTGCCTTTCCAAACAAAACGGCACGCAAGACGCCCTGCCGGTCAAAAGCGCAAAAAAACCGCGAAGGATCGAAGAAAAGACCGTGTTTGTGCTGACTAAAAACGGCTGTCCCGTGGTCTGTCAGCGTCCCGATCGTGGGCTTTTGGCGTCTCTTTTTCAGCTGCCCGATACCGCTGGACGCCTTTCTCCCGAACAGATGGCGGCGTTTGTCGGCGACCGTGGCGGACATATCACAGGCGAAATTCGCATCTACGACCGTCGGCACATCTTCACGCATGTGGAGTGGCGTATGCGCGTTTTTTCGGCAGAGGCGTCTTTTTCCGTGCTGCCGGACGGCTGGCAATATCTCACCGAAAACCACGCGCTGCCCACGGCATACCGTATTTGCCTTGACGAACCCGAAGCAGCAGGAGGCGCGACATGAATCCATCGTTTCCGGGGCTCTTGATCCGAAAGGAACGGCTTGTGCACAACTGGAGCCAGCAGGGACTGTGTCAAGGCGTCTGTACCGTCTCGTACCTGTCCAAGATCGAGCAGGGTAAGGCCGTGCCGGGCGACGACATTCTCACACTGCTGTTTTCGCGGCTCGGCGTCGTTTGGCAGACGGACGAAGCCGCGCAAAGGAAAGCCGCAAGGATCGTGGATCAGGCATACGACGCGCTCTTTTCGGCCAATCCCGCGGCAGAGGAAACAGCAAAGCAGGCGCTTGACCACAGCTGGACGCTCTGCACGCAAGGGCCGTCGCTGCTTGACGCGCTGCTTCTCGGGCGCTATTATCTCGAGCGATCCGACCCGTTGCTGGCAGAATGCGAAGATCTGTTGGAGGGTCGGCAACGCACGGTCTATTTGTATTTGGAGCAGCGGTTTTCGGAGCTGCTTTCCTATGATCCCTCCGCGTTTTCCTGTCTTGTCGTCGGCAACGACGCCTATGCAAACGGTCATTACACGCTTGCCACCGAGCTGTTGCAGCGCGGCTGCGACCTTGCCGCCCGCGACGGGCAACTCTATCTGATGCTCCATTGCCGCATGATTTTGGGCAACTGTTGCAGCGATCTTGGCGACTTTGAACGCATGCTCACCCATTACCGCGCGTCCATGCGAATGGCGGAGGCAGTCGGTCACGACGACTTTGCAGAGAGCATCCGCTATAACATCGCCGCCACCAATTTAGAGCGCGGCAACGTGCAGGAGGCGTATGCCTTCTTTTCTGAGCAGCCGGAAAAGAACGTCATGTCGCTGCACAAGTACGCCATCTGCTGCGAAAGGCTCGGAAAAATCGAGGAAGCGCACAAGGCGCTCGACGCGGTCGAGAATGCGCCTTGTCCCTATCCCGATCGCGCGCTTGCGCTCCAATTATGCGAGCTGATTCGCTTCCGGCTGACAAACAAGGACTATCTGCATTGCAGCGATTACGGCGACCTGCTGTTATCTTCCTTTTCCGAAATGCGCAGAACGCTGCCCGCCGGGTATGCCCGTTTTCACCTGCCGTGGGTCATTGCGTGGTACAAAGCGTCCCGGCAATATAAGCAGGCGTGTGAGCTTTTGCAGGAGTTTCCTGCCTATGGCATATTAAGTGTGTTTTAACGCCGTATTCCTGCTCTGATTTTCCCAAAACAGCCGTCTATACTTTCTTCAGCTCCTGCCTTATCATCATAGGCAAGGAGTTGATTTTATGAAGCAGACACTTTGGACAAAGAACTTTTCCCTCGTTACCGCCGCGACAGTCCTTGGCGCAATGGGCGGCGTCGCGGGCGGTTTTGCGCTCTCGTTTCTCGTCTACGATGAGACGGGCAGCACGCTTGCCGCCGCGATCTTAATTGCCATACAGGTTATTCCCGGGTTCTTGATCCCGCTGCTCGCCGCGCCGCTGATGGATCGATTGCCGCGAAAACCGTTTCTGGTCGGCGGCGACATTGTCAACGGCGTGCTCTACGGGCTTGCGGGGCTGTATCTGTCGCGCAACGCGTTTTCCTATACGGGGTATCTGTTTTTCTCGCTGCTGCTGTCGAGTCTATCCGCGTTTGACAGCCTTGCCTACAACAGCATCTACCCAAAGCTTATTCCCCTCGGCATGGAGGAAAAGGGCTACACCGTATCCTCCATGGTCTACCCCGTCATCATGGTCATCATGATGCCCGTCGCCGCCGTCTTGATGGACGCCATCGGCGTTGCCAATATTCTGCTTCTTCAGGCGGGGCTTTCGCTTGCCGCGGCGGCGATCGAGAGCCGTATCCGCATCGCGGAGGAAAGCCGTATGGACGGCGAGCGATTCTCCTTTTCCATGTGGTGGAAGGATCTCAAGGAAGCAGCCGCCTATCTCAAAAAAGAGAAGGGGTTATCGAGTATCTTCACCTATATGGCGGTGACAAACGGCGTGGGCAACGGCATCTCGCCCATCCTTGTGGCCTTTTTTCGCACCATGCCGGGCTTTACCGTGGCGATGTACTCGTTCTTTTCCGTGGCGGAGTTTGCGGGAAGAACCATTGGCGGCGTACTGCATTACCGTTTCAAGATTCCGGAAAAACGGCGCTTCTCCATGGCGTTTCTCGTCTACCAGACCTATGAGGCAATGGACGCCATATTGCTGTTTTTGCCCTATCCCCTGATGCTCGTCAACCGCGCGATCTGCGGCTTTCTCGGCATCAACAGCGCGACGATGCGGCAGGCGGCGGTGCAGCGGTATCTGCCGGAGGAATTTCGCGCGCGCATCAACGCGTTTGACACGGTGATCTCGTCGGCGGCATACAGCGTGCTGAGCCTTGCCGTCGGCGCGCTGGGCGAGGTGCTGGATCTTCGGTTGTGCCTCACCGTATGCGGACTGTTTACTTCTGCGGTCTGCTGGGCAACCGTCTGGCGGCAAAGAGCGGCCGTACGCAAAATTTACAACCGCCCGGCGGCGCTTGCCGAGGAGAATACCGCCGAGGAGGCGTCGTGCTGACAAGGCGTCTGCATATACGTACGCTTGCCTTTTTTTGCACGCGATAAAAGCGTCATTTTTCGAAATCGGACGCTTCAGACCATCGACAAAGCCCCTGATTCAAACGAAGCAGGGGCTTTGGTTTTGCTTAGCGAGCAAGGAGCGTAAAAGAGCAAAGGACTTGCGGCAGGTGATCTGCGCAAGCTTTTTCATGTTCTGGACGGCGGCGTCAAAGGCTCGTTCAATCGTTTCCTTTCGCCAAGCGTAAAGCAATCCGCCTGTGGGCGCTTTCGAAAACGCCGTTGCGTCATCCGGATTATCTTGCCATACATGCCGCGTCAGCAGCCTTTGTGCAGACTTGTCGGAAACACATTGTGTTCAGCTAGGACGGTTCTTGCGGGAGCGTCCGTCACTGTCGTATTCCCTATAGCCGTCTCGATCGGTGGTTTTATGTACACGGCGTCGTCCGTGCCGATGCCGCTTTCCCCCGCCGCCAGCGCCGTCGCGGGCAGCAAGGCTACGGTCAGCATAGCCGCAAGGGCAAGAGCGACCAGCCGTTTTGCGTGTTTCACGGGTTACTTCCCCCTTCTCTTTTTCAGTGCCACCCGGTTTCCCGCAAGCCCCAGGATTGCCAGCAGCGCGATTCCCAGCCATAGCACCGGTGTGGCGCTATCCCCCGTAGCTGGAATCTCCGGCACACCGTCCACCCCGCCCGTGCCGTTTATCATCAGCCTGACGTCACGAAAATTGCTGGCGTAATCCGTCTTTGCGTTGGAGGTCGCGCCGCCCGTGTTGTCGCCGTTGAACTGCTCGTTGAAAATTTTCAGCGTATACGTCCCCGTCGTAAGACCCGCGGGGATGGTGATTTTCTGCGCCGTGCCGCTTCGGCATTGTTGACGATGCGGCCATAGTAGAGCACGCTGCCGCTGCTGTTCACCAGCATAGCGGACACATACTCGTTCGCGCCGGTCTTTGCGCCCGAATAGTCGATGGACACGCTGCCGCCCGCCGACACCGTGGCGCTGCTGCCGCTGCTCAGGCTTGCTGAAAACCCGCTGCGCGTGCTGTCTAAAAGCGTCAGCTTCCAGCCCGTCGCGCCGGAGGGGGTGAGGTTTTGCTTCAGCGCCCCCGCGCCCACCGGGCCGCTTGCCTTGCCGCCCACCGCGGCGGAGGTAAACAGCACCTTTGTCAGGTCCAGATTGCAGGCGGGGCGAAGATAAGCGGTCGTTCCACCAGCTGCTAATACAGAGTAAATTTCTCCAAGGTTATCCACATAATAAGCTCGGTTAGCCTTGCTGTCGTTATAAAAAAATGTGGAACGCAGCCACCATGCTGCCGCGTTGCTTTTATTCGCAAGCTCGTAAGCGATCCGCGCGGATCCGTCCGCAAAATACTTGCCACTCCCGGTCGCCGCCTCGTTCCAAGAAAGCGGAAACAGCTTTTGCCCCGTGAGATCGGGTTTACCGGAATGGATGCTGCCGCCGGTTAGGATTGTGTCCGCGATCGCGCCCTGCTCGCCCGTGGCAAAGCCCATATAAACCGCGGCCATCGCTGCTTGTAGATCGCTCCCGGAATAGGTTGCAAGTCCCCCGCTCCCAAATATTGCGCTGCCCAACAGATATTGCGACAGCAGGGGCAGCACACCAGCGCCGGACGCAACGGTGGTCTCCGACAGGGTGTTTGAACTCAGTACATACCACGGCACGGTTTCATTATTGTACGTGCCAAAGTACACGGTGTCGTCCGTGCCAAGCCCGCCTGTACCAAGCTGTATGGCGCTTTCCCCTGCCGCAAACGCTACGGTGGGCAGCAAGGCTACGGTCAGCATAGCCGCAAGGGCAAGGGCGACCAGCCGTTTTGCGTGTTTCACGGGTTACTTCCCCCTTCTCTTTTTCAGTGCCACCCGGTTTCCCGCAAGCCCCAGGATTGCCAGCAGCGCGATTCCCAGCCATAGCACCGGCGTGGCGCTATCCCCCGTAGCTGGAATCTCCGGCGCCGCCACCACCCGCAGCGTAAAGACGGGGCTGGTGATGGGATCTGTGCCCTTCGCACCGCCCACGACGCAGCGATACTGATAGCCATTGTTGGCCATCGTCACCGCGCTGGTGGTATAGCTTGTGCCTGCCGCGCTTGGAATCGCCACAAAGCCGTTGCCGTCGCCCCGGTTGACGTACCATTGATACTCCGTGGCGTTTTGCGCCGTGACGGACAGGGCGGCGGTTTTGCCCACCGTAACCGTGACGGTCTTATTTTGCGTTGGGTCGGTGATGGTGGTGGCCGCGTTCACCGTCAGCGTCACGTCCTCGATCGCGCTGGAATAGTCGGTATTGTAATCGCCGTTGTACTGCTCGTTAAAGATTTTGAGCGTGTAGGTTCCCGCCGACAGCGCGGGAATGGCAATGTCCTGCGTTCCCGCAGCATCGCCGCTTGCCGCGATGCTTTTCAGCCGCCCGTAGTATAAAACATTGCCGCTCCCGTCAACGAGCATAGCGGAGAGGTATTCGGGGGCTTGGGATGCTCCCACCTTTGCGCCGGAATAGGCAATGCTCACGTTCCCGCCCGCCGTAGTGGTGGAAACGGCTGTGGTCGTTACGTTAAAGGTGCGGGTGCTGTCGAGCAGCGTCAGCTTCCATGTGTTTTTGCTTGTGGTTGAGGGGGTCAAATTGGAATTGAACGCCCCCGCGCCCACTGCGCCGGAGGATTTTCCGCCTACGGCGGCAGATGTGAAGAGGACAGATGACAGATCTAAATTTAAAGCGGGCCGAGCGCCGTAGTTGCTGTCCACAGGGTGGGTGCCTTCGTACCCGTCCTCAGCCGCGTAGAACGCGTAGTAAGCACTGTAGGACGAACGGAGCCACCACCACCCGGCGCTGCCGCTTGAATTCGTTATGTACGGTGCTTTTAGTGTATCGCTGCCCCATGTGAGGGCTGCCGCTTCGTTATTCGATAGAGGATATAGGTGTGCGTTCGACACGGACGGGGATGATGAATTGCCTCCGCCAACACAATTGAGGCTTGTTACCGTAGCTATCGCCCCGCGCTCCTGCGGGGTGAAGCCTGTCCCATTATAGAGCGCGTCCATATATGTGTTCAGCGTGCCGCCGCTGTAATAGCCGCTGCCTCTTGCTTGAAACTGCGAATTTCCCAACAGGTATTTCGACAGAAGAAACGCCTCATTTGTGCCTTTGCTCAGCGCGATCCACGGCACGTCGTAGGTCGTACCGCTCTGCGTATAATTCCCGAAATATATCTCGTCCTTCGCTTTTAAGCCTGCCGTGCCAAGCTGTATGCCGCTTTCCCCTGCCGCCAGCGCCGTCGCGGGCAGCAAGGATACCATCAGCATTGCCGCAAGGGAAAGGGCGACCAGCCGTTTTACGTGTTTCACGGGTTATTTCCCCCTTCTCTTTTTCAGTGCCACCCGGTTTCCCGCAAGCCCCAGGATTGCCAGCAGCGCGATTCCCAGCCATAGCACCGGTGTGGCGCTATCCCCCGTCTTGGGAATGCTCGCCGCCGCGGGTATGATATTCACATAGTTGTTGCCCGCTTCCAGCGTGTAGGGTGTGACGCTGCTAGGCGTATACGCGCCGCTGCCGGACAGCCGCCACTGGTACCAGGCGGGATTCGCGCCGAAGGCCGGCTGCGCCAAGAAGGCGGTCGCGTTTGCCAACGCCGAGGCGTCCGCCACAATCTGCCCGCCGCTGAAAAGAAGTTGCTCGGCGCCGATGGCGACAGTCGGTCTGGAGGAAGGATCGCTGCTGATTTCTCCTCTCATCACGCCGCCTGTTACCTTAATAAACCGGAAGCCTAATATCCCGCAGCTCTTATATGACGGGCCGGCAGTGCTGCCGGTTCCCTTGCCTGTGATGGAGCCGCCGGAAAGCGAAATGCCGCCAGCAGCGATGCCCGCAGACGACTCGCCAGAACCCGCAGTTGATTCACCGGTAATCGAACCGCCAGAAACGTTGAGCGCTCCAACGATAAAAGCGCCAAACGACGATAAAAAGCCGGCGGGACGTCTTTTGCCGGATATGCCTTTGAGCGTACCGCTCAATACGTTGACATCTTTTTCGACAAAAATACCCAGGCTTTGATATGCCATACCCCCAGTCGCGGTCAGCGAACCGCCGCCCGACACGGTCAGGCTTCCAGCAACGCGCAAGCCTGTAACGTTGCTATTGCTGCTAGTATGATCTGGCGCAGTAGCGCTGTTGGCGCCAATCAATACCAGCTTCAGGTCGCCGTCGGCATAAATGGAAGCATAATCAGTGGGATTAATCTGATAAGAAGCCGACGTCGGCACGCTTACGCCGCTGAGGGTCAAGGTGCCGGTGGCCGCGTCAAAGCTGGCCGTACCGCCGTATGCGGTCGTGCTCGGTGTGGAAGCGTCCAGCTTGGTATTTCCTACATAGACCTCGGTGACCGACGCCGCGTTCGCCTGCTTCGGCAGCAGCAGCAACGCCATGGTCGCGGCCAGTATCGCCGCAAATATTCGTTTTCCCATCCTCGTTCCTCCCACGTCTTGGGCAAACCGCCCCCGACTATATAAATATAAGGTTACTATACCGTGAAAATCCGCTTTTGCGCAGTACCGATTTGGAGGAAAATCGGATGCTTTTCCTTAGAGAATATAGTCCTTGAGCTGCTCTCTTTTATTGATGCCCAGCTTGGCATAAACCTCCGTTAAAATGTTCTTGAGCCTGCCAATGGAGAGATTCATGCGCCGCGCCGCCTCCGCGCAGCTTGCCCCGTGAACGATCAGGTACGCCGTCTGGTATTCCCGCGGGCTGAGGATCGTAGCGATATTGTCCTTGGCATATCGGTTATGAAAGCGCACCCAGTTTTTGGAACGCGCCTCCCATTGCGCAGAAATCGGCTTCAGATAGCCGGAATAACGGCAGGCGTGCAGGCATTCCTCCATCAGACCGCCCAGAACGCCAAGCGTGTCCGCAAAGGGCGCGATAAAGCCATAGGGCAGACCCAGTTCCATGGCGGCAAGGAGAAACCGCCTTGCTTCCGCCATATCGCCAAGCCCATAGCTGCTCACCGCGCACAGTACAAGATTATCGAGGTCGAGCCAGGAGAATGTATTCGTTTTCGCGCATAGAAGCACGGAAGCTTTCGCCGTATACAACGCGCCTGTCATGTCCTTGCTGTTGCGAAGGTGGAGCGCGTATAGATTCAGAAGAAACGGCTTGAGCGTTTCCGGAAACAGTGAAAAATCACATTTTCGCAGCCAGTCCGGCGTCATGTCCGGCAGCACCATGCAGACCGCCGCCAGCGTTTTCGGCAGGGACAGCATCGCAAGGCTTCTTGCGTCGTCCGTCAGCGCCATGCGGCTTTCGAGAAAAGCTCCAATTTCGTAATACAGCGGATAATCCCCGGAGCTGATGGCGCTCACGGTAGCGAGGATCGTTGCGGTCAGGAATCTTTCGTCGTTCTTCTCCATTTGTCTCCAGACCGACTTGGCAGGCTCCGAATTGCCCCGCCGGTAGGCAAAGTCGGCTTGCGCAAGGGCAAGATATTCCTTTGGAACCGTCGATAAGGCGTCCTCCGGCCTCCCCTTTGGCAAGCGCATGGCGGCCATATATTCATAGTGCGGCACGACGGCGCCCTGCCTTCGCGCCCTGCGCGGATCGATGGGCTTTTCGGCGTCGGCGGGAATCAGCCACGCGCCGCCAAGCTTCCGCGCGCCAAAAATCCTGCCCTCCGTCAAAAGTCTTTGCACGTTGCGCAGAGAAACGCCCCATCTTTTTGCCGTTTCCGCCGTCGATACATACTCCATTGACGCACCTCTTTCATCCGGTGAATTCTTCTCCTATTATATGCGGCACGGCGCATCGTTTCAAGGACATGCTTTGTCAGAGAACGCATTCCGTCCGTGTCAAAACATAGCTGGCGCAAAAGAAAGAAGCGCCGCGTCCTATACGCGATTTGGTATGCTATTGACAGCAAAACGAACGCACAGTAGAATAAATCAGCTTCTTTGGTTTCATTTTTGCATGTCATATGGCAAATCGACGGATGGAAGCTTGCGCGGAGCAGCATGCGACGGAAAGAGAGCGGCCATGAATAAAACGGGAACTGTGTTCGGAATCAACATCAAACAGATGTTCAGCAGCGTGTCGGATCGGAAAATCGTCGATTCGATCAACATTCGAAATATTCGCAACGTATACACCTTCTCGGTGATCGCCTGCGTACTGGACGCGATCACCCTGATCCCATTTTCCGTGATGAACTGGGGACAGCCTGCGTTTTTTCATACCTTTTTCCACGTCAGCTATTGCGTAATCGCCTGCGCGGCGGTCGCGATTCTGGCAAAAAGGGCCATACGAAAATATGAACAGGAGAATACCATCTCCAATCTCCAATCAAATGTGTTGATCGCCTTCTTCTACATTTTGCTGTCTGTCTGGGGCATCCTGGTCGATGCGGCGCATTACGGGGCGGGCGAGCAGATGCTGACCTTCTACATCGTGCAATTTTGCTTTGTATGCTTTGTTGCAATGCGGCCGCGGATCGGGAGCGTCCTGATTGCGTTGTCGTTCGCCGCTTTGTATTTCATCGTCTATCGGATCGACGGGGCGTCCGATGTGCAGCCCCAGAATTATAGTATACTGGCCATTATCGCCGTTTTTGGCAACGCGATACAGCACATGATGCTGCAGGAATCGGAAAAACGCAAGCTGGAGCTGCTGGAGCTGAATCAAATTCTCCAGCAGGAGGCGTCGATCGACGATCTGACGGAGCTGAAGAACCGGAAGGCGCTGCGCGGCGATTTCAGCAAGCACATCGGGAAAACGGTTTACACAATCATGGCGGACGTAGATCATTTTAAGTATTATAACGATACCTACGGTCATGTGATGGGCGACAATGTGCTGCGGCTGGTCGCATCCGCTACCAAAGAAGCGTTTCGAAACGGAGAGGCTTACCGATATGGCGGAGACGAGTTTCTCATCATCCTCGCGGATTATACGGAGGAAGCTTTTTCAGAAAGCATAGCGGAATGGAAAGCGGCGATCAAATCTATCCGGATACCGGAGATAGCGCGTCCCATTGCTTGCAGCTATGGCTATGAGCACCGCAGCATCAACAGCGCAGAGGATCTTCGGAGCGCCATAGAAGCGGCGGACGACGGGCTCTACAAAGCAAAAAAAGCAAGATAGGGCGCGCGCTTTCTTTTGCGGGCGGTTCTGCCGTGCGGCAAGCGATGTGCGTCGCTGAAACCGCTTCGCAATTTCAAGGCGCAATCGGATCGGCAATCAAGCCGCGCAATCGGATGTGGTTCGCTTTTAGATCGTTTGTACAAATTGGCATTTAACCCAAAGCTGGCGGCAAGGGATCCCCCTGCCGCCAGTTTATCTTGTATGCTGTTCTTTTACCGATACCGCGCGCCCTTGCCGTTGACCATGGAATCGTAGGCCTTTTGCACCTTGGCAAAGTTTCCGTCACGGTCGAGCGCAATACCGCGTCCCACGCCGCCGACGATCTCGCCCACGCCAATGGCGTCGATCATGCCGTCCACCTCGGTGAGAAGCTGCGGCGCGCTGCCCGGCTCGGTGCTGCGTCCGTCAAAGATCACATGGACGTAGACGTTCTCGAGTCCCTTCTCCCTCGCCATCTCCAGCAGCGCCAACGGATAATCAATCGCGCCGTGCGAGGATTTCTTGGTCAGCAGCGCCAACAGATGCAGGTTGCCGCCGCGCGCCTTCACACGCTCCATCGTGCCGAGGAATACCTCGTTTTTCTGGAAGCTGCCGTCCGTCATCGCGCGGTCGAGGCGCACATCGTCCTGCGCGACCACGCGACCGGCGCCGATATTGGTGTGTCCCGCCTCGGAGTTTCCGGCTTTTCCCGCGCCAAGTCCCACATATTCGCCGGACGCATGGAGCTTTGCCGTGGTATAGGTCTCAATCAGCGCATCCCAATGCGGCGTTTCACCAAGATAGATCGGATCGGTGTTGTCCTTTGCGCCAAAGCCCCAGCCGTCCAGAATGATGAGCAGCACCTTGCGGTCTTTGCCAAAGTCATGCGCTGTCAGGGGTGTGCCCTCCATCTCGGCAGGCTGCGCAACGCCCAGCATCTTTAAGACGGTCGGCGCAACGTCGCCAAGGCTGCCGTCATGCGAGGTCACCGCCTGCTTGGACGCGGGATCGATCACGATAAACGGCACAAGGTTTGTCGTGTGCGCGACGTGCGGCTTTCCCTCCGGGGTCAGCATGGTTTCGAGATTCCCGTGGTCGGCGGTGATGGCAACGACATAGCCCTGTTCCTTTGCCGCGTTGACAATGCGGTCAAGATGCCGGTCTACGTAGCCCGCTGCGGCGATCTTTGCTTCGCAGTTTGCGGTGTGTCCGATCACGTCGCCGTTTGCGATGTTGGTCACGATAAAGTCGTACTTACCGAGCGAGTCGATCACCTTATCCGCGACCGCCGGCAGGCTAAGCTCGGGCTGCTGGTCAAACGCAATGCCCTTGGGGGACGGTATGCAAAAATCGTCCTCACCGGGGAATGGTTTGTTTTCGCCGCCGTTCAAAAAGAATGTGACGTGGGCAAACTTTTCCGACTCGGAGCAGTGCAGCTGCGTCTTGCCCGCGCGGCTGATAACCTCCGCCAGCGGCATTTTCACCTTGGAGGGCGCAAATGCGATAGGCAGATGCTTGAATTTCTCGTGATACATCGTGAGTATCACAAAATCCAGATCGCGAAGCAGCGGACGGTCAAATTTATCAAACGCCTGATCGGTGAACGCATCGGTCAACTCGATCTCGCGCTCGCCTCTGCGGCAGCAGAAGATCACCGCGTCGTTGTCCTTGATCTGCCCCACCGGCTTCCCGTCCTGATCCTCCAACACGAGCGGTTCCAGACTGTAATCGGTCTGTCCGTTGTCATAGGCTCTCTTTACAGCTTCTGCAAGCTGTACGCCGCCATGATTTTTCATATTCGTCGTCCTTTCCGCCGTTTAGGGCTTGATGATCTTTTCGGAATCCACCTTGCCGCATGCCGGGAAAATGTCCAGCAGCTGCGGGAATGCGGAAATCTTTGCATCGGGCATATTCTCGGGCGTGAGCTTCAGCGCAGGCATGTTGGGGTACTCCACCGCAACGGTCATGCCAAGTCCCGACGCCTTTGCGCCAATGATGTCGCGGTTCAGATTGTCGCCCACATACGCGCAGTTTTCCGGCAATGCGCCGAGTTCGTGCATGGCGTAATAGTAGATGGCAGGGTGCGGCTTGCGCAGCAGCGTGATGGAGGATTGCTGCACAGTCTTGAAATACTTGCGCAGATCGTCACGATCGAGCCATTCATCCACTTCGTGCACGCCCACAAGGTCACTGATGATGCCCAGCGTGTAGCCGCGGCGATCGAGCTCCTTGACCGTTTCCACGCCGCCGTCCACCACAAGGCGCTCACCCTTGACCTTGCGCAGTTCGTAGGTCAATTCGGACGCGGCGCTCGTGATCCGCTCGCGGTCAAATTCCGGCGTCAGCCAGCGTGTCCAGAGTACATCTTCCGGCGCTTCGCACATGTATTTGAGCGCCCACTCACGATACACGTCATAGCGGCTGTCGATCAGCTTTTGAAACGCTTCGGGTTCCATATCCGTACCGACCAGCTCGGTAATCCGTTTTTTTGCGGCAAACGCATATTCCTTGTCCTTGCGAATGATGCGGAACGTTCCGCCAAGGTCAAAAAAGATCACGCGAATATTCTGATTCATCCATAGCCTCCGTTACTTTACTTGCGCGCCGGAAAGAGTTCCAGCAGCTCCAGAAAATCCGAAATGAACACATCGGGGCGGTTTGCATCGGTGATGCCATCCTTCTTTTGCTCATACTTTTCTTTGGAGATATAGAGGATGTTTTTGCCCACGCGCGCTTCCTTTGCGCCCGTAATGTCGCGGTCGAGATTGTCAGCGACCGATGCGCACTTTTCCACAGGAACGCCCAGCTGCTCGGCGGCCAGCCAGTAAATATCCGGCCCGGGCTTACGAAGCCCACAGCGCGCAGAGACGACCACCGTCTCAAAATACTTTTCCAGATCGTCATCGCGCAGCCAGTCCTGAATCTCGTTTTCGCCGATCAGATTGGAGATGATGCCCAGCTTATAGCCGCGGCGATGCAGCTCTGCAATCGTTTCCGGCGCATGCTCGGACACAACCCGGTAACCGGGGCATTGCCGATACCAGAAGGACAGCTGATGGCAGTTTTCCCGGATCAGCGCTTCGCCGCATTCTGGCAGCATCCATTTGTGCCACAGGTCAAAATCGTTTGCTTCTTGATTGGTGTCAAACGCCCATGTGCGATATGGCACATAGCGCTCGTTCATCAATTCGAAAAAGGCTTCCGGATCCATATCGCTCCCGGCGAGCGCTGCAAGGCGGCAGCGCGCATCATGCTGATAAGCATCGTTGTGCAGTTGAATCCGCAGTGTTCCACCAAGGTCGAAGAAAATGCCGTCTAAATTCGTATACGTTTCCATCGTTGCCTCCTAGCTGTTTTTGATCAAACGCGGGACGGGAAAATATCCAGCAGCTCGCCGATCGCACGAATCGTATGATCGGGATGCAGGCGAATCTCCTGCGGTTCTTTTGCAATGGTGTCCGGTTCGTCGATGCGGATCATCAAGCCAAAGCCTGCGTCACGCGTCCCTTCCACGTCGCGGATGGGGTTGTCGCCGACATAGGCGCACTTTGCCGGATCGGATTCGATACAGCGCGCTGCAATGCGATAGATTTCCGGATCGGGCTTGCGCAGACGGATCTTGGAGGAAAGCAGCACGGAGCGGAAATAGTGCGCAACACCGTCGGCAATCATCCAGTCGGGGATCTCGGTTTCGGTGATGGTGTTGGCGATGATGCCCAGCTTGTAGCCGCGGCGATCCAGCTCGATGATCGTATCCTTTACATCTGCTCTCGGCACGCGGCGACCGTCGTGGTCACGCCACAGGCGCGTTAAACGTCCGGCATGCGCAGCAATCTTTTCCGCGTCATAATCCGGCAACAGATAGTACGTCCACAGCTCCATTTCAGAGGCTTCGATCAAAAATGCCTTGGATCTTTTGCGGTATGCATTCCAGTTCTTTTCGAGTTTTTCGAAAAACGCATCATGCGGCTCCGTCGTTCCGACCAGCTCCATGAGCTCCTTCTCGGCAGCCGCCTTGAACGCGGGATCGTCCACCACGATGCGCAGGGTGTTGCCAACGTCAAAAAAGATGGTATCGATGTCCGGTGTCATGTGTCTTTTCCCTCCATACTCTTGGTTTTTATTGATAGGTTTTTATAATTGCGGGAATCTCCGCCAGATCCTCAATCAGATAATCCGGCAGATAGCCGCTATCCTTCACGTTTCTGTCCCGATAGGCAATGGACGGGTTGTTGATCTGTATCATGCAGCCGATCCCTGCATTGCGCGCGCCCATCACATCGCGTGAGATCGTGTCGCCGACATAGGCCATTTCATTGAGCTTGATTCCCAGCTCCGCGGCGCTGCGCGCAAATATTGCGGCTTCCGGTTTTCTTGCGCCCGCCGTGCTGGACATAACGACGCTTTTCATGTAGCCATCGACGCCGTATTCCTTGAGCATATGCGGCACAAAGGAGGTGGAGATGATGTTGCTGATGATACCCTGCAGCAAGCCCATGCTATCAAGTGTCTCTATCGTTTCCACAAGATGGGGCCTTCGCATCAGCGTCAGGCGGTCGTAATCATAGCGGAAGCTCAGCTCCTCCGAGATGGGTGCAAGCCGCGCTTCCCCGATCTCAAACTGCTTGAGGTAGTATTCGTTCCAAATGCGGACAGTCGGCAGCTCCACGCGGCTGATCTCCGACCACGTCTTGTATTCCTCTGTGTTCTCATGCAGAATCGGCGCCAGCTCCTCGGGCGTCGTTGGCAGACAGATTCCGTAATCCTCCAGCCGTTCCAGCAGCAATTGGCAAAACCGCTCCGCCTGTCCGGGTCGTTTTGTAATGGTGTGCAGCGTGCCGCCGATGTCGTAAACCACCGCGCGGATCATGCGTTCTCCTCCACGGTGCAGGTGATTGTCACCGCATTGTGATCGGAGAGCAGCTGCCCGTCAAATTCCGCATATTTTGCGCCGTCCGTCAGCTGCGTGTGGTCAAATATGCTGGATACCACCTTGGGGTTACAACAGAACAGGCCACGCGCAAAGAACCAATCCAGATTAAACTTTACGTCTCCCCCGTCCGGCATGGGCTTGATGCGCGTCACCTTGTCCATGATGTTGCAGTTTTCATAATCGTAGCCGTATTGCTTGGTCAAATCCATCAGCGGCTCGATTTCGGGTATCCTTCCCATACGCCGCCGCTGCTCCTGCTCGTCCTGCTCCAGCCACAGATAGCTCGCCTTGTCCGCGCCGTCTACGGTATTGGTGTTCATATCGCCGCCCATGAGCACAGGTATGCCGGGAAAACGCCGCTCGATCTCCTCGCAGAGCGCTTGCATCTGGGCAGGACGCGTTTCGGGCGTGGCGCGGTTTTCCAGATGCACCGAGCAAAGCCCAACTCGCCGTCCCTTGATCTTGACCTCGGCAAGGATCGCAATGCGTCCGCCCAAACGGCAGTCGCCTTCGTTGTAAAACCAGTCGTTGAGCACCGGCAAATGATAAATGGATACGTTCTCCAGCGGATAGCGCGATAGAATCGCGTTGCCGTGCATACCCAAGCCGTTTCCGTCCTCGCCCGCTGCCGCCGTTACAAACTCCACGCCGTAAGCGTAGTTGAGCCGCAGCTTCTCCGCAAGCACGCGCGCAGTATCGAGATTCCTTGAGCGCGCCATGCCGCAATCCAGCTCGTTGGCAAAGATCACGTCCACGCCGGAAAGCGCCGGATGCTGCGTCAGATACGGAATGATCCGATCCAGGCGGTTGCCGGTCTCCATGTTAAACACCGCCGCGGTAAACGTCTCCCCGCCGTCGGCAGAATAGGAATTATCAACGTCCGGCTTCAGTATTTCCGGCAGATGCTCTTGGAGCGCCCGCATGTGTCCGATGCGCGGCACATCGGCAACCGCCAGAGCGACTTTTTTTATATCGTAGGAAATCATGAAAGCCTCCTGTGTTTTGTTTTTTTCCGGCAGACGGGTTCGGCGGAGCGCCGAGGTCGCAAACGTTTGCGATTCATTTAAAATAATTGTATAGTGAAACTATTTTTTTGTCAATACACCGGCTGAAACCTTACGGCATTCATTTTAACTTTGCGATTCCCGCGCGGCAGATTCGCTTTCTATCGTATTTTTATTTGAAATGTAGTTGACATCAGCTAACCTTTATTGTATCATAAATATAATCGCAAACGTTTGCGAACACGGTGATAAATTTATCGGAAGGCGGGTGCTTTCATGAAGCATGTAACCATCAAGGATATTGCCAAAGTTGC
>CAZWUK010000041.1:0-200 GCA_964636685.1 uncultured Oscillospiraceae bacterium
ACGAAGCACGGGTCTTCGGCTCGCTTATCCTGCTTCCACGATCCCCGTCGAAACCGGAACGCCCCCAAGTAGCGCCGACAATCTGCCGACTACTCTATTGTACGCGGGTTATATCCTCCGCGTCAATATCAAAACAGGTGCAAAAAATCAAACGTACTGAAATAATCCTGCGGCGTTTCCGCGCGACGGATCATTTCGGC
>CAZWUK010000041.1:210-20522 GCA_964636685.1 uncultured Oscillospiraceae bacterium
GGCTGTCCCATCCGCATGGAGCAGTAGCGCCGCGCGGCGCAGCTTGCCATTGGAATTGTACCCCATAGAAAAGCCGTGCGCGCCGGTATCGTGGATCACCAGCAGGTCGCCGATGTCGATCTTCGGCAACGGTCGGTCAATGGCAAACTTATCGTTGTTTTCGCACAGAGATCCCGTCACATCATACAGCTGTGTCAACGGCTCCGTTTCCTTTCCCATCACGGTGATGTGGTGATACGCGCCGTACATGGCGGGGCGCATGAGGTTACACGCGCAGGCGTCCACACCGATATATTTCTTGTAGGTATTCTTCTCGTGGATCGCACGTGTTACAAGATACCCGTAAGGGCCGGTCAGATAGCGTCCGAGCTCGGTGAAAATGCGAAGCTGCATTCCGCTCGGCGCGACGACCTCCTGATATACCCGTTGCACCTCGCGGCCGATAAAGTCGATATCGGTTTCCTTTTCATAAGGCCGGTACGGAATCCCGATGCCGCCGGAGAGGTTGACAAACGTGATATTTGCGCCCGTCTCCTTATGCAGCTCGACCGCCGTACGAAACAACCGCCGCGCAAGCGTCGGATAGTAGCTGTCATCGGTCGTATTGCTCGCAAGGAAGGCGTGCAGCCCAAACTCCTTCACGCCAAGCGCCATCAGTCTGCGGAAGCCCTCCGTCAGCTGCTCACGGGTGAAGCCGTACTTCGCGTCGCCCGGATTGCCCATGATGGTGTTGCCCAGCATAAATTCCCCGCCCGGGTTGTACCGGCAGCATATCGTTTCCGGAATGCCGCCGTGCTCTTTGAGAAAATCGATATGCGTTATATCATCCAGATTGATGAATACGCCCATTTTGGCTGCAAGTTCAAATTCCTCCGCCGGCGTATCGTTGGAGGAAAACATAATATCATGCCCCGTAATGCCGCAAGCGTCGGAGAGCATGAGCTCTGTAAGGCTTGCGCAATCCATGCCGCAGCCCTCCTGTGCCAAAAGCTTCATAATGACGGGATTGGGCAGCGCCTTTACGGCAAAGTACTCCCGAAACCCGGGATTCCACGAAAAAGCGCGTTTGAGTCGGCGCACATTCTCACGAATGCCCTCCGCGTCATAAATGTGAAATGGCGTCGGAAACTCCGCTGTGATTGTTTGAATCTGTTCTTTACTAAAGGGTAACGGCCTCATCTTCTCATTTCCTTCATCTTTCGGTCGATCTCTCGGTCTGCGTCCCGCTCGGCAGCCGAGTGACGCTTGTCATATAGTTTTTTGCCCTTTGCAACTGCGATCTCAACCTTCACCAGTCCATCCTTGAGATAAACCGACAGCGGAATCAGGCTCATACCATCCTGCTGCTGCTGTTGACCAAGCTTGCGAATTTCATGCTTGTGCGCCAGTAGACGACGCGTGCGAAACGGATCATGGTTAAAGATGTTCCCTTGCAAATAGGGACTCACGTGCAGCCCGATCACCAGAAGTTCCTCGTTTTTTACCTGTGCATAGCAATCCTTCAGGTTCAACTGCCCGTTGCGGATGGATTTTACCTCCGTACCGGTCAGCTCAATGCCGCATTCGAGCGTCTGCTCGATAAAGTAATCATGTCTTGCCTTTTTGTTTTGGGCGAGCACTTTGACGCCTTGCTTTTTGGGCATGTCCACGTTCCTTCTTTCTCACGGCGTTGGTTTTGGGTCGAACCGGCGCTTTGTCGCGCGGCTTCTGCAAATTATATATAGTTATATTATCATAATCGGTTTTCAGCTCCAAGTCAATACTCGTTGTCGGAAGATCAACAGCTGCAACGCGCACCGTAACCGGGTCGCCAAGCCGATAGATCCTGCCCGTTCGCCGACCGACCAGACGATAGTTTTTCTCATCCAGCTCATAGTAATCATCGTTGAGCGACTGCATGCGCACCAGTCCCTCCGCCGTGTTGGAAAGCTCGACAAACATGCCAAACGACAGCACCCCGGAGATCACGCCGTGATACTCCTCTCCGACCTTGGACGCCATATATTCGCACTTTTTCAGATCGTCCACGGCGCGTTCTGCCTCCATGGCGCTGCGCTCTTTTTCGCTCGTCTCCGTGGCAATCTCCGGCAGCAGGATCTGCCAGCGCTTTTGCTGGCGAATATCCAGCGCGCCATGCAGCATCTGCTTGAGGATCCGATGCCCGACAAGATCGGGATAACGGCGAATCGGCGACGTAAAATGCGTATAATTGCGGCAGGCAAGTCCGAAATGTCCGAGACATTCTTCGCAGTAGCGTGCCTTTTGCATCGACCGCAGAATCAGCCTGCCGACGATCGCTTCTTCTTCACTGCCTTTACTCGATTCCACCGCCTTTTGCAGCACGGCGGGGCGTACAGCGCCATTGAGCGCCATGCCGTAGCCGAGGCTGTGTAAAAAGACATTCAGCTCGCGCATCTTCTCCGGGTCGGGCGTTTCGTGCACGCGATAGATATAGGGAAGCTTTGCCTGATTCATGTGCGCGGCGACCGTCTCGTTGGCAAGAAGCATACATTCCTCAATGATGCGGTTGGCAATGCCGCGCTCTGCCTTCTTGAGATCGACCGCCTGCCCCTGTTCGTTGAGTACGATGTTGCTCTCGGCAAGCTCAAAATCGATGCTGCCGCGTGCCATCCGTTTTTGATACAGTACCTTTTGCAGCGCTTCCAATTCCCGCAGCATGGGTGCGATGTCGCTGTATTTTTGCAGCTGCGCTTCATCGCCGGCAAGCAGCGCGGAAACATCGTCATACACCAGCCGATGCAATGAACGAATGACCGTCTCCACGATGCGGTGCGACACCACACGCCCCTCTGAATTGACCTCCATAACGCAGGAGAGCGTCAGGCGGTTGACGCCCTCGTTGAGCGAACAAATGCCGTTGGAGAGCTGCTCCGGCAGCATGGGAATCACTCTGTCTGCAAAGTAGACGCTCGTGCCGCGAATGCGCGCTTCCTTGTCGAGCGGCGCGCCTTTTTTCACATACTGGGTGACGTCGGCGATATGAACGCCCAGCACCCAATTGCCGTTTTTCAGCCGTTCAATCGAAACCGCGTCGTCAAAATCCTTGCTGTCTCTGCCGTCAATGGTCACTACCTGACGGTCGCGCCAATCCTCGCGTCCCGCGATCTCCTCGTCAGTCACCACGCGCGGCATTGCCGCGGCTTCGTCGATGACCTGCCTTGGAAACGTCTCGCGGATTCCCAGGCGACGGATCACGGACATGACGTCCACGCCCTGATCGCCGGGCTTTCCGAGCACCTCGGTCACAACGCCGGCAAGCGGCTTTCTCCCATCTGGATACGCCGTGATCTTTGCAACGACCTTGACGCCCTGCGGCACGCTCTTGCCGCCCTTTTGCACCAGCAAATCGCAGGAGATGCGTCTCTCATCCGGCACAACATAGCCGGAAAGATACGTGCCCACGACCGTGCGATATTTGCGGCAGATGACGGCGATCACTTCGCCCTCCACGCGGTCGCTGTTGCCGTAGCGCTGCGCCACGGGCTTTGCGTACACGGTATCGCCGTGCATGGCGCCGTGCATGGCTTCTGCTGCAATATACAGATCCTGCGAACCGTCCTCCGGGATCACAAAGCCGTATCCGCGCGCGTTCCCCTGCATTCTTCCGCGCAAAAGACCAACCTGCTCGGGAAGCGCAAGCTTTGCTTTTCTCGTGGGCAACAGTTCCAGCGCCTCCTCCATTTCTTCGATCGCCAAGCGGATTTGCTCCGGATCTTCATCCTCCAGTAATTCTATGATGGATTCTGCGGCAAGCGGTCTTCCCGCCTCGCGCAGTACCTCCGTTATTTTTTCCTGATTCAATTTCTTTTCCATAGGGACTTCCTTTCCATTGCTTATTCGCTATTGTTATGCCCGTCCCGCGGCAAAAAAATAACGGCGCACCAATCGGAGCGTCGTTACTCTTTTCGTCTGAAGCGAATTACTGAATGACGGCCAGCACAATAGCAAGCACACCCAGCGCGCATCCCAAAATGATCGTCAGCTTCTGGAGCTTGGCTTCACGGCTGGCTGCTTTGCCCTTTGCGGTGAAGGACTGGGTATCTCCGCCGAAAGCGGAACCCATGCCTGCGCTCTTGGACTTTTGCATCAGCACTACCACAACCAGAAGGATGGAAACGACCACAAGCGCGATCGTAATGATAGTCGAAAGAGTGTTCATCGATATTCCTCCAATAATGACTGCAATGGGCATTATATCATGGCATAATGCCCATTGCAAGCAAAAATCCCGTGTTTTTGCCTTTTCTCAGTACTTCAGCAGTGATTTTCCGGTCATTTCCGGCGGAACGGGCAGACCGGCCAGCTCCAAAAGCGTCGGCGCCAGATCGCAGAGTCTGCCGCCTTCGCGCAGCGTGACGCCTTGATGGTTGTCCAGCACCAGAATACACGGAACAGGGTTTGTCGTGTGCGCGGTAAACGGCACATTCTCCGCCTTGTCCCACATCTGCTCGCAGTTGCCGTGATCCGCGGTGATGATGCAGCAGCCGCCGGTCTTGAGGATGGCGTCCACGACCTTTTGCGCGCACGCATCCACGGTATGCACGGCTTTGACCGCCGCTTCCATCACGCCCGTGTGACCGACCATGTCGGGGTTTGCAAAGTTTAAGATCACCACGTCGTACTTGCCGCTCTCGATGCGTTCCACCGCCTGGTCGGCTACCTGATATGCGCTCATCTCGGGCTGCAAATCGTAGGTTGCGACCTTTGGGGAAGGGATCAGGCAGCGGTCTTCATTTTCGTTGGCAGCTTCGACGCCGCCGTTGAAAAAGAAGGTGACGTGCGCGTACTTTTCCGTCTCTGCAATGCGCAGCTGCGTTTTGCCGCAGGCTGCCAGATACTGCCCGAGCGTATTGTCCAAGGACACCGGCTTGAAGGCGACATGCACCCGATCGCCAAACGTCTTGTCGTACTGCGTCATGCAGACGTAATACAGCGGGAAATAGCCGCCCTTACGCGAAAATCCATCAAAATCCGGATAGATATAGGCGCGCGTAATCTCACGCGCACGATCCGGGCGGAAGTTGTAGAAGATCACGCTGTCGTTTTCTGAAACAGTCGCCGTCGGCTTGCCGTTTTTCAGCACGACCGTGGGCAATACAAATTCGTCCGTCTCGCCCTTGTCGTAGCTTTGCTGCATCGCCTCGGCGGCAGAGGACGCCGTAACGCCCTCGCCGTAGGTCAGCGCCTGATAGGCCTTTTCCACACGCTCGAACCGGTTGTCGCGATCCATGACATAGTATCTGCCCATGACCGTTGCAATCTCGCCGCAGCCGATGGCTTTGAGCTGTTCCTCCACCTGCAGGATAAAATCCTTGCCGGAGGAGGGCGGCACGTCGCGTCCATCCATGAAGCAATGGACATAGACCTTTTTGAGTCCGTTGTCCTTTGCCATCTGCACCAGCGCATACAGGTGCGTCAAGTGGCTGTGTACGCCGCCGTCGGAGCAAAGCCCGAACAGATGCAGCGAGGAATCGTGCTTTTTGCAGTTTTCCATCGCGCCGAGGAAGGCTTCATTTTGGAAGAAGTCCCCATCGGTGATCGACTTGGAAATGCGGGTAAATTCCTGATAGACAATTCTTCCTGCGCCGATATTGATATGACCGACCTCGGAATTGCCCATCTGTCCTTCGGGCAGACCCACCGCCATACCGCTGGCTTGCAGTGTGGTATGCGCATATTTTTCCCACAGCGCGGAGATGTTCTTTGCGCCGTCGGTCTTTATGGCATTGCCTTCCTTGTCCTGCGAGCAGCCGAAGCCGTCGAGGATCATCAATGCTGTGATCGGTTTCATTAGAAATGAACCACCTTGGAGAAGTCCTCCGGCTTCAGGGACGCGCCGCCGATCAGACCGCCGTCGATCTCCGGCATTGCCATCAGCTCGGTGGCGTTCTTCGGATTCATGCTTCCGCCGTACTGGATGCGAACCTTGTCCGCCGTCTCTTTGCCATAGACGCCCGCAATCGCGTTGCGGATGACGCCGATGGTGGTGTTGGCGTCTTCGCTCGTGGCGGTTTTGCCCGTGCCGATTGCCCAGATGGGCTCATAGGCGACGACCAGCGCTTCCACGTCCGCCTTGTCGATGCCGGCAAGCGCTGCCACGGTCTGCTTGGAAACGATGGTATCCGTTACGCCGCTCTCGCGCTGTTCCAGCGATTCGCCAACGCAGATGATGGGCGTAATGCCTGCGGCAATCGCCGCTTTTGTGCGCTGGTTGACGGTTTCGTCCGTCTCACCGAAATACTGGCGACGCTCGCTGTGTCCGACGATGGCATACTCCACGCCAAACGCCTTGAGCATGTTCGCGGAGATTTCACCCGTGAACGCGCCTTTTTCCGCCCAATGAATGGACTGGCAGCCCAGATGGATGTTGCTGCCCTGCAAAAGCTTTGCGACGCTGGGAATGTCGATATACGGCGGGCAAACGACCACGTCGCACTTTGCATCCTTGACCAGCGGCAAAAGCGCCACAATCAGATCCTCCGCTTCCGCGGGGGTCATGTTCATTTTCCAGTTACCTGCAATAATGGGTTTTCTCATTGGTATATCCTCCGATTACTTGTCGTTCAGAACCGCAACGCCGGGCAGGGTCTTGCCTTCGAGGAACTCCAGCGACGCGCCGCCGCCGGTGGAGATGTGGGTCATCTTGTCGGCATAGCCGAGCTTCTTGACGGCAGATGCGGAATCGCCGCCGCCGATGATCGTGGTGCCCTTGCAGTTTGCGCAGGCTTCTGCGATCTTCTTGGTGCCCTCGGCAAACGCCGGAAATTCAAACACACCCATGGGGCCGTTCCAAATGACGGTCTTTGCTTCCACAATGACCTTGGAGAACAGCGCGACGGTCTTCTCGCCGATATCCATGCCTTCCCAGTCGGCCGGGATCTTGTCGGAGTCCACGGTCATCTTGTTGGCGTCGGCTTCAAACTTGTCTGCAACGACCGTATCCACGGGCAGCAGGAGGTTGACGCCCTTTGCCTTGGCTTCTGCCATCAGCTCTTTTGCCAGATCGATGCTGTCCGCATCCAGCAGGGATTTGCCGATCTCATAGCCCTGCGCCTTGAGGAAGGTGTAAGCCATGCCGCCGCCGATAATCAGGCTGTCGCACTTGGAAAGCAGGTTTTTGATGACGCCGATCTTATCGGAGACCTTTGCGCCGCCGAGGATGGCCACAAACGGACGCTCGGGGTTTTCCAGAGCCTTGCCCATCACGCCCAGCTCCTTGCCGATCAAAAAGCCGGCAACTGCGGGCAAGTAGCTCGCAACGCCCGCCGTGGAAGCATGCGCACGATGCACCGTGCCAAATGCGTCGGAAACATAGACGTCCGCAAGCGCGGCAAGCTTCTTGGCAAATTCGGGATCGTTGTCCGTCTCTTCTTTATAGAAGCGGACGTTCTCCAGCAGGACGATCTCGCCGTCTTCCATATCGTCGATGGCGGTCTTTGCGGACTCGCCGATGGTATCATCGGCAAACCAGATCTTCGTCTCCGGCAGCAGCTCGGAGAGCCGTGCGCCGACCGGCGCCAGCGAATACTTGGGATCGGGCGCGCCCTTGGGACGACCCAGATGCGAGCAAAGGATGACCTTTGCCTTGTGGTCAAGCAGGTACTTGATGGTGGGCAGCGCCGCGACGATACGCTTATCGTCGGCAACCTGTCCGTCCTCCGTCAGAGGTACGTTAAAATCCACGCGTACCAGGACGCGCTTACCGGTAACGTTGATGTCTTCGATCGTTTTCTTTGCCATAGTTCGTTCCTCCATGTATATGATGTTATGATAAACCTTTTATACGAGGTATTTCCCCATTTCTTGTACCACCGTCGCCGGGGTAAAGTCAATCTCTTTTTCTATCTCGCTGTCAGCCGTTCCCGCGCCGCTCACGTGCGTACAGTACAAATGCTTGACGCCCGCCTCTGCTGCAAGCCCAGACGCCTGCACCGTGGTCAAATGCGGCAGTTCTTTTCCGGTATCCTGCGCGGCAAGAAAGCAGGCGTCGGCAAGCAGTGCGTCCGCGCCCGACGCATAGACCGGAAGCTCGTCGAACCATCCCGTATCGCCCGTGTAAAAAAGGCGCTTTCCATCTTGGTCGCGGATGTCGAGCGCAAATGTCTCCACCGGATGGCGCACGGAGAAAAAGGTTGCCGTCAAGTCTCCGACCGCAACCGTCTCGCCATGGTGCATGGATCGCACCTCAAACACATCCGGCTTGAGCAGCGCGCGGTACTCTTTGGGCTGTTCCGGTGCATACACGACAAGCCGTCCCCGATACAATCCTCGTTTGATTCGGTTCTCCAGCGCATAGCGCAATATCTGCATATCCGCGCAGTGGTCAAAATGCAGATGGGATAAAAACACCGCGTCAATACGATCGATATCCACGAGACCCGCAAGACGGGAAAACGTGCCGCTGCCCAGATCGCAAACGACGCGCGTTTCCCCGCTTTCGATAAAATAGCCGCTGGTCGCGCCGCCCGGCTGCGGAAACGGCCCATATTTCCCGAGTACGGTGCACCGCATCAGCGCACCCTGCTCACGGGAACCACGGTGTCATCGTGATCCGACAGTCCGCGCAGGTGAAGCTTTGGCATCAATCGCAAAAGCACCATGCCGATGGCGCCGCATACGACGCCCTGCAGCAGATCGTATCCGATCTCATGGAACGCCATGACCGGCTGTGTACGAATGACAAGGTTGAATACAAAGTACCCCAGCACCATGATGCTCTCCGCAATCGCAGCGACCACAAGCGCCCTTTTCCAGGTGTCGCAGTGCTTGGAATACCGTCCGAGGAACAGCGCCATACCGGCTTTAATCAGCATGGAGCCTACGATATACTGCGGGCTGCCGACCGCAATATCCGCAAACAGCGAGCCCACCGCGCAGGCAAGCGCCATCCACGGCCCACCGACCACGAATACGCCGATATAGATTACGATGTCTCCGAGATTGATGTACGCGCCCGCAGGATTGCCGTTTGCCAGCGTAATCGAATCAATGTCAACACGGCAGAGCCATGTGACAAGAAAAGAAACAATGGCAGCGCTGAGAATGAGAATCAGTTTCCGGATATTCCGTTGATCCATGCTAACATCCCCCTGTTCTTACTGTGTGGATCCTATCACCATCCCGGCGGTAAGATTCCTTCCTTGTCATTGTATCCTGAAAATGTGCCCCGTAAAAGACAGGAATGCAACATTTTCCAAAAATGTCTTAATATGCCTTGGCAAAATAGATCTTGGTCGTCGCCTTCTTGCCGCAGTGGGGGCAGACAGCGTCAAGGTCGGGCTCGGATGCGCCAAGCGGCATGCAGCGCGTGGTTGCGCCGGTCTTTGCCTTGATCGCGTCTTCGCACTCCCGATCGCCGCACCAGTTGACACGGACAAAGCCGTTTTGAACGCCCGCGTTCAATTCGTCAAAGGTCGTAGCGTCCACCGTTCTGCTCTCTCGGATCTGAAGCGCCTTTTGGAACATGCCGTGATGCACGTCCTCCAGCAGCGCCTTGAGCGTATCGGCAAGATTTTCCATGGGCAGGGTCTGCTTTTCCAGCGTATCTCTGCGTACGGCGACCACGACGCCGTTTTCGATGTCGCGGGGACCGACCTCGATGCGAACGGGAACGCCCTTCATCTCCCACTCGTTAAATTTCCATCCCGCGCTCTGCTCACGGTCGTCAAGCTGCACGCGGATGCCTGCGTTTTTCAGCGTATCGCGCAGTTCGTTTGCCTTTTCGAGCACGCCTTCCTTGTGCATGGCAATGGGCAGGATAACCACTTGAATGGGCGCGACATGCGGCGGCATGACAAGCCCGCGATCGTCGCCGTGCACCATAATCAAACCGCCGATCATACGGGTGGACACGCCCCAGCTGGTCGTATAGCAGGGCTCGAGCTTGCCCTCCTTGGACAGATAGCTGATCTCATACGCCTTGGCAAAATGATCCGCCAGATTGTGGGAGGTACCCATTTGCAGCGCCTTGCCGTCCTGCATCATGGCTTCCAGCGTATAGGTCGCGTAAGCGCCGGCAAATTTTTCCTTCTCGCTCTTGCGTCCGCAGATCACGGGGATGGCAAGATCGTTTTCCATAAAATCGCGATAGGTTTCCAGCTGCTGCATCGTTTCCTGCTGCGCTTCATCAAACGTTGCGTGCGCCGTATGACCCTCCTGCCACAAAAATTCGCTTGTGCGCAGGAACGGGCGCGTGTTCTTCTCCCAGCGGACAACGTTGCACCACTGGTTGAGCTTGAGCGGCAGGTCGCGGTAGGATTGGATCCAGCGGCTGTACATGGAGCAAATGATCGTCTCGGAGGTCGGGCGCACGCAAAGGCGCTCCGTGAGCAATTCTTCGCCGCCGTGCGTGACCCACGCGACCTCCGGCGCAAAGCCTTCCACATGCTCGGCTTCCTTCTTGAGCAGGCTTTCGGGAATGAACAGCGGAAAATACGCGTTTTCATGCCCGGTCGCCTTAAATCTTGCGTCAAGCAGCGACTGGATCAGCTCCCACACGCGATAGCCGTAGGGTCTGATGACCATGCAGCCGCGCACGTCGGAATAATCGACCATTTCGGTCTTGAGAATCACATCGGTATACCACTGCGGAAAATCCGCGGCGCGCGACGCGATCTGTGTAACAAAGCCTTCGTTGTTGTTCTTACCCATTCTGTTTATTCTCCTGCTTTGATGATTTCATCCAATAATGTATCGAGCGAGATCTCCTCGTCGTCGTTGGTATCCGCGACAAATTGCGATACGCGCGGCACCGCGTCCCAATCGGGTTCCGGCGGTTCCATCGGCTGCGGTGTTTCCAGGGGGACGGGTTTGACGGGCGGTTCCATCGGAACAGGCGCGTACATCTCAGGCGTACCGTTTTGCTCGGATTTGATGGCGGTCTGTTTTTCCGGCGGGTTGGGATCGAACCCAAATTCCTGCGGATCGATGCCGATGCTCAGAAAATCAAAGGCCGGCGCTTGCTCTGTTTCCACTTTATTCTCCTGCGGGCATGCCTCCAAGAGATCTTCTTCTGCTTCCTCCGGCGCGTCGGGATCGACCGACTGCGGAAGAACGCGATTTTCCAGCTTGTAGATATTGTGCATCAGCTTCTGCGGGCTGCCCTCTGCATCGGGAAGCGCATCGTTTTGTTCCACATCCTGCACATACTGATTGGGCGTCTTGATGTTGAGCGTACCGGCGACAGCTGCAAATTGCCTGGCGTAGGACTTTGCCTTTTCCGCTGCGACCTTGAGGGTCTTGTTGTATTCGGACAGCCGATCCTCATAGGCGGCGGTCTTTTTTTGGATCTCCAGCTCCATCCGCTGGCATTCGTTGCGGGAATGCTCCAAAATATCGTCCGCTTCCCGCTGTGCGTTGCGCCGGATTGTCTTTGCGGCTTCCTCCGCCTCTCTGCGCTTCTGATCCGCCGCCACGGAAGCGCGGCTCATCGTGTCAATGATTTGCCGCTCCCGTGCATGGTAATTGTCCAGCGACTGATTGAGCGAGGCAATGTGCTGCTCCATCTGACGGATTCGTTCCTCCCGCTCGGCAAGCAGGCGTTCGTATTCTTTCTTTCTCATGTCAATTTCCCTCCGTTACGCCTGCGGCGTGTAGCCAAGATGCGCATATCCGGCAGGCATTACGATGCGCCCGCGCGGCGTCCTTGCGATAAACCCGAGCTGCAACAAAAACGGCTCGTATACATCCTCGATCGTTCCGGCGTCCTCGCCGGTCGCCGCCGCAATGGTGTCTAAGCCCACAGGGCGTCCGGCGAACTTGACAATCATCGTTTCCAGCATTCTGCGATCCACCGCGTCCAGTCCCAGCTCGTCGATGCCAAGCATGTTTAAGCCCTCTCTTGCGGCGTTTAGGTCGATTCGCCCCTCCTTGCGCACCTCCGCAAAATCGCGCACCCTGCGCAAAAGCCGGTTCGCAATACGCGGCGTTCCGCGCGATCGGGACGCAATCTCGATGGCGCCCTCCGAATCGATCCTGACCTTTAAAATATCGGCGCTTCGTGTGACGATCTCTTGTAAGGATTCCGGTGTGTACAGCTCCAATTGCTCCTTGATGCCGAACCGGTCGCGCAGGGGGCTTGTGAGCATTCCCATACGGGTCGTTGCGCCGATGAGCGTAAAGCGCGGCAGATCGAGCCGGATGCTGCGAGCCGACGGCCCTTTTCCAATGATGATATCCAGCGCATAGTCCTCCATCGCAGGATACAGGATCTCCTCGACGTTGGCATTCAGGCGGTGGATCTCGTCGATGAACAGCACGTCGCCTGCGGCAAGGTTTGTCATGATCGCCGCAAGATCGCCCGCGTGAGAGATTGCGGGGCCGCTTGTGACGCGCAGCGATACGCCCATCTCGTTGGCAATGATGCCGGCAAGCGTGGTTTTTCCCAGTCCCGGCGGGCCGTAAAACAGCGCGTGATCCAGCGATTCGCCGCGGTTTTTTGCCGCCTCGATATAGATGCGCATGTGCTCCTTGACCGCATCCTGTCCGATATACTCGCTCAGGAAATGCGGTCTTAGGCTATATTCGGTTTTTGCATCCTCCTCGCGCATGGAGGAGGAAATCAGCCGTTCTTCCATCAGTCTTCCTTAATTTTTTGCAAGGCTTTTCAGCGCCTGCTTCAAAAGCTCCTCCACGGAGTCCGCAGTCTCGATCGCCGTGACCGCGCGGGACGCGGAAAGTCCGTCATAGCCCAGCGACACAAGCGCCGCCACGGCCTCTGCGCGCATGGCGTTGCCATCGTCTGCCGCCTGTCCGGCAGCCGTTGGGATCCCTCCGCGCAGCGCAGCTTCCTGCACGCGCTCCTTGAGCTCCAATATAACCCGCTGCGCCGTCTTTTTTCCCATGCCCGAAACATGGTCAAAGGCTGCCGCGTTATCCGTCACCACCGCCGCGCAAATATCTGCGGGTGTCATGCTCGACAGCACCGACATGGCAAGCTTTGGCCCGATGCGAGAAACGGAGAGGAGTTTTTTAAACATCTCGCGCTCCTCCGTGTTGAAAAAACCGTACAGCGCCATCACACCCTCCGCAAGATGCAGATAGGTATAGAGCTTGGCAACTTTTCCCGCGGTCAACTGCCGCTGCGTGTTTGTGCTGGTGAACACCTCATATCCAACGCCGCCGCAATCGATTACCGTTCGATCGGGCAAAACATCGTCCACCATTCCCCTGAGGTATGCGTACAAGGCGTCTTCCTCCGTCTATTTGATACGAAAATCCTCCGCAGCGGGCCCGATGGTGCTTCCATGGCAAATGGCAGCCGCCAATGCGTCTGCCGCGTCGTCCGGCTTTGGCGCCGCGGACAACCCCAGCAGCACCTTGACCATCTGCTGCACCGCTTTTTTATCGGCATGCCCGTCGCCTGTTACGGCAAGCTTGATCTGCATGGGCGTGTATTCGTATAGCGGCAGCCCCGCCTGCTGCGCGGCGAGGATCGACACCCCTCTGCCTGCGCCGACGGCAATCGCCGTGGTGGTGTTCCGATAAAAAAACAGTTCCTCATAAACCGCAAGATCCGGCTGATACCGCTCGATCAGCTGCTTCGTGCCGTTATACAGCTGCTCCAGCCGCTGCGGAAACGGGACGCGAACCTTTGTCTCGATCACGCCGAAATCCAGCGGTACGAGCTTTGTTTGCCCGGTTTCCACGATGCCGTATCCGAGTATGGCATACCCCGGGTCAATCCCCAATATCCGCAAGTTTATCACCTATTTACTATATTTAGTTGATTGTATCACGAAAGCTGTAAACTGTAAATAAAATCCACAATCGCCAGCGCGGGCGCGGATACGACAATCCAAAGCAGCGAATAGGGTAAACAGATCTGCCCGTACAGATTCCACTTAAATCTCGAATAGTCCCAAACGCAAAGTCCCATGCGCACGTTAACAATCGCGCCCACAATGAATTCGACCGCCGTAATCAATACTGCGCCAAGGATGCTGCGAAGCAGCATGGACTGATACGCCCAGCGCGTAAATACGCCATAGAACAGCGCCAGCACCGTCCCGCCGGCAATCGCCATGGAAGCATGGCTTCTCCCACGCCAAAAGAATTCCAGGCAGACATACAACGCCCCACCGCACAAAAACAGTACAAGATAGATCATATTGCTAGACTGTCCAAAACGCCTCCGTCTATGAACGTTCACAGCTTTTGCGCCGCTTCTAAGCGGGGGATTGCCGGAATACATTTTATCAACGTCACGAACAAAGGAGGACAAGGATGGACGGTCTGTCGGAAAACCGCCTGCTGCTTTCCGGGGTCATTGCATCGGATCTCGAAGAAAGCCACGGCTGTTATGGTGAAACTTTTTTCTCTTTTCTTCTCTCGGTTCCGCGAAAAAGCGGCGTCAGCGACCTTCTGCCCGTTACCGCCGCGGAGCGCGTTGTCGGTCGGTTTTGCCGCCCCGGCGTATCTGTCACGCTCACAGGGCAGGTGCGTGCCTACAGCCGCTATGACGGCGGCGCGAGTCATCTGCACATCACCGCCTATGCGCAGCGGCTTTATCCCGCGGAGGATGCTGCTCTTCCGCAGAATGAGGCGGCGCTGACCGGCTATCTCTGTAAACCGCCGTTCTATCGCAAGACGCCGCTCTCGCGCGAGATTACGGATCTTTTGATCGCCGTCAACCGGCCGTACGGCAAGACCGATTATCTGCCGGTCATCGTCTGGGGACGAAACGCGGTGCAAGCCTGCGATTTTTTAACCGGCGACTGCGTGCATATCGAAGGCCGCTTTCAAAGCCGTGGCTATCAAAAGCGCTTCCCGGACGGGACAATCGCGCAAAAGACCGCCTATGAGATCTCTGCCTCCCTGATTGCACGGCTCTGACGGCAAGACACGGTCATCCGCAAGCATTCTCTTGTTGGATGACCGTGTTTGTTACGATGTCTTTGTATATTTTGCAACCCAGGTATCGATATCCGTCTGCGTCACATCAAAAAACCTTTTGACCTGCTCCAGCGAGTTTTCCGGACGTCTTCGGATCACTTCCCGCATAAACTCGATCTCCGACTCCCATTTTGCAACCGAATCCGGCGTGTTCCATCGCGCAATCTGCCGTGGTATTTCGTCTGCAATCTCCGCCTGCATCGCATCCAGAATGCCGATCAGCCGATCCGGCGCAAACTGCGTACAAATCAGCTCCACATATCGCTCCGCCGCCATTTTGCGCCACCCGGCATTTTTTCGCAAGCCGATGTAGATATCCATGTAGGTCAGCGACCCGTCTGCCGACGGAACGCCGTTGACATTGAAATATTGCGCGATCATATCCCTTTTGGAGCTGGTTAAGCCAAAGTCCAAATCGTAATAGATTGGACGCCATTTCACCTTGTTGTCGTTGGTATGCCAATACTTTTGGTTGAACATATCCGAATTGACAAAATAGGTCTGTGTAATCATGTAATCCGTAAAGTAGGCGACGTCCACCCACTGTGAAAACTCTTGAAACACACTGTCGTCGGATAGATCGCGGTTAAGCGCATAATCGCGCACACGCAAAAAGTCGCGGTTGGATCCGTCCAGTGCAAAGGAGTTTCTTCGTATGGTTTCGACCGTGTCCTCGGCTACCTGATAATGGTTCACCAGATAATCCTTGTTGAGATCTTCATTGAAATCATACAGTCCGTAATATTCACCGTTGACATAGACGGCGACAGGCTGTGTTGCGGCATAGTCCAAATTGCTCCCAATGGCTGCGCGCGAAAAAAACGAATCGCGGATGCGCGCATTGCTCCGGTCCTGTCCGCCATTTCGCAGAACCAGCGACGAGAATGTCTTTGCCGTACAGTTCTCAAAAAACGGATAGGATACGCTGGACTGCCCGTATGCCGCGCGCAAATGAATCCCCAGCGACTTTTGGCGGTAGACGAGCGTTCCGGCGCCCTTCGGCTTAATGCCGGCAGGGAACGTCACCCCCAGCGAGCCGTCTGTCTCATAGTAGCTCAATACCCCCGAATATTCGATCTTGTCGGCAAAGGAATCCGCCGAATAGATTTTCTTGATCTTCTCCGGCTCCGTCGCAATACACACCACGGGGATCTTGTGCGGTTGCTCGAAAATATAAGTTGCAGTGGTAATCTCGCTTTCCAGCAGACCGTCCCGATACGCTACCGCGCGCAGTACGGTATTTTTATCGATTGTCAGCGGCGCCGTGTAGCGCTGGGAGCCGCTGCCGGGTACGCTGCCGTCCAGCGTGTAATAGATCGCGGCGTCCTCTCCGGCGGCGCACCGCATGCTCAATTGAAACGGTGCGGTGTGATAAAGCTCGGCTTCTGAAAAGATCGGCTGCGAGGCATAGCCCGCCAGACTGCTCTCTGAATTTGCTTCGCCCATCGTGGGCGTGGTAAAAAACACACGCGCAACGGTTGCGTCGTCTATCAAGCGGCCGGCGGTACGCTCCGGCGTCAGCGTCCCCGTGGAGAAACGGTCCACAACGTTCCCTTCCGGATCAGAAAGCAACAGCGTTTCGCCCGACGGCGATATTCCGAAGGCGGCCGTCTGCCCGTTTTGTTCCGAAGCGCGCGACGACGCCTCAATCACCGCATATTGCTTCGCTCCGATCGTCATGGCGGGAATTTGCCATAGCGTCGGATTGCTTTCGTCATCCGAAAGATACCAGCCGGAGAGATCCATCTCGGCGTCGCTGCCGTTATACAATTCAATCCAGTCGCGCTTCCCGCTTTTTGCCGCCGCAACGGCGGACACCTCGCTGATGAAAACGCTCCGCTTATTGAAAAAGCCGATGGAATCGGCTGTTTCAAATCCGTATGCGTTTTTGCTTCCCGGCGTCGGCTGTGCGTAATATCGAAGATTCCCATCACCGTCACGACCAACCGAAACATTGCTCCCGATCACGCCGGACAGTGGCATGTTGTCCACCCGCATCCCATTTGCATTCATCAGATACAACGTATTTTCGTCGTCCGCAAGACCGAAGGAGGCATGCAGCTCTCCCTCTGTTCGATCCTTGCCGGACAGGAACACAAGCTGATAACCACCCGCCGGGATCACGATATCCGGCAACGCCCATTTGAACAGATTGTCCGGATTGTCCGAAAGAAAGTAACCTTGCAGCGAAACGGCGCTTGCGGAGGAATTGTATAGCTCCACCCATTCTTCGCGGTCGCCGTCGGTGTCAATGACGCTGTACTGATTGCTGCGCAGCACCTCGTTGATACGCACGGGGTCGCTCGCATCCATATCGCTCATCATCAGCGACTGGAACACGTTTGTTGCGTTGGCAGCTCCCGGCGTTGGAAAAGCGCAGTAGGTCGCCGTATCGTCTTTGCCGGCAACAACGCTGATCCCGCCGGGAATTCCAAGCTCCCACTGAAGCTTTGTACGCACCGTACCGGTGATGTCGGTCAAAATAAGGCAGCTGTCTTCTGATCCCAGTTTAAACGGCGCGTGGATGCCGTTCTCATTTTTCTCATCGCCGGAAAGATAGATCAGCGTATAAGCGCCCGCTTCCAGCGTTGCCGCCGGTAGCTGCCAGCGCATTAAGTTCGACTCTGTATCGGAAAGATAGTAGTTTTCCAGCCGAATGGCCTGCGTCCCGGTGTTATAAAGCTCCGCCCAACCCGCGCCGTCCGGATTGACAGGCATCACCTCCGTGATTGCAAGCGCGGTAAGATCCTGACTGTTGAACATTCCGCTCAACGTATCCAGTATATCCGTCGTATTCTGACTGCCGGGCGTTGTAGAAGCGCAGTAGCCATAGGTCGCGTCGGCTTTTCTTGCGTAAGAAACATCCGTAATCAGATAGGGAATCTCCATCTGCTGGATCAGATTATAGTACTTATCGGTCAAAAACAGGTAATCTCCGCTTTTCGAAAGTCCGAAACCGGCGCAAAAGCGCCCTTCGGCAACCTCGCCGGGATCATCTGCGGCATACACCATAATATAGGCGCCTGGCGCAATGACAGTGCCCTCCGGAAAAACAAATTTATGGAAATTCTTCATGTTATCCGACAATCCCCAGCCAGATAGATCGATTTCCTGATCGGAGCTGTTGAACAATTCGATCCAATCGGGCGTCCCGATCACTTCATCGACAAAGGATTGTTTATTACTGGAGACAACTTCATTGATATACACCGTCTCTTTCCCGGTCTGCTGAAATGTCAGCATGGAGCACGCTGAAAAAAGCGACGCCATAAAAACGGCACAGCTAACACAAAGTATTCGCTTCCAGTCGAACAAATGTTTCATGTTTGTATTTCCCTTTCGATTTCGAGTATATCACAAGAACCGATCGAATGAAAGAAAACACTCTGTGAAATAGCGGCGCCACGTAAAAAGAAGAGAGCCGAAGCCCTCTTCTTTATCGAATTTCGTTTAGACCAGTTCAAGAACGGCCATTTCAGCCGCATCGCCGCGACGTGCGCCAAGCTTATACATGCGCGTGTATCCACCCTTGCCGGTTTCTTCGTTGCGCTTGTCATACTTCGGAGCCAGATCGCGGAAAAGCTTCTCCACGACGGGATACGCCTTGTCCTTCGTGCGCTCGGTGTACTCGGATTTGGACTCCTTCTTGGATTTCGTTTCCGGTACGTCATACAGATACGCCAGAAGCTGGCGACGTGCATGAAGCTTTGAAGGGCGATCGACGGTCTTCTCGACCTTGACGATCTGCTGCTTCTCGTTGCGGGTTTCCTTTTCAACGGTATCGCTGTTCTTATATTCGCTGACGGCGAGCGTAATCAGCTTTTCCGCAATGGAGCGCACTTCCTTGGCGCGCGCTTCGGTGGTAATGATCTTACCGTTCCAAATGAGCGCGGTCGTGAGGTTGCGCAGCATTGCAACACGCTGGTCAGAGGGCTTGCCAAGTTTCCGGTTTGCCATTGTGCTTCCTCCCTTTATTCTTCGCTCGTGCGAAGGGACAGTCCCAACGCACTCAATTTTTGCTGCACTTCCTCCAGGGACTTTCGTCCGAGGTTGCGCACCTTCATCATTTCCTCTTCATCACGCTGCACCAGCTCCTCTACGGTGTTGATGCCGGCGCGCTTGAGGCAGTTGTAGGAACGCACGGAAAGGTCCAGATCTTCGATGTTCATTTCGAGAATCTTCTCCTTCTTGCTCTCCTCCTTCTCCACAAGGATCTCAACGCCATGCACATGATCTGTCAGATTGATGAACAGCATCAGATGCTCGGTGAGTATCTTTGCCGCGAGACTTGCCGCCTCGTCCGGCTTAATGCTGCCATCTGTCCAGATCTCCAGCGTGAGCTTGTCGAAGTCGGTGATCTGCCCAACACGCGTGTTTTCCACGGTGAAGTTCACTTTCGTAATCGGCGTATAGATGGAATCCAGCGCGATCTCACCGATCGGCATGTCAGAGCGCTTGTTGCGTTCCGATGGGACATATCCTCTGCCGTGCTCCATCATGATTTCCATATGGAGCTTGCCGCCCTTGTCTACCGTTGCAATGTGCAGCTCAGGGTTGATAATCTCCACGTCCGCATCCGGAAGGATGTCGCCCGCGGTTACTTCGCATTCCCCGACCGCATCGATGATTACCTTTTTCGGTTCATCGCAATGCAGCTTGCAGCAGATCTCCTTCAGGTTCAGCACGATCTCGGTTACGTCTTCCTTGACGCCCTCGATCGTCGAAAACTCATGCAGGACGCCATCGATCTTCACCGACGTTGCCGCAACACCCGGCAGGCTGGACAAGAGAACCCGGCGCATGGAGTTGCCAAGCGTCGTACCGAATCCACGCTCAAGCGGCTCCACAACGAACTTGCCGTAGCTTTCCGTCATTTCGACGCCTTCGAGTTTGGGCTTTTCGATCTCTATCATGTCATACCCTCCTTCGGTTATTGTTGGTTTTACTAAGCTTTACAGCTTACCTGGAGTAGTACTCAACGATGAGATGCTCTTCAATCGTCAAGTCGATATCCTCACGCTCCGGAAGCGCAACGACCTTACCGGTCAGCTTCTCTGCGTCCAGCTCCAGCCACCGCGGAATCGTGCGCGCAGCGCCCTGTTCCTTCAGCGTCTTGAAGTACTCGTTCTCGCCGGTCTTCTCCTTGATGGTGATCACGTCGCCAACCTTTACCTGGTAGGAGCAGATATCCACCTTCTTGCCGTTGACACGCACGTGGCCATGGGTCACGATCTGGCGCGCCATCGGGCGGGAATCGCCAAAGCACAGGCGGTAGCAAACGTTGTCGAGGCGCTTCTCCAGCAATGCCAGCATGTTGTCGCCGGTTACGCCGCGCATGTTCGAGGCCGTTTCATAGTATTTCCTGAATTGGGATTCCAATACACCGTATGCACGGCGAA
>CAZWUK010000042.1:0-19230 GCA_964636685.1 uncultured Oscillospiraceae bacterium
GGCGGTATGCTGTTTGAACTGACCGAGCTGGATACGCTGCCAATCACATTCAATGAAAAGTTGTGGAATGCCGCTATCGACCGGGTGACCGTCTATGCCGATGAGCGTGTAGTATTTCACTTCAAAGATGGGAAGGACATTACCGAACTGCTGTAACGGCAGGGGTAATGTCCTTTCTGTCCTTTTTGTCCCTTAGGTTTGAATATGAAGAAACGGCTCGATGGAGGGGAATAAAGCATCTCGCATCGAGTCTTTAAGAATATAAGATATAATATTATTATAATTTAACGATATATATATTTAACGATTATAAAATGCCTATGCCCTTGCTGAAAACCGTGAGCAACCCAATATTCCCGCCGCGAGCCTTCTAAAGTATGGCTGGGCAGGACTTAAACCATGGAGAATATCCTTTTTCATGCCGATTTTGGGGTATAAAAAGAAGTTACCGCCATTGATATTGTATCAATAGCGGTAACTGATTTGGTTGCGGGGGATGGACTTGAACCAACGACCTCCGGGTTATGAGCCCGACGAGCTACCAACTGCTCTACCCCGCGACGTGCAAAGCGTAGTATAGCATAAGAATATAACTTTGTCAAATAAATTATTCCGCGGCTGCGCTTTGCGAAAGAAAGGGCTTGCGTCAGACGTCGATGCTTCCTGTAAAGACGATCTGTGCCGGGCCTGTCATGTAGACGTGGTTGTTTTCTGACCAGTCGATGTGCAGCGTTCCAAGCTCGATGCTGACGTCTACGCTCCTGCCGGTTTTTCCGTTCAGCACACAGGCGACCGCCGTGCTGCACGCGCCGGTGCCGCAGGCAAGCGTTCGCCCGCACCCGCGCTCCCAGGTGCGCATTTCGATGGTATGATCGTCCAGCACATGGGCAAAGTTGACGTTGGTGCGCCGCGGAAATATCGGCGCGTGCTCAATGGCGTTTCCGAGCGCGGCAATATCCACGTCGGAAAGATCGTCCACAAAGACCGCCGTATGCGGTACGCCAACCAGAACGGAGGTGTAGCGGATGCGCTGCCCCAGCACCGTCATTTCGCGGTCGATGCAGCGGCCCTCGCCCTCGACGGGGATTTGGCGGCATTCAAGAAACGGCTCCCCCATATCCACGCGCACACCGGTCACGGCGCCATTTTCCAAGAGAATATCTGGGCGCATGACGCCTGCAAGCGTCTCGATGGAAAAGGGTGAGTGCGTAACGATGCCACGTTCGTAAACATACTTTGCAAAACAGCGGACGCCGTTGCCGCACATCTCCGCCTCGCTGCCGTCAGAATTGACAATGCGCATGCGAATGTCGGCGAGGTCGGAATCCAGCACGATCAAAAGTCCGTCGGCGCCGATGCCGGTCTGACGATGACACAAGGGCGAAGCGAGCGCATTGTAGTCGCGCGCACCGCCGCTTCTTCCGTCCAATACGATAAAATCGTTTCCAAGTCCGTGTACCTTGGTAAATTCCATAGAACCTCCTGTTATCCCATGATCTCGACAAAGGCTTCGTCGGCATACCCGCAAACGGCGTCTTCAAACCGGCGAAAAGCAGCAAGAAAGCGTCGCGCTTCGTCTGTCAGCGCCGCGCCGCCGCCGCCCTTGCCGCCCGTGGTGGAGCATAACAGCGGAAATCCCAAATTTTCCTCGGCGGTTTTGAGCATTTTCCATGCTTTGCTGTACGCCATCTGCATATCCATGGTCGCTTGACGGAGAGAGTGCTTTTCGTCCACGCGCTCTAGAAGCTCCGCAACGCCGGGGCCGAAGCACTTCTCTTTTCCGTAAATGCGAATCGTGACCGCATAATGCAGCTTTTTTGAGATCACGCGTCGTTCCTCCATGTCGCTATAGAATGATTCAGTATAGCATATTTATGCGCGGCGTGCGTGTTTCGGGAAGAATTTTCACTTTTTCCACAGGCGCGCATTGACATCTTTTGGCTTCGGCGCTAGACTAAAAAAATGGAAATTGCTCTTGTAAAAGCAGTAAGAGAAGCGCTTTGCGCCGGCTTGAACGAGCACGGCGGCGGCTTTCTGCCAGAGCAGATTTGTCTGTGTCCCCGCGCGGCGGCGGCAAGCTGCTATGTGGGAGACGGCGCGGGAGATCCTGCAAAGCGCAGCGGCGGCAAAGCGGGGCTGACGTTTCCAAACGTGCTGAACGCACCGCTTGTCGATCGGACTTGGGAGAAGGACGGTTGGCTGCTGTTTGCGCTGACGGATGCTTTTTATGACGCGGCCGTTGAAGCCGTTGTGCGCTTGCTGCCGTATCCGCCGGAGGACGGGGGAAATTATGCGCAAAACCGCATGATGGCGCTGGCGCGAAAGCCTCGGACGGGCGTACCAAAGGACGCATCGGTGCAGCGCGCTGTCTGGCTTGCAATCTGTATGACGGCACGCCCATCGCTGCAACCCGCGGCGGAGCGTGCACTGTTGACCATGGGCGGAACGCTTTCTCCCGCGCTGCGGTCGGGGTTGCTGCAGCAGTGCGGCAGCGTAGGGAACGCCGCTGCGCGGCTTCTTCATACAATAAATCAATAACAGAAAGGATAGACGAAGATGCAGATCACCTACTATGGACATTCCTGCTTTTTACTGACCGCCAAGAATGGAGTAAAGCTGTTAACGGATCCCTGCGATCACAGCACCGGATATGATCTGCATGATATTGCCGCCGATATTCTTACCATCAGTCATGCGCATTTCGATCATAATTATATTCAGGCGGCGGCGGGTACGCCGGTCGTCATCCAGACGCGCGGTGCGCATGAGGTCAAGGGAATACGGATTTACGGATACCCGACCTGGCATGACGAGGTCAAGGGCGCAAAGCGGGGATCGAATCTGGTGTTTCTGATCGAAATGGATGGGCTGCGCGTCTGCCATCTGGGGGATCTCGGAGAGATGCCGGACGAGGCGTTCTACCATTGGCTGGGAAGGGTGGACGTGTTGTTTGCGCCGGTTGGCGGTACGTTTACGCTGGACGCCGAACAGGCGACGGCGATTATGGATCGGCTGCATCCAAGAATCACGATCCCCATGCACTATCGGACGCCGCAGCTGACGTTTTCGGTGGACGATCCGGCGCCGTTTCTTGCATTGGCAGGTGATCGCGCCGTGCGCACGATCAGCAGCTCCGAGCTTTCGCTGGCGGCGGGACTGCCGGACGTCGAGCAGATCGTGGTATTGAGCTGTTAGAGCGTGTCTCTAAAGTCTGCCGGAAGAAAGTTTGCGTCGCCGGCTTGCGGCTTGAGGCAAAAAACGTAGGCTTAACGGGGCTTTTTAACGAAAATATGCAGGTCGAAGGCGTGATGCGAATTCTGAACATGTCAAAACAGTATGAAATCACGCTTGCGCGATTTTAGAAACATACTCTAGGACTGATTTGTCTGCGAAAAACGGAACAAAAAAACAAGCGCTCGGGGTTCTCATTTCCCCGGAGCGCTTTTATTCTATGCCAACAGCCTTGCAAGAAGCGTATAAAGCGTTTGCGGATCGACCGGCTTGCCGAGATGACTGGTCATGCCGGCGGAGAGGGATTTTTCACGATCCTCCTCATAAGCGTTTGCCGTCATGGCGATGATCGGGATGCGCGTGGCGTCGGGACGCTCCTCCAACCCACGAATGCGCTTTGTCGCGGCAAGACCGTCCAGAACCGGCATGCGGATATCCATCAGAATTGCGTGAAAGTAGTCCGGCCCCCGCGCAACGAAGCAATCGACGGCCTCCTGCCCGTTACTGACGGTTTCTACCAGCATGCCGCGTTTTTCAAGCAGCTGCTTGGCGACCTTGACGTTGAGCGGATGATCGTCACACAGCAGGATGCGCTTGCCGGTCAGCACGTCCGGCGTCTGATTGCCGTCGCTGCTTGGAAGCTCGGCGGAGTTGGCGTACACGACCGTGCGCACAAGCCGCACGGTAAAGGCGGTACCCTTCTCCAATTCGCTTTCTACGCTGATCGTGCCGCCCATTTGGTCTACAAGGTTTTTCACGATCGCAAGCCCAAGCCCGGTACCCTGCTGCTGCATGCCCAAGCGGTTCTCCTCCTGCGCGAAGGGCTGGAACAGATGCTCGAGAAACGCTTGGCTCATGCCGCAGCCGTGGTCGCGTATGATAACGGATACCGTGACATGCCACGCGTCGGTTCTCGTATCGAAAACAGACCATTCCACCGTGCTGCCGGGCTCGGAGAATTTGAGCGCGTTGTTGAGAAGATTGACATAGATCTGCTTGGAGCGCATTTCGTCCATCTGTGCTACGTCCGCCAGAACGCCTGAGAAGTCGGTTTTCAAAAGAATACCGCGTCTGTCCGCCAGCAGCTGTAGCATCTTTTGAATATCATGAAGAAACGCCCGCCGGTCAACGACCGTCTCCCGCAGTGTGACCTTTCCGGACTCGCTGCGGCTCATATCAAGGATATCATTGATGAGCCCCAGCAAATAGTCACCGGAGGCATGGATCTCGTCAAAATAGGTTTTTGCGGCGTTCGGCGTTTCTTCCTGCTGTCTGCCGAGGATGGAAAGACCGATGATCGCGTTCATCGGCGTGCGGATCTCATGACTCATGCGGGACAGAAAATCGCTCTTTGCGGCGCTGGCATGCTCCAGCGCGACGTTTGCAAGCGAAAGCTCGGCGTTCTTTTTTCGCACCAGACGGTTGCGCTGCATATAGTAGATGCTCAACATTACGGCAAGCAACAGGATCATACCAAGGAGAAACGCCTGCATGGGATTGGTGTAGACAAGATCGATAACGGACTTGTTATGGACAGGCTTGCTGCTTCCCATAATGATCTCGGAGATCCGTTCGCCGGAGATGCTGCCGGTGGCTTTGTTGAGAATGGAAAACAGCAGCGGGTCGGCGCTCTTTGATACGGCGACGCTGAGACGCTGCGTGAAACCGAGAACGCTGTGGAAATTGAGACTGCTGTACCTGGGCAGAGACAGGTAATAGGTCAGTTCGTAATCCGTTATAAAGGTGGAATCGGCGTCCCCTTGCAGCACCGCGTTCAGACAATCCTCCACGGAATTGTAATACAGATAGGATACGCTGCGGCTGTTGTTGCGCCGCTGGACGGCGGAGGCGATGTAATAGCCGACCGGCAGAGCAATGGAAACGCCGGCCTCGCTGCCGCGGTATACCTGATGGATCTGCGTCTCAAACAGCGGCTGTGTGAGGTAATAGCCCAGGCGGTCGCCCCAGTCGTAATCGTAGGTCAGACTGGAAAAAAGATCCGCCTTGCCGGCGAAGGCCTGCCTTGTGGCATTGAAAGACTCCTTGGATACGAAGCGGAAGCGAATCCCGGTGATCGAGGTAAGCTCGTCAAACACGCTTGACATCATACCGGAAAATTCGCCCGTCGTGGGGTCGAGGTATTCGATGGGCGCCCAGTGGGGGTCGAAGGCGACCGTCAGCTCGGGGTGCAAGGCCATGTAGGCAAGCTCGTCGCGCGTAAAGGAGGCGTTCATGCCGCTTGAGTCATTGAAATACTTGTTATACAGCTTGGAATCAAAGTTGGGATCGCAGGCCTTGATCTGGTTGATCGCGTAGTCGAGTTGGCGGACAATCTCCGCATTGCCCTTGGTCGTGGCGAAGTAGAACGGCTGCGGGTCAAATTGCAGCAGCGAACGGTAGCCGATGATGCGGCGCGTCTGGCTGATGAGTGCGGCGTCCACATCGCCCTTGTCCAGCGCGGCAAGCATCGACTGCGAGCTGCCATAGTAGACAAGCGCCGGTGTGACGCCGTTTTTTTCAAACAGCTGGAGCAGCTTTGCGTTGCGCGCGCTGCCTGTGATCGTGCCGATCCGGATGCCCTGAAAGCCGTGATAGTCCTCATAAGCGTAACGATCGTCATCGCTTCTGCAAATCAGACGGCTGCCGCCATACCCGGCGGCAATCTCCGAAAAATCAAAATAGAGAAGACGCTCCTCTGTTTTTTCTACGCAACCCAGCAAATCGATATCGCCGTCCCGCAGCATTTGAAGACATTTTTCCAGAGATCCCGTGACAAATCGATATTCCCATCCGGTATATTGCGAAATGGCTTTAAGATATTCAAAATCATAACCGGAAGCGCGACCGTTTGTATCCATGTCGTGCAGACCGTCTATAGCGTACCAGCCAACGCGCAGGACGGTTGGCGTTTCTTCCCGCGCGACAGACGCCGTTGCCGGAAACAGCCCGGCGGCGATGAGCGCGGTCAGCAGAATACACAGGATGCGTTTCAATCTGTTATCACCATCCTTATCTCGGGATCGACAGGGCGGGGACAAGCCATATGGCAGCGGATAGCGCTTTTTTCCCGCAGCAGGCGGGACGGCTTTGACGCCGCGCGGTCTGTGGCTGAAATCATACACAAAGCGCTGTGATTGATACAAATTCTACTACACGGAATGCCGCATTGCAAGCAGGAGCCGGGGTATGCCGGCGCCGCGCGCCAAAGCGCTGCTTTCTGCTCGCATCAGCGCGCTAGCGCTCTGTGAGATCCGGGCGCAGCGGGCCTTGCCCCAGCCCAAAAGGCGTGTTATTCGCATTTTTCCGATATTCCACCGGCGTCACACCAACCTGCGCCTTGAAGCAGTAGCCGAAATAGCTTTGCGTGGCAAAGCCCAGATGTTCGCTGATCTTGGAGATCGGGTGATTGGTGGAGGACAGGAGGCTCCTGCTTTCCTCAATCCGTTTGTTGTTGAGATATGCGATGGGCGTGACGCCCACTTCCTTTTTAAAAATGTGCACCAGATAAAATTTACTCAGATGCGTCATCTCCGCCAGATATTCCAGCGACAAATCCTCGGTGAAATGGCTGTCGATATAACGCTTTACGCGGTCGCACTCCTTGCTGCTGCGCTTTGTTTCAATCGCCTTGATGGACGCGCCGGTGACACGCAGCAGCACGACGATGAGAATGTCCAAAAGATCCTGGCAGACATGGCTGTAGTCGGCCTCCTTTTGCTCGACCTCCTTGAGCATCATCTCAAGAAGAAACAGCACCTTTTCGCGGTTATCCCGGCAGCTGAAGTGCAGGTACTCGTCGCTTTTGCGAATCTGGTCAAAAAAGCTGGTACCCTCCAGCCCCAATACGATGTACTCGAACTCGTTTTTCCCAAGCGGCAGCTCGGTATGGTTGATGTTGGCGTTGACGATCACGATATCGTCCTTTTCCACAACGAAGTCGCCGCCTTCCACGCGAAAGCGTCCGCGTCCTTCCAGAACATAAAAGAACTCCGCATTTGTGTGGGAGTGCAAAATACTGTGCCAGTCGCTGCTGTAACGGGAAGCGCTGACATAGAGAAGCCTTGTGTTATGGGTAAAGGACTGTACCTGCATCGCAACGGCGCCGCTCATAAACGCACCTCTCATTTTGAAATATTACAGTGTAAACAACACATTTTCTTGGAATATAATGGAACAGGGGGATTTGCGCGACTGTAACAGCGCGCTTGCTACATCAAAAATAACATATGTTTTGCCAGAACACAAGCAAAGCAAACAATATATTGATAATAAAGAACAAAAAGTTGATAGTTTTAACCAGGGCAATCCACTATACTAGAGGTACCCAAGGCGGAGAGAAACCGCTCATATCAAGAACAATTTTATGAGGAGGAAACGTATGAAAAAGTTTGTTTGCGTAGTTCTGGCACTTGTCATGGCACTGACCCTGTTCACCGCTTGCAGCACCGAAAAACCCGCTGCTGAAACCGACACCACCACCACCACGGAACCGGCAACGGAACCGGAAGTCACCACCGAACCCGAAGAAGATGCGGGCAACGGTCTGGAAGACGGCGCGAAGCTGGTTTACTGGCCGATGTGGGCAGAGACCGAGCCGCAGGGCATGGTGATTGCGGAAGCAGTCGAAGCGTTCACCGAAACCACCGGCGTTGAAGTCGAAATCAACTGGCAGGGCGGCCGCGACACCCGTAAGACGCTGGCTCCGGCGCTGGATGCAGGCGAGACCATCGACGTGTTCGACGAGGACGTCGAGCGTGTCAACATCACCTGGGCGCAGTACATCCTGGATATTCAGGCGCTGTATGACGCTTCTGCCATCAGCGGCAAGCTGAACGGCACCCTGATGAACCTGGCGACGGAGCTCGGCGGCGGCACGCTCAAGAGCATCCCCTACCAGCCCTCCACGTTCATCATGATGTATAACAAGGACGCGTTTGACAAGGCCGGCATCACCGCCGTCCCCACCACCTGGGATGAATTCCTTGCCGACTGCCAGCTGCTGGTAGACGCGGGTTACATTCCCCTCACCATGGACGACGCCTACATGGCGGCATTCTTTGGCTACATGATGGATCGCGTTGCGGGATTTGAGACCACCAAGGCCGTTGCGGCAGGTGATTTCGCCAACGAAGCGGTTCTGAAGACTGCCGAAGCCATCAAGGTTCTGGTGGACAAGGGCTACATCGATCCGCGCGCCGCCGCGAACACCTGGCCGGCAGGTCAGAACAACATCGCGGATGAAACCGTGGCAATGTATCTCAACGGCACGTGGCTGCCCAACGAAATCAAGAACCAGACCAAGGAAGGCTTCCGCTGGGGTTCCTTCGCACTGCCCAAGATCGCGGAAGGCGGCGACGGCGCGGAGAGCAACAACTTCGGCGCACAGTGCTTTGCCATCAACAAGAACACCCAGTATCCGAAGGCCGCCTTTGCTCTGGTCGAATGGCTGACCAGCGGCGAATGGGATCAGAAGCTTGCCAACGATACGCTGGGCGTACCGATGGCCAACGACGCGACTTGGCCGGATGCTCTGGCAGAAGCCAAGGCTGTCATCGACAACACCACCCAGCGTTTGACCTGGGCCGTGGACATGGAAAATGACGCCAATGTCAACGCTACCATCAAGACCAATCTGGCGCTGCTCATCGGCGGCAAAATTGACGCACAGGGCTTTGCCAATGCGTTCGCCGGCAAATAAGAGCAAAAACAACCATTAGGTGCATAACCGCAAAGGGGCGGCGGCAACCGCCGCCGTCCCTTTTCTTGAGCACCCGGCCGCGCATGAACGGACCGGGGCTCACGCAATCAAAGACCGAAACAATTTATAGGATGGAGGCACGCAATATGGCGAAGAAAAAAGCCACCGGCGGGTTGCGCATCAATCCGCTGCGCAGCCGGACAAAGCCCATGCTGGTGATGTTTCTGGCACCGGCGGTACTGCTGTATCTGATCTTGTTCCTGTACCCCGTGATCCGCACCGTCATCATGAGCTTTTGCAAGGTGGAGGGCGTTACCGACCCGGTATCAACCTGGAGCTTCAACGGCATTCAGAATTATGTGCAGAGCTTCAAGGACAGCCTGTTCCGTTCCTCCATGCTGAATCTTGGAAGGCTGTGGCTGGTGGGCGGCATCATCGTCATGCTGCTGGCGCTGCTGTATGCCGTGATCCTGACAAGCGGCGTCAAGGGAAAGAAATTTTTCCGCTCGGTCATCTACCTGCCCAACCTCATTTCCGCCGTGGCGATGGGCACCATGTGGCTGTACTTTGTGCTGAGCAAGGAGAATTACGGCCTGCTCAACACGATCCTCGGCTGGTTTGGCGCGGGCCCCGTCATGTGGACGGATCCAACGCATAAGTTTTGGAGCATGCTGACGGCGTACTGCTTTGGCATGGTCGGCTACCATATGCTGATCTTCATGAGCGGTATTGAGCGGATCGGCAACGATTATTATGAAGCCGCCACCATCGCGGGCGCCAACGTTTTCCAAAAATTCCAGTACATCACGCTGCCGCTCTTGCGCGGCTCCATCCGTACAAACCTCGTCATGTGGACGGTTTCCTGCGTGGGCTTCTTCATCTGGGGACAGGTATTTGACCCGGTCAATCTGTCGCATCAGACGGTCATGCCGCTGAACTACATGTACGAGCTGGTATTCGGCTCCTCCAATGCTGCGCAGGCGGTACGCAATTCCGGCGTCGGCGCCGCAATTGGCGTCATGATGGCGGTTATTGTGGTGGCGGTGTTCGCCGCGACAAACATCATTGTGAAAAACGATGATGTGGAACTGTAAGGAGGTGTTACCGTGACAAACCAGAAGAAACGGATCCATATGACAAGTCTCAAACGGCACGCAGGCAACATCCCCGGTTATCTTCTCTGTCTGGCATGGGTGATATTCACCGTGATGCTGGTCGGGTGGGTCGTGCTGGCGTCGCTTTCCACCAGCAAGGAGATTTTAAGCGGCGAGCTGTTCAAATTTGCTTCCGGCTTCCACTTTGAAAATTATACCAACGCGTGGCAGAGCCAGAAGGTCAGCGTTTTCTTTGTCAACTCCCTGATCTATACCGCCATCTCCTGTACGCTGATTATCATCGTTGCCGCGCCGGCGGCATACGCGCTGTCCCGCTTCCGATTCCGCGGCAACATGTTTTTGCAAAACATGTTTGCGACCGCGCTTGGTATTCCGGTCATCATGATCGTCATGCCGCTGTTCAGCATTATTACCAAGCTGAGCCTGACGAATACGCGCGGGCTGATTATATTCCTGTACATTGCAATGAACGTACCGTTCACGATCTTTTTCCTGCTGTCATTTTTCCAGAACCTGTCCTTCACCTTTGAGGAGGCGGCGTCCATTGACGGCTGCACGCCGATGGCGACGTTCTGGCGGATCATGTTCCCGCTGGCGCAGCCGGGCATCGTGACGGTCTCCATTTTCAACTTTATCACCATTTGGAACGAGTTTTTCATGTCCATGCTGTTTGCGAGCAAGGCAAAGGTTCGTCCGATCGCGGTCGGCCTGTACAACATGGTCAAGGGCATGCAATATACCAATGATTACGGCGGAATGTTTGCCGCGGTCGTGATCGTGTTTGCGCCGACGTTCCTGCTGTATCTGTTCCTTTCCGATAAAATCATCGCCGGTATTACCGGCGGCGCAATCAAGGGCTGACGACGGCGCCTTTAAGGAGTATTGGCTGCATGCGCGATATCTATCTCAAGGACTATGGCATCACCCCGGCTGACGACAGCACCCTGACCGAGCGTCTGGCCGGGGTGTTGTCTTTGCTGCGTGAAGAAAAGGATATTGCGCTGCATTTTGAGCCGGGAACCTATCACTTCTATCCGGACAACGCGCCGGAGAAGCTGCTGTATATTGCAAATCATGATGCGGACGCAAACAAGCGGATTGGCTTGGATCTGTCGGGCTTTCGCGGACTGACGCTCGACGGCGCGGGAAGCGAGCTTATTTTCCACACGGAAATATTGCCCTTCTATCTTGAGAACTGTGTGAACGTGCGGCTGAAACGCTTTCAGATCGATTATGCGCGTCCAGTCTGCTCGGAGGGGAAGATCGTCAGCGTTTCCCCGAAGATGACGGAGCTTGATATCGATCCGCGGCAGTACCCGTGGGCGGTGGAGAACGAAACGCTGGTGTTTCAGGGCGAAAATTTCCGCCACGCGCTGACGCATTGGCTGGAGATCGATCAAAGAACCAATGCGCCGCGCTGCGGCTGTGCTGATTTATACTTTGTCGAGCACGCCGGGCCGGAAAAGCGCGTGCGCGCGCAGGCGGTTCGCATTTCATCGCATCGGGTGCAGCTGCGCCTGACCGGAAACGACGCCTTTTTTGCCGCCAGTCGGGCAGGAGATACCCTGATACTGCGCCATCATCCGCGCAGCCATCCCGGATTCTATGTGCTTGACAGCGTCAACATCCGCCTGGAGCAGATTAAGGTCTATCACGCCGCAGGAATGGCGTTTCTTGCAGAGCGTACCAAGGATATTCGGCTCAGTCATCTGGACGTCTGCCGAAGACCCAACGCGGGGCGCGTGTTCACGGCGATTGCCGACGCAGCGCATTTTGTCAATTGCGAGGGGCGAATCGAAATCAAGAGCTGCCTGTTTGAAAATCAGTTGGACGACGCGGTCAATGTGCATGGCATTTACGGCGTGATCCGGCGGAAAAAAGAATGCGGCGCGTTGGAATTCACACTTGCTCATGAAATGCAGCAGGGCGTCTATATCGGCAGGGCGGGACAGACCATTGCGATACTGGAAAAGGGGACGCTGCAGCCGGTTTTTACAACAAAGATCCAGACGATCACAAGAAAAACGCCGTCGCTGTTTGAACTGACGACCGAGCAGACGCTTCCGGAGGACGTAACGGAAGGCGACATTCTGGAGAACTTGACGCAGAAGCCGGACGTACGCATGGAGAACTGCATTTTGAGGCATAACCGCGCAAGAGGCGTGCTGCTGACCTGCCGTACCGCGGAGGTGCGAAATTGTCGGTTTGAAACGGCGGGCGCGGCAGTATTGCTTGCGGGCGACACGCGAAACGGGTTTGAAAGCGGCGCGATTACGCATGTGGAACTGAGCCGAAACGAATTTTTGGACTGCGCGTATATTCCGGATTGGGGCAGGGCGCCGATTCAGGTCACGCCAAGCGCCGGATTTGTGCCGCAGAAGTTTTACCACGGACAGCTGGCGCTGCGTGAAAACCGCTTTTGCCTGATTGACGACCGATTGCTTTACGCGCGAAATATCGCGGTGATTCAAATGGAAAACAATCATCTCAAGCACAGCGCGACCTATCCGCCCACCGCGGGGAAGGCCTACGATCTGGAGCAGGTCGGCGAGTGCAAACGGCTCTATACCTGCCTATAAAAAACCGGCGGCGGATCATTTGCTTGATCCTCCGCCGGTTTGTATTTGCAGCGTGACTGTTTAGAGCTTGAGATTGTCGAGCGTTGTGCGCTCCAGCTGCGCAAACAGGATTTTGCAAAGATGCAGCATGTCGTCCACGCTCTTTTGAAACATGCGGTTGGAGGTTGGCAGCGACAGCGGCGGCTTTTTACGATAAGCCTCCAGTTTTTCCATGCGCGCGAGCAGGTCGGATTTGAGCAGATCGATATTCTTTTCATTGAGGTTGCCAAACTGCATCATGTGGATGGGCGTAAACCGGTCGATATTGTCCGCGTCCGAGACAATCTCCGCTTCCTTGGTCTTGTCGTGCGGATAGCCGGCATCGCCGTCATAATGGTAGGCAATGGCATAGCAGACGTCGTCGATCTCCTGCTGCGGCAGATCGAGCGTTTCAAGAAACGGTCTTGCGACCTTGCCCGAAACGCGGGCGTGCTCCTTTTCGTCCACCGTGTCAAATTTGCCTACGTCGTGGAGCAAACCCGCCAGCGTACACACGCGTATGTTGCCCTTCTCCGCGCGTGCGATCTGGTTGGCGATACCGCACACGCGCACGCTGTGCTCATAGCGATACTTTTTTTCACGCTCCGGTGCGTCCGCGCCAAACAGATGCACCTGTACAAAGGATGCGGTGGTTTTTATCAGGCTGTTCACAGCATGCTCCGTCTCCCTTCCAATGCTTTTGCCAGCGTGACTTCGTCGGTGTATTCCAAATTCCCGCCGATGGGGATGCCGTGAGCGATGCGGGTAGCCGCCACGCCCATGGGCTTTAACAGTCTTGCGATATAGGACGCCGTGGCCTCGCCCTGCACGTCGGGATTGGTGGCAAGGATCACCTCGCGCACGCCGCCCGTTTTGACCCGCTCGAGCAATTCGTTGATGCGGATGTCGTTCGGGCCGATGCCGTCCATGGGGGAGAGCACACCGTGTAAAACGTGGTATTTGCCGTTGAATTCCCGCGTTTTTTCCATGGCCGTGACGTCGCGGGCGTCGCAAACCACGCAGAGGATTGCACCGTCGCGCTTTGTATCCTGACAGATGGCGCAGGGGGTCACGTCCGTATATGTGCCGCATATGGGACAGTATTGCACCTGCTGCCGCGCGGTAAGGATGGCGTCCGCCAACTCCCTTGCCTGTGTTTCCGGCACGTCCAGAATGTGATAGGCGAGACGCTGGGCGCTCTTTTGTCCGATGCCGGGCAGGCGCGAAAGCTGCGTTGTCAGCCTGACGATGGGTTCAATCGTTACCATGGGTTCTCCCGTTCATGTTGTGCAAAAATTGCTGTTTTTATGCGTGTTAAAAGCCGAGGTTCATGCCGCCTGTAATGCGGGACATCTCCTGCTCGGTGGTCTTTGCCGCTTCTTCGAGCGCTGCGTTGACGGCTGCGACAACGAGATCCTGTAACATCTCCACATCGTCCGGGTCAACGCATTCGGGCGCGATTTTGATCTCCGCAAGCGTTTTGTTGCCCGTGACCGTCGCCGTCACCATACCGCCGCCCGCTGTTGCGGAGAAGGTGCGATTTTGCAGGTCTTCCTGCGTTTTTTGCATGTCCTGCTGCATCTTTTGGGCCTGCTTCATCAGCTGCGCCATATTTGCCCCGCCCATGCCGGGGAATCCGCCTTTTGCCATAATCAGCCTCCTCATGATTGTTTGTCGTTATTCGATCCGCAGCTTGTCGCCAAAGAGCTCCCTTGCTTTTGCAATGTCTGCTTCGGAAGTGGGCTGCCGTTCCTTTTGCACGAATACGGGACGAACCTCTGCGCCAAGCTGCTTTAGGATCGCCTGTATCTTGTTGCGATTGATGGGCGCGTTGATGCTGTTGAACTGCGCTCCTTCGTTTGCCGGGAAACAGACGGTCAACGCGTCGGAAGAAAGGCTCTCTGCCGCGCCTGCTCTTGCCAGCACGTAGACGATCGGGTTCTCCTTTTGCAGACGGTTGAGCGCCGCGTTCCAAAGCGCGTTCGCATCCTGTAAAACGGCGGGATTGGACGCGACGGGAGCCTGCGCTTCAACCGACGTCTGCGCCTTGACCGCCGCAGCGGGTTTTTGCGTCACGGGCGCTGTGCTTTGCCGCACGACGGGCGCTGCGGGCGGCGCAAACGGTTCGGCTCCCGACATGCCGCCATCCTCCGGCGGCGGTTCGGGCAGCGGGGGAAGCTCCTCTTCGTGAGATGCCGGGGGTGCGGGCGCTTGCTTTTTCGCCGCAACCGGCACAGCGGACGCCGTGCGCACCGCGACGCCGCTTTGCTCCAATCGGTCAAGCCGTGCTTCAAGCGCGGCAAACGAGCGTTCGTCTTCGACCCGGCAGATGCGCACCAGCGTGCTTTCGAGCATCGTGCGGGGGGAAGCAAGATAGCGCATCTCGCCCTGCGCCTTGAGCAGCTGCTCCACGGCGAGCAAGAGCCTAGCGTCTCCCGCGTTTTTTGCCTGCGCAAGATAGCGCGTCATCACATCGTCGGTACAGTCCAGCAGATCCGTGCATTCGCCGCAGGTCTTGGCAAGCAGCAGCGAGCGAAAGTGCGCGGAAAGATCCTGACAGAATACGGAAAGATCCCGCCCGGCGCGAACGATCCCGTCGAGCATATGCAGGGCGCGATTGGCGTCGCTGTTGAGCAGCGCGTCGGCAATGTCGAATAAAAAGCCTTGATCCATGCTGCCAAGGACGTCGTAGACGTCCTTTTCGGTCACTTGATCGCCGCAAAAGGATAGGCACTGGTCGGCAAGCGAGAGTGCGTCGCGCATGCCACCGTCGGCAGCCCGGGCAATGAGCCGCAGACCGGCTTCGTCGATCGAGGCGCCGGCTTTTTGAAGCACATTTTTGAGCACGGTGATAATATCCGAAAGCGTCAGCCGGTGAAAGTCGAATCGCTGGCAGCGGGAGATGATCGTGGCGGGGAGCTTCTGGGGTTCGGTCGTTGCAAGGATGAATACGACGTCCGCGGGCGGCTCTTCCAGCGTCTTGAGCAGCGCGTTGAAGGCAGAGCCGGAAAGCATATGCACCTCGTCCACAATAAACACACGTCGCTTTAATTGCAGCGGCGCGTAATTGACCTTTTCGATCAGGGCGCGCACATCGTCAACACCGTTGTTGGAGGCCGCGTCAATTTCGGTAATGTCGGGACAGCCCTCCTCGGACGCGCGCAGGCATGCCGGGCATTTTCCGCAGGGCTCGCCGTTTTCCGGGTGCTCGCAGTTCACCGCACGCGAAAGAATCTTTGCGGACGTGGTCTTGCCCGTGCCGCGTGTTCCGCAAAACAGATACGCATGGGCGATGTGTCCGCTCATGATCTGATTTTGCAGGATCGTGGTCACGTGCTCCTGACCGATCAATTCCGAAAAGGTTCTGGGCCGGTACTGCCGGTACAGCGCCCGATACGCCATTTACACTGCCTCCATAAAAACATTCATTCTATTATAGCATGTGCGGCTATGTGCATCCAGCAAAATTATTGTGACAGAAGCCGAATTGATTTGACCGTTCGCCTCTACTATTGTAAAATGACTTTACGGAAAGAGGATAGAAATGTCGAAACACGATTTGAAATATCGCCCGTATCGAAACAGGCGAAGCCTTGACGCGTCGAACGCGGGCCCGCTTTTGCGGCTCACCGGCGCGATATTTGCGGTGCTCCTCGTGCTGGCGCTGGTGGTGTTTTTGCTGGTGCCAAAGCTGATGCAGTGGTTTGGCTATGCCCCTTATTGGTCGTGGAACGCGACGCCTACGCCCCAAGCGGCAGTTTCGGCTTCGCCAACGCCGCATCCGGTGAGCGGAAACACCGTCGCGCGGCTGTATTTGCCGGACTGGCTTTCCGGTCAGGTGACGACCGATTTTTCCGCATGGCAGGATACGCTGCTGTTTGCTACGGGACAGACCAGCACCACCTGCGACAAGATCTACGCCTGCGACACCCGCACGGGGAAGCTGACGGAGGCCGTTTCCGCGACGGTGAACGGCGGCTTGCGCTATCCGAAAGAGAACGATAAGTATCTGGCGTATCTGGACGCAAAGCCCGACGGCGGCGGCACGATCTATGCCGTTGACCTTGCAGAGCAAAAGACATTTACGGTAGCGGATGTGCGGCTCGGCGCGCCCCGGCTGTTCCTTGAGGATATTTACCTCACGTGGATCGAGCGCACCGACGCGGCGGAATTCCGGCTCATTGTGACGGATCTTTCCACCGGGGAATCGGTGACGATCGCCAAATTTACGGATTCTCCTTACGGCGCTTCCGTGCCGTCGCTTGTCAGCGGGCAGATTCTGTACGCCGATGAAGGCACGATTGCCGGAAAGAGCGTGATCGAGAGCGTCTTGATCGAGAGCGGCGATAAATGGACATTTGATCCGGGCACGTATGTGCATGATCCGCGCTCCAACGGCAACTGCTGGGCCTGGATGACGGGAAACCACGGTGAGGACAGCGACTTGTATGTATCCATTGCAGCGGGTACGCCGAAGTGCATCGCGCGTGGCATTGTAGATTTTGGCATGACGAGCTCGCTTGTGGTCTATTCGCGCGACGAGACGATATTTGCTTACGTGTTCGGTGATAACAAGACCTATGTTCTCTCGGAGACCGGCACGCGCGCGCTCCTGCTGATGGCGGAGAATGGGTATGTGGTCTGGAGCGACATTACCGATGAGAACAATCCGGTGATCTATTATATAAAGGCGAACTGACGATGGCAGCAAAAGAGAAAACGGTTTATATCTGCGGCGAATGCGGCTGCGAATCCCCCAAATGGATGGGGAAATGCCCGCAGTGCGGCAGCTGGAACACCATGATCGAGGAGGAAGCGGTCAAGGTACGCCCCGCGGCGCTGCACGGCGCGGCTGTTCCGCAGCTGTTGTCGGACGTGTCGGTCATGCACGCGAAACGTACCTCGACGGGGATCGGGGAGCTGGATCGCGTACTGGGCGGCGGACTGCTTGCCGGCATGGTGGTGCTGCTGGGCGGCGACCCGGGCATCGGAAAATCCACGCTGTTGTTACAGGCGGCAAACAGCCTTGCCGGCGCGGGGCGGATGCTGTATGTTTCCGGTGAAGAAAGCGCCGCGCAGATCAAGCTGCGGGCAGACCGCCTGCATGTTAAAAACGACATGCGCCTGCTGTGTGCAACGGATGTGGGCGCGGCGCTCGATCAGGCGCGGCAGCTCAAGAGCGACTATGTGGTGATCGACTCCATCCAGACGGTCTATTCGGAGGATTCGGACAGCGCGCCGGGCAGTGTTTCCCAGGTGCGCGCGGCGACAGCGCAATTGACACGCTACGCCAAGGAGACGGGTACCGTGATGCTCATCGTGGGACATGTTACCAAGGACGGCGCGATTGCAGGCCCGCGCGTGCTGGAGCACATCGTGGATACGGTATTGTATTTTGAGGGCGACCGGCATGCGGATCTTCGGCTCTTGCGTGCGGTCAAGAACCGCTTTGGCTCGACCAACGAGGTTGGCGTGTTTGAAATGTGCGACGCGGGTATGCGCGAGGTACAGGATCCCTCCCGGCTGTTTTTGACCGGCGACAATGCGCCGGGCTGTGCTGTGACCTGCGCGGTGGAGGGCTCTCGCCCGATGCTTGCCGAGGTGCAGGCATTGCTTGCGGATACGGCGTTTGGCAGTCCGCGGCGCGCGGCAAACGGTGTGGATACGGGCAGGCTCAATCTTTTGCTTGCGGTGCTCGAGAAAAAAGCGCATCTGCGTCTCTCCGACAAGGACGTTTACTGCAATGTGGTGGGCAATCTGCGGCTGGACGATCGCGGCAGCGATCTTGCGATTGCATTGTGCATTGTTTCCGCCTTTACGGATAGAGCCTTGCCGGAGCATACCGCGGCGATCGGGGAGATCGGGCTGACGGGGGAGATTCGTCCCGTGGCGCGGCTGGAGATGCGGGTGCGCGAATGCGTACGGCTCGGCTATCAGCGCGTTATTTTGCCCAAGGGGGCGACATTGCCGGAGATCCCGGGCGCGGTCATATTGTCCGCGGCCAATCTTTCCGACGCAATCTCCTATTGCTCACAAAAGTAAAAGCTGTTATAATACTAGATACGCCGTTGGGAAAAGCAAAGCTTTTTTGTTCGGATTTCCTGACACGATGACTGTATTTGTACCCGTAGCTCAGCTGGATAGAGCGTTGGACTCCGACTCCAGACCCCTATGGGAGCCAAAAACCGAATATGTACCCGTAGCTCAGCTGGATAGAGCGTTGGACTCCGACTCCAAAGGCCAGAGGTTCGAATCCTCCCGGGTACGCCACAAAAATCCCCGTAAACAGTACGTTTGCGGGGGTTTTGCTATATCAAAACGAGCAATTTCTCTACTACAAAGTTGCTCGATTTACTACAATTTCTATTTGAGAGGAGGTGTCTGACGTTTCAGCCAATATTCTGTAAATCGCTTCAAAAACCCCGTTTACTACATTTTTACTACAATTGCAGTTATGCCAATCTATATCAAGCTAAAACCATGAGAACGATTTAAGAAAGAAAGGACACGAACATGGAAGAAAAAACCACCACGAACACGAATACCGATACCCTTGAGAAGCACGATGATTTCAGCACATTTCTTGTAA
>CAZWUK010000043.1:0-19026 GCA_964636685.1 uncultured Oscillospiraceae bacterium
CCGCCTATACAAAAGCGGGACTGTAGCTTTTCCTTTTGCTACAGCCCCTTTTTGACTTTCAACGGAAAATCGGAACTTACAGACCGGTGTGCTCCCCGATGTAAGCTCTGGCCTTCTTGGCATATTCGAACGGATTGGCTTTGGCGGGATCCTGCTCGGCTTCCACCAGCAGCCAGCCTTCGTACTTGGCATTGGAGAGAATCTTGAAGACCGGGTCAAAGTTGACGTTGCCGTCGCCGGGCACGGTGAAGGCACCTTCACGGACGGATTTCAAGAAGCTCCAGTTGTTCTTTCTGGCTTCTTCCACGACGGACAGGCGCATATCCTTGAGATGGACATGCCCCACGCGCGCGACATGCTTTTCAAGCTGTGCCACCGGATCTTCGCCGGTGAAGGTGAAATGACCCGTGTCAAAGCAGAGGAACACATAGCGGGGATCGGTTTCGGCCATCATGCGGTCGGTTTCGGCAGCGGTCTGGACGACCGTACCCATGTGATGGTGGAAGCAGAGCTTGAAGCCGCGGTCTACGGCGATTTTGCCGAGCTTATTGAGACCGTCGGTGAACAGCTTCCATTCGTCCTCGTTCATGACGTACTTGCCCTCGAAAATGGGTTGATCCATCATGCCCTGGATGCTGTGGCTCTGCTCGCTGACGTTGATGCGGTTTGCGCCCACGGCGGCGAGGAAATCCAGCTCCTTGATGAACTCTTTTTCGTTTTCTTCGTAGGGCTTGGTGATGAGGAAGGAACTAAACCAGCGGGATGCGATGCACATGCCGCGCAGGTCGAGCGCTTTTTTCAGCTCCGCAGGATCTTTGGGATACTTGTTTCCGATTTCACAGCCGGTGAAGCCGGCCAGCGCCATCTCGCTGATGGTCTGCTGAAACGTGTTCTCCGCGCCGAGCTCGGGCATGTCGTCGTTTGTCCAGCCGATCGGGGCGATACCGAGTTTCACTTTTTTCTTGTTAAACATAGCAATTCTCCTGATCCGTATTTTTGTCGCTGCGCGCCATGCCAAAGCACAAGGTGCAGTTTGTAATGTGATTATAATATAATTGTCATGTTCTTGACAAGTCGCTTTGTGTTTATTATTATGTTGTTGTGGACATCACGTCGCCGGAAGCATGTATTTTTTTCGGATTTCACGCAGGATTCCGGCGAATTCTGAGATATTTTTATGGATTCAATCAAATAACGCACCGGAGGTAACATCGATGTATATCAAACCCGGACCGCTGAAAAACGGATCCAACCGTTACCTGACCACGTCCGAGGGCATTGGGAAGGACATCGATCTCGATGTCGAACTTTGCATTTTGGAGCCGGGTCAGAAAGCTGTGTGGGAGGAAGCCGACAAGGAGACGGCGCTGCTGCTCTTTGAAGGAACGCTGGATTGGACGGCGGAGGGAAAGACCGTACGCGCAAGCAGAAAAAATCCCTTCGACGAAGCGGCCTGCTGCCTGCATGTTTGCCGCGGGGTGAAAGCCGAAGTCGCCGCCGTGACGCACTGTGAGATCTACGTCCAAAAGACGCATAACGACCGGGTCTTTCCGGCGGTATTCTACCGGCAGGAGGACGTGCAGGTGCAAAAAGCCGGCGCAAAGGGCGAGCTGGACGGCACGATGCGCCGCAACATTCAGACGCTGTTTGACTACGATAACGCGCCCTATTCCAATATGGTGCTGGGCGAAGTGATGAATTTCCCCGGACGCTGGTCGAGCTATCCGCCGCATCATCATCCGCAGCCGGAGGTGTATTTCTACCGCTTCGATAAGCCGCAGGGCTTTGGATGCGGCTTTGCAAACGGCGAGCTGATCGAGACCGGTCACAACGGGCTGCTCGTCATCACGAGCCAATTCCATTCGCAGGTCGCGGCGCCCGGCTACGCCATGTGCTATGTCTGGGGCATCCGCCATCTGGACGGCGATCCGTGGATCAAGACCCGCATCGACGACGAGGAGCACAAGTGGATGCTGGCGCCCGATCCGGAAATCTGGAAAGAAAAATAATCGAAAACCAATATTGCAGGAGGAGAACATCCATGAAAACCGTTCGCCTTACTATGGCACAGGCGCTGGTACGGTTCCTTGAGAACCAGTACGTCTCCTACGACGGCATCGAGCATCCCTTTGTGCGCGGCATCTTCATGCTGCCCGGTCACGGCAACGTGGTGGGACTCGGACAGGCCGTTCAGCAGGAATCCAAACGTCTTGAGATTTATCAGGGCAAAAACGAACAGGGACAGGCGCAGGCTGCCATGGCGTTTGCAAAGCAGATGCACCGCCGCCAGATTTTTGCCTGCACGTCGTCCGTCGGCCCCGGCGCTGCCAACATGGTCACCGCCTGCGCCAACGCCACGGCAAACAATATCCCGCTGCTCGTGCTGCCCGGCGACATTTATGTATCCCGTCAGCCCGACCCGGTGCTGCAACAGATTGAGCAGCCGGCGGAACTGACCATCTCCACCAACGACGCATTCCGTCCGGTTTGCCGGTATTGGGATCGCATCGTGCGCCCCGAGCAGCTCATGACCGCCATGATCTCTGCCATGCGGGTGCTGACCCGTCCGGAGGACAACGGCGCCGTCTGCATCGCGCTGCCGCAGGACGTGCAGGGAGAAGCCTACGACTATCCGGAATCCTTCTTTGATAAACGCGTGTTTGAGATCGACCGCCGTCCCGCGTCCAAGACGGACGTGGATCGTGCCGTTCGCGCCATCCGCGCGGCGAAAAAGCCCATCCTGATCTGCGGCGGCGGCGTGCGCTATTCGCTGGCACACGATACCTTCCGCAAGTTTGCCGAGAAATTCAACATTCCGTTTGGCGAAACGCAGGCGGGCAAGAGCGCCATCGTTTGGACGCATCCGTTAAACCTCGGCGGCATCGGCGTGACCGGTTGCTCCGCCGCCAATGAGATTGCCAAGGAAGCGGATCTTGTGATCGGCGTCGGCACGCGTTACACGGACTTTACAACGGCCTCCAAGTGGCTGTTTGCCGAGGACGCCAAGTATGTCAACATCAACGTTTCGCCCTTCCAGGCCTATAAGATGGACGGCATCCCCGTGATTGCTGACGCAAAGGAGGCGCTCACGGCGATTGGGCAGGCGCTGGGCGATTACAAGAGCGCGTATACGACCGAGATTTCCGAAGCCCGCGCACGCTGGGCACGGGAACTCGACCGGCTGGATCACGCGGCTTACGGCCCCGGCTATGTGCCCGAGGTCAAGGACAGCAATATCGAGAGCGTGGAAAGATACCGCGATGATCTCAAGGCGGAGTTCACCCAGACGGTGGCGCTTGGCATCATCAACGACAAGATCGCACCCGATTCCGTTGTGATCGGAGCCTCCGGCAGTCTGCCGGGCGACATGCAGCGCATGTGGCGTCCCAAAGAGCCGAATACCTACAACATGGAATACGGCTATTCCTGCATGGGCTATGAAGTCTCCGGCGCGCTGGGCGTGAAAATTGCCATCGGCGAAGACCGCGAGGTCTATGCCATGACGGGCGACGGGAGCTTTAACATGCTGCACAGCGAGCTGATTACCTCCGTACAGGAAGGCAAAAAGATCAACGTCATGCTGTTTGACAACGCCAGCTTCGGCTGCATCAACAACCTTCAGGTCGGACAGGGCAACGATACCATGTGCACCGAGCTTCGCTACCGCGGACACGGCGGCAGAATGCACCATGACGGCGCGTTCATGGAGATCGACTACGCGGGCGTCGCCGCGGCCTACGGCTGCAAAGCGTACCGCGTGCGCACGGCTGAGGAGCTGGTCGCCGCCATCGAAGACGCAAAGAAACAGAAGGTTTCCACGCTCATCGACATGAAGGTACTGCCCAAATCCATGACCGAAGGCTACGGCGGCTGGTGGCGCGTCGGCGTTGCGGAGGTTTCCGAGCGCGACAGCGTCAAGGCCGCAAGAAAAGCGCTCGACGAGCATCTGGAGCAGGCTCGCCGCTATTGATCTGTAAAACCCCGCTGCCATCGCAGGCAGTACAGTATAAAACAATACATTGATAAAGGAGAATTCCCGATGAAAACGCTCAAAATTGGTGTAGTCGGCGCCGGTCGTATCGGCAAACTCCATGTCAGCAACCTCATGACCCGCGTGGCGGGCGTGGAAGTTGTTGGCGTCACGGACGTCATTCTGGAGAGCGCAAAGGCGCTGGCAGAAAAATGGAACATCAAAAAGGTCTATGCGGATTATAAAGAGCTGGTAGCAGATCCCGAGATCGACGTGGTGTTTGTTTGCTCCTCCACCGACACGCACTCCATCATCGCGCTGGCCGCCGTACAGGCCGGCAAGCATGTCTTCTGCGAGAAGCCCATCGACTTTGACCTCGATCGTATCCAGCAGGTCATCGACGCGGTCAAGGAGAAGAAGGTCAAGTTCCAGGTCGGCTTCAACCGCCGCTTTGACCGCAACTTCAAAAAGGTGCACGATACGGTTGCCGCAGGCACGCTGGGCGATCCGCACATCGTCATCGTGACCTCCCGCGACCCCGAGCCGCCACCGGTATCCTACGTGAAGGTTTCCGGCGGTATCTTCTACGACATGATGATCCATGACTTCGATATGGTTCGCTACCTGTCCGGCAGCGAAGTCACCGAAGTGTATGCAAACGGCGCGGTGCTGGTAGATCCCGGCATCGGCGAAGCGGGCGACGTGGATACCGCGATCGTGACGCTGAAGTTTGCAAACGGCGCCATCGGCGTCATCAACAACAGCCGCAAGGCCGTTTACGGCTACGACCAGCGCGTCGAGGTCTTTGGCTCCAAGGGCTGCATGACCGCCGACAACGAGACGGCCAGCACGACCACGCTCTCCTGCGCGGACGGCGTAATCAAGGAAAAACCGCTGTACTTCTTCCTCGAGCGCTACAATGACGCGTTCATCGCGGAAGTCACCGGCTTTATCGACGCGATCCGTGAGGATAAGCCCACGCTGGTGGACGCCACCGACGGACTCAAGCCGATCCTCATTGCCAAAGCCGCTACCGAGTCCCTCAAGACCGGTCTGCCGGTAAAACTGTAATCCCAACACACAACAAAGCGGGTCGTCACATGCGTGGCGACCCGCTTTTTGCCGTGCCTTTGCGGCAAAACGGGCTTTATTGCTTGACGGCCTTTGCATATGCCGTGGGCGACATGCCAAAGCGGTGACGAAATTGCTTGGAAAAAGCCTGCACGGAGGAAAAACCCATGGCTTCCGCGATTTCGGTGACATTGCGCTGCCCGCACTTGAGCAGCTCACGCCCTTCCTCCAAACGGCTGCGGCAGAGATATTCGCCGGGCGATTCGTGCAGCAGCTTTTGGAACAGCTGCGTGAGGTAGGCACTGCTGACATTGCAGCTTTTGGCAAGCGACGACACGGTCAGCTTTTCCTGCCCGCGCGCAGAAATCCGTTGGAGCGCTGCGTCCACGATCCGCTGCTCATTGCTGCGGGAGATGTTGGAAGCAAGCCTTGGCGCCGGCGCATCGGAGAGTGACAGCAGCAGCTCGGAGAGCAGGAGCTTGAGATAGCAGAGCATGCTGTCCCCGAAAAACGGCGGACGATTTTCAAAATCCCGCATCATATTGCGCAGAAGCGACAGCATCGCGTCGTTTGCGGTGAATACCCGGTTGCCAAGCCGGTCGGAAAACGGACAGTCCATCTCAAAGGAGATGGTCAAAAGCGAAACCGGCGTTTCCGGCTCGGCAAACTGCATATGCCATTGGTTGGGCAGCAGCACCGCCAGCTGATGCGCGTCCATCACGTGATCCTGTCCGGCGATCACATTGTGCAGACGGCCGCGATCCACATAGAATACCTCGAACGCCTGATGGCGCTCCCCGCGAAAATAAAACCCCTTGGGCTTCTCCTGATAGAAAAAAGTGCAGATCCGATGGACATAGTAGCTTGGCTCGATGGCGACGGCATCCGCCGTTTCGGGCGCTGGGATGCTGCGCCACTGGGCGGTGGCGTCAGAAACGCGCATAACGGTGCAGCGCCCTTCAAAAGGCACGATACGGTGCGGCACGCCGGGGTTGAGGCGAACGGGCTTGTCTAGATAGAAGCTGACCGTTTCTTCTGAATTCTGCCCGGAGAGCACCTGCAAAACCGCCATGCCATCGCTGTAATCAAACCAGACCGGCGCGCTGGACACGTGATAGTGATCCGGAATCGCGGCGACCTGAAAGGCGGACGTAATATAGCCGCCGCCGGATGGCAGACCGCGGTGGTCGGCGCGCTCGTTTTCCACGGCGCCGTAAAGGGAGATGGTGAAGGCGTTGAGGTTGGTAATCATATTGATTCAGTATACCGCAAAGTGATGGTATTTCACAACGGTTATCCCAACCGAAACGAATGTTGTCTTTTTCGACACAGCTTAAAAAAGAGCATTGCAAAGCAGCGTCGCGGTTGGTACGATAGAAATGAAAAGATGCGTCGATTTAGAACGTTTCGAAAAAAATATGCGGAGGTTATTATCATGCAGGTAATTGTTACAAAGGATTTTGCAGAGACCGCGTCCGTTGTTGCGGAGATGATTCTCGCTTTGGTCAAGGAAAAACCGGACTGCCGTCTGGGCTTGGCGACCGGCAGCACCGCAGAGGCCGTTTATCCCCACATCGTAGATGCGTGCAAGGCGGGGAAAGCCGATTTCTCAAAAACCAGAAGCGTCAATCTGGACGAATACGTGGGACTTTCCCCCGAGCATCCGCAAAGCTACCGCGCCAGCATGAACCGCTGGCTGTTTGACCATATCAATATCGATAAGAAAAACACCGTCGTCGCGTCCGGTCTGGGCGATCCCGACGAAGCGGTGAAGGCCTTCAACAAAGCCATCGACGAGGGCGGGCGGATCGATTTGCAGCTGCTTGGCGTGGGCATCGACGGACATGTCGGCTTCAATGAGCCGGGCAAGTGCCTGTATGCCGCCGCGCACCGCGAAAAACTCACCGAGAGCACGATCGAAGCCAACAAACGCTTTTTTGAGAGCCGCGAGGAAGTCCCGACCGAGGCGATCACGATGGGGCTTGGCGCGATCATGAAGGCAAGGAAGGTCGTGCTTGCGGCAACCGGCAAAAACAAAGCAGACGCCATGCGCCAGCTGCTCATGACCGACGAGATCACACCAGAAATGCCGTGCAGCATGCTCAAGATGCACCCGAATGCCGTAATCGTCATCGACCGGGCGCTGGCGGATGAGATCGGCTACAAAGCTTAAAGCAGAGGGCAGGACATGCAGTATCTGAACGTATCCTATACCGTTGAGAATACGCCCGCGCTGGAGCCAACCTTCATTCCGTTTGAAAAATGGATCGCCGCCTACGAAAAGGAAGCAAAAAAGCCGCTGCGCATCGCTTTGACGCGCAACAACGGACTTGTTTCCGTCTATGAGACGAAGATCTGCGGGACGGAGCGGATGCGCGGGGCGGATGTTCGCTATGTTGAGCGCCTCGTGAAGCTTTTGCTCTGGAGCAAGGGCGGCTGGAAGATCTCCGTCTGCGGCGACGACAGCATTGCAACAGAGATTAAGAAGGCATACGCAGCCGACGGCGCACGCAAATTTGACTTTGATTTTATGGCAAACGTGTATGAGCGTGATTTTGTCGTGGAGGCGCTGCCGTATGACAAATGCCCCGCGGCGCACGAAAAGGCGGAGTCGGTTGGCAGAAACCTCGACGGCTGCCGGATTGGTTTTGACGCTGGCGGCAGCGACCGCAAGGTCTCCGCGGTCATCGACGGCGAGCCGGTGTATTCCGAGGAGGTCGTGTGGTTTCCAAAGCTCGAATCCGACCCCGATTACCATTTTGACGGCATCGTGGCGGCATTCAAGACCGCCGCTTCCAAAATGCCGCGCGTGGACGCCATCGGCATTTCCTCGGCGGGCATTTACATCGATAACCGCACGATGGTCGCGTCTCTGTTTTTGAAGGTATCCAAGGATGATTTTGAACGCAAGGTCAAGGATATTTATATCCGTGCCGCCAAGGAGCTTGGCGACGTTCCGGTCGTGGTCGCAAACGACGGCGATGTTTCCGCGCTGGCGGGTGCGATGAGCCTGGAAGACGGCTGCGTGATGGGCATTGCCATGGGCACGAGCGAAGCGGCAGGCTATGTTGACCGCGACGGCAACATCGCGGGCTGGCTCAACGAGCTGGCGTTTGCGCCCGTGGATCTTTACGACGCGGCGCTTGTGGACGAGTGGTCGGGCGACGTTGGCGTCGGCTGCAAGTATTTTTCGCAGGACGCGGTCATTAAGCTGGCGCCCGCGGCGGGCATCGAACTGCCCGAGGAGCTGCCGCTTGCAGAAAAGCTCAAGGTCGTCCAGAAGCTCATGGAGCAGGACGATCCGCGCGCCGAGAAGATTTACAGCAGCATCGGCTGCTATCTTGGGCATACGCTGGCGCTGTACGCGCGGTTTTATGATCTCAAGCACGTATTGCTGTTGGGTCGCGTGACCTCCGGCAAGGGCGGCGACATTGTACTGGCGACCTGCAAAAAGGTGCTGACGGAAGAATATCCCGAAACCGCGGCGCGCTTGAACGTGATGCTGCCCGACGAGAAGATCCGCAGGATCGGTCAGTCGGTAGCGGCGGCGAGCCTGCCCGCAACGCGCAAATAAGGAGGACGCTATGGATTTTTGCAACGCAGAGGTATACGGTGCGGATTTCAAGTTCCATCACGGTGGATTTTCCGTGGACAACGGGACATTTTCTCACGTGGGACAGGAAAAACCGGGCGCTGTCGATTTGCAGGGGGCCTATGTGATCCCCGGGCTCATCGACATCCATAACCATGGCAATTCCGGCGCGGATTTTTCCGACGGCGATTATGACGGACTCAAAAAAATCGCTTCTTATCTTGCGGCAAACGGCATCACGTCCTTTGCGGCAACGTCCATGACGCTGCCGGAGGATGTGCTGAAAAAAGCCTTTTTGACCGCTAAAAAGCTGCGCGACGAGCAGCCCGCCGGGCTTTCGGTCATTCGCGGCATCAACATGGAGGGCCCGTTTTTCTCCTACGAAAAACGCGGCGCGCAAAACCCCGCGTATCTGCACGAACCCGATTTTGATTTCTTTGCGCGGCTGAATGAAGCCTCCGGAAATCTTGTCCGCCTCTTGGACATCGCGCCCGAGCAGCCAAACGCACTCCCGTGCATTGAGAAGGCAAAGGACGTTTGCACGGTTTCTGTAGCGCACACCACGGCAAACTACGAGCAGGCAAAGGCCGCCTTTGATATGGGTGCAACGCACGTGACGCATCTGTTCAACGCCATGCCGCCGCTGCATCACCGCGATCCCGGCGTGATCGGCGCCGCGGCGGAAAACCCCAACGTGACGGCCGAGATGATCTGTGACGGTGTGCATCTGCATCCCGCCACCATCCGCGCGGCATTTTCCATGTTCGGCGCGGCGCGTGTGTGCCTCATCAGCGACGCGCTGTCCGTGTGCGGCATGCCCAACGGCAAGCACATGCTGGGCGGTCAGGAGATCTTTGTCAACGGTCGCCGCGCGACGCTCGAGGACGGCACGCTGGCGGGGTCGATCTCCAATGTGTTCGACTGCCTGCAAAACGTGATTCGTTTTGGCATCCCCAAGGAGGCCGCCGTCCGCTGCGCCACCTACAATCCGGCAAAGGTGCTGCGTGCGCTCGACACGGTGGGGACGATTGAAAACGGCAAACGCGCGGACTTTGTGGTCTGCGACGACGCATTTTCCCGCAAGGCGGTTTATCTTGCGGGTGAAAAGCTGGCGTAAGAAAGCTGCTGTTCGACCCGAAACAGATCGTAAAACCGTAAGATCATCATATGATACAAATCGGGCGTCGCGTTCAAAAAAAGGCGGCGCTCGATTTTCGATTGCCAAGGAAGCGTCAGGTAACTGCTGCTTGCTCCCCAATATCACAAGTGCTATGCTGTCACTAAAAACACGTGCGTGCAGAAAGGCGGAGAAAAAAAGATGCTGGCAATTCACCTGATGACCATTGGGATATTCATCGCGCTGGGGATTTTGTTTTCCTCTGGAAAGGGCGCAAATCTCATCGCCGGTTATAACACCGCACCGAAAGCGGAGCGGGACAAATACGACCAAAAGGCGCTTTGTAAATTTGTGGGCAAATTGCTGTTTGCGTTGGCGGGCAGCTGGGGTGTGATCGCATTGAGCGAGATGTTTCAGATGATGGCGTTTCTCTGGATCGGACTCGTCCTGTTCTTTGCCGTGATCGTGGCGGGGATCGTTTACATGAACACGGGCAAGCGGTTCCAAAAATAGACATCTGTCGGTTCTTTTGCAAACAAAAACACCGTCCCTTTGCATGCGACATGCCGAGGAACGGTGTTTTTTTATGGAATCGGCGCGTTGTCAGGCTTCGTGTCCTTTCAAAAACCGCTTTTTGTCTTCCGGTACGTCAAGCCCGATCGTTCCGCCGGGATTCATGAGATACTCGGGGTCAAAGTAGTTTTTGAGGGCGCGGATTACGCCAAATTCACGTTCGCCGAGCTGTCCTTCGAGCCAAGGCCCGAACATCTTGCCAATGCCGTGGTGATGGCTCATGGCAGCGCCGGATCTCTGGATCGCATCGAGGATCGTCGCGTGATAGGCACGGAATGCCTCCGCGTCCGACATACGGGTGATAAAAATAAAGTAAAGGTTTGCACCCTGCGGGTAGCAGTGGGACATGTGCGTTGTCACAATGGTGTTGGGCAGCGCATGGCAGACCTTGCGCACCTCCTCATGCACTTTACTCATATTCGACCAATTCACCGTGCACTCAAGCGTATCGGTGACGACACCGAAATCCATCAGCGTATCGCGCAGATATGGATCGTTGAAGCGCCCTTTCTCCCAGCTTTTGCAGACATACCCGGTCAGGCTCATGCCGCCGAAATGCTTTGCAATGCGCCGGATATTTTTGGCAACGTTCTTGGAGTACCCCTTTTCGCCGTCCGTAAAGCCGAGAAACAGGCAGCGCTCCATGTCCTTGTAGCCGCATACGTTGAGCAGCGGTGCAAGCGGCGTTTCGTCCACGTTGTACAGCTTGAGCATGAGGCTCGTTTCCTCGGGGTCGGAAAGACGAAATACGGAGGAAAAACCCGCTTCGCACTGCATCATCTCGCGCGCGGCCTTCTGCGCCGTTGCCCAGTCGTGGAAGATAAAGGAGAAGCGCTTGCGATTTTCGGGCATATAGCGAAATACGCGCAGCGTGACCTCCGTCAGTACGCCAAAAGCCCCCTCGCCGCCCATCATGAGCTGGTTGAGATTCGGGCCGGTGGCTTCGCGCGGATAGTGGCTGGTTTCGATCTTGCCGATGGGGGTGGCGTATTTTTGCGACAGTACAATATCCGAGATCACGCCGTAATAGGTGCTGTTTTGACCCGCACCGCGCGTGACGACCCAGCCGCCCACGCTGCTGTACTCAAACGACTGCGGAAAATGACCGCAGGTGTAGCGGCGCGCGGCGTGGAAGCGCTCGGGCGCGTGATTTAAGGCGTCCTCGAGCTGTGGACCCGACATCCCCGCCTGCACGGTGATGGTTTGATCGACCTCGTTAAAGGAGAGCACCTTGTTGAAGCGCCTGCGCATATCCAGCTCCACGCCGCCGTTGACCGGCTCAACGCCGCGGGTCACGCTGCTGCCGCCGCCGTAGACATAGAGCGGAAGCTTGTGCTCTGTGCAATAGGCGACGATCTTTTCGACCTGCTCGGCGGTATCGGGATAGACGACGACGTCCGGCAGGCAATCGACCCGGTGATCGCGAAGACGCAGCGCGTCATAGCCGGTTTTGCCGTAGGAAACGGACAGCCGGTCATAGTCGGCGGTTGAAACAAATTCGTCGCCGACGATGGCTTTGAGCGCGTCAATATGCGCTTTGGCAAGATGCACCGGCGCGTTGAGAACGACCTTTTCCATGCCGATGCTGCCGGTATAGGAAGAAAAGTCCTCGTCCGTCATTAAAAAGCTGGACTTCATCAGTTTGTAGAGCGATTCCTTCGGATATTTTACAAATTCCGGATCGCCCCAGCGAAAGATCGAGCGGTAGCTGTCCTTCGGCGCGGGCGTTTTGACCCACGCAGGCTCAAATTCCTTGTATGGTTTTGCCATGATCCAGTCCTCCTTTATCGGCTTGGTTACAGTATAGCATGCTTGGCGGCGCGCTGCATCCGGTCGCTGGTGGCGATGACGTCAACGCCCGTGTCGCAGACGTTTTTAACAACGACGTCGCCGCGCGCAACGGGTGAAACGAGCGTTACTCCGGCAAGAATCCGCATGACAGCAAACAGCTTTTCTTTGGGGATTTCGCCGTTTGTGCGTACGGGCAATACGGGCACGCCGGCCTGCTGCGTACGGACGGTGGTGCAGAGCGTGCGCATGGGATGGGTGAGCTCCGTTTTTGCAAAGACCTCGCCGCGTTTGCAGGCGTTTCCCGTGACGGTGAGCGTTTCATCGCTGCCTTCTACGTGCAGCGTGCAGCCATTGGGACAAACGATACAAACAAGCTCTGTCATGCCTGCACCTCCTCTAATGTAAAACAAACGGACTCTGCGTCTGCGTTTTCCGGGAGCGTGACGGTGAGCCGTTCCATTTCCGGCGGACGCAGAAAAGCATAGGTTTTTGTCAACAGCACGTCTTTTCCGCAGCAAGCCGTCAGCCGCGTTTTTTTGCGGTCGGTGCGGCTTCTGAAATACACCGTCACCGTGCGGTCGGGGGACAGCATATCCGCGCGCTGCGGCACAAGGTATAAAAAGTCGTTGCTCGCCGAGAACGGAAGATAGTGTCGCTCCCGATGCGCATACCGTGCCGCCGATGCGCCAGCCAGCTCGCCGCTTTCGGAAACATAGTCCACAAGGTCGTTGACATGCAGCGCGTTGCCGCATGAGAAAACACCCTCGACCCCGGTCATCAGATGCGCGTCGCAGATCGGGCCCTTGGTGCGCGGATCGAGCGGAACGGATAGGGACTCCGCCAGCTCGTTTTCCGGGATCAACCCCACCGAAAGGATCAGCGCGTCGCAGTCGATGTGCCGTTCCGTGCCGGAAATGGGACGCATGCCGTCATCGACGCGGCAGACCGTGACGCCCGTGAGCCGCTCTTGCCCAAACACGCGCGTGACGGTGTGCGACAGGTGCAGCGGAATGGAAAAATCGTGGAGACACTGGTGGATGTTGCGCGTTAGCCCCGACGGGGTGGGCTTGGCTTCGTATACGCCCTCGACCGTCGCACCCTCGAGCGTCAGCCTGCGCGCCATGATGAGCCCAATGTCGCCGCTGCCGAGGATCACGCACTTTTTCGTGGGCAGCAGCCCGAGAAGATTCACAAAATGCTGCGCTGTACCGGCAGTATAGACGCCCGCAGGACGTGTGCCGTGGATGGAAACCTGTTTTGCCGTGCGCTCGCGGCAGCCGGTCGCCAGCACGATGGCGCGGCAAGAGACGCTCTCCATGCCTTTGCGGGAAACGGTGGAGACGGTGAACCCTTCCTCCGTTTTTGCAATCCTTGTGACAAAGCAAAGCGTCTTGACGGCGACGTCGGTCTGTTCCAGCGTCTCGATAAAGCGCTCGGCATATTCCGGCCCGGAGAGCTTTTCACCAAAGCGCACCAGACCGAAGCCGTCGTGGATGCACTGCTTGAGAATACCGCCGAGCATGGCCTCCCGCTCGATCAGGAGCACCTTTGCACGCTCCTTTGCCGCGGCAATGGCAGCGGCAAGACCGGCGGGGCCGCCGCCGATCACAACAACGTCAAACCGTTTCATGACTGCCTCCCTTGGTACTGCCGAAGGTCAAGAAAGAATCGTTCCCGCTCTTTGTAACGTCCTGTTCGGCAACGCCGGTAAATTCTGAGATGATCTTTGTCACAAGCGGCTGGCAAAAGCCGCCCTGACAGCGCCCCATGCCGGGACGGACGCGTTTTTTGACGCCGTCGAGCGTGGGCACGCAGATGGGGGAGCGGAGCGCGTCGCGTATTTCACCGCGGCTGATCTCCTCGCAGCGGCAGACGATCTCGCCATAGTCGGGATTTTCGCGGATATAAGCAGCGCGCTCCTCGGGCGGCAGCGCTGCAATGTGCGGAATGCCCTTTCGACGCGGATCAAAGGCGTCGTTGATTTCCACCGGCGCTTCTTTTTCAAGCAGCTTTTTTGCCATGGCGGCAACGTCGATGGCGACCGCCGGCGCGGTGGTCAAGCCCGGCGACTGAATGCCCGCGCAGTGGATGAGGTTTTCTGTCTTTCGCCCGGGCTCAATGATAAAGTCCTCCTCAAAGGTACAGGCGCGAACGCCCGTAAAATAGGTGATGATGTCGCGCTCGGACAATGCGGGCGCTGTGGTTTTCTGCTTGGAAAATACGGCTTCAATGCTTTCCCTTGCAGTGGAAAAGTCCTCTTTTTCGGGCGTTTTCACGGCGTTGGGGCCAACCAAAAGGTTATCGTGCACCGTGTGCAGGATGCCGCCGCCCTTGGTATGCGCGACACGGCTTTGAAAGCCCTTGATCGATGCGATCGAAGAAACGAGCGCACCCGCTTTTTTATCCAGGATCGAGTTGGTGCCGCGGCGCGGGTGGATCGAGTAAAACCGATCCTGTGCCATGCCCGCGACATCCTCTGCAAATGTACCCGCGGCGTTGATGACAAGGCGCGGATATATCGTGCCGCGGTTTGTGGATACGGCGGTGATCCTTCCGTTTTTCACCTCCATGCCGGTGACGGCGGTGGACAACGCGACGGCCGCGCCGTTTGTCACGGCATTTTCACCGTAGGCGATGGTCAGACCGTAGGGGCAGACGCAGCCTGCCGAAGGATTGTAGATGGCGAAGGCAAAGTCGGGGTTTAGATTCGGTTCCAGCGCGTGCAGCGCCTTTTTCCGTAAAATCTTCGTATCGGTCACACCGTCCACATGCCGCCGCCAGAAGGCAAACGCGCATGCGGCGGGATACAAAAACGCTTTTGTAAGCCCCACGGATTGTCCGTGGCGCGTAAAAGGCACGTCAAGCTCGCGGCAAACGTCCTCGTACATGCGGTTGCCCATGAGAACATAGTGCTGCTTGAGCGAGCCGCGCGACAGATCGACGCCCGGATGCACCTCGCCGTCGTTGCGGCCGGAGGCCTGCATGGCAAGGTCGGATTCCTTATCGACCAGCAGCACGTCGAGCCGGTAGCGTGTGAGTTCTCGGGCAATCGACGCGCCCGAGATGCCGCCGCCGATGATGAGGACGTCGGGCGTCTTTCCGTCAAGCGACAGATCCTGCGCCTTTGGCAGACGCATCGGCGTTTGGGGGTTTCCATCGCAGACGATGTCGTTGACAACATGGCGGCCGCGTTCCTTGACCACCGCCATGCGGCAGGCGGCAATGACCTCTGCCCAGCTGGAAAGACGACCGGACAAAACGGTGCAGCCGTCCCGATCGGTGACGCTGACCGCGCCGCCAAAGCGGCGATCGAGCTTTTTTTGCAGTGCTTTGATGTGCATGGAATACCTCGCTATTCGAAGTCGGTCGAACGGGCGACTCTCTATATCCGTATCTTACCCGCATCGCGCCCGTCTGTCAAGCGCGTGGACGGATGGCGTGATCTATGCTATACTGGGACGAATTACAGATGTGGAGGATGAAATATGGCGGCGCCGAGAAAGGATGATGTCAAACGCATCATCATCGAAAGCACGGAGAAGCTTTTGGGTCAAAAAGCGCTTGCCGACATTTCGCTGGCGGAGATTGCGCGAACGGCGGGCGTCAGCAAAGGCACGCTGTACTATCACTATAAATCCAAGGATGACATTCTGTTTGACATTACCGACGAGTATCTCAAGAAGCAATGGGAGGATCTCATTTGCTGGACAGAGGATAAAAATAAGGATACGTCTTTGCCAAGACTGGTAAAATATGTCGTGGAACGAAACGTCGCATCGACGGGGCCGCGTATGCACCTGATCTATGCGGCGATGCTGGGAAACGAGGAGATCAGGCAAAAGCTCATCCGGCGCTATGCCGAATTTGAAGCGCTGATCTCACAGAAGATCGCGGAAAGAACCGATACGGTGCCGGCGGAATTTTTCACATGGCTGATTTTATTGGCTTCGGACGGATTGATCGTGCAGCGGACGCTGAAAAATGAAAACTTGGATATTGACGTTCTGATCCGGCAGGGCGAGGCGCTCCTGCGGGGCATGGGCGGCGGAAAGCAGAGCCAATGAAGCACTGGAAGACCAAAACGGCGATTCTGTCGATCTGTTTTGTGACACTGATCTATCTTGTGATTTCCGTTTCGGTAACGGGGCTGGTGCAGTCGTTTCCCAACGCGCCGGAATCGACCGTGATGCTGGTATTAACGCTTCCGGCGTTGACGAGCATCCTTGGCTTTGTGGCGGTACCCGCGCTGCTCAAACGGTTTTGCGCAAAGACCGTGGCGCTTGCGGGATTGGTTTTGATGCTGCTCGGCGGGATCGCCTGCCTGCTGTTTTCTACCAAGCTTGCGGTATTGATCGGTGCGGGCGTTGTGATGGGCATTGCCTACGGCATCCTCTCCACGATGTATCCGCTGCTGGTAGACGCGCACTTTACGGGAGAGGAGCGCACGTTTACGATGGGCATTGCCACGGGTGCGCTCCAGCTGGGACGGCTCACGGCGACCCTTATCGCGGGATTTCTTGCCGAAAGCGCATGGGTGCGCGTCTATGATACCTTTCTGCTTGTGGCGGCGGCGATCGTACTGGTCGTGCTGCTGCTGCCAAAACAAGCGCAACAACAGCAGAGGACGGCACAGGACATGCCGGATAAGAAGACCGATCGCGGCGAGATCGTAAAACTCTGTATTTTCGGCATGCTGTTCGCGGTCGTGTATTTTCTGACCTCTACCCATGTTTCCTTATATATTGAAGGCTATGGACTGGGCACTCCCGCTGTGACGGGCACGGTGACGGCGGCGACCTCAGCGGTGGCGCTGGTTTCGTTCTTTTTTTCAAAGATTTACCGACTCACAAAAGAGGCGACACTGCCGGTTGCCCTCGGTGCGATGGGACTCGGCTTTTTGCTCACGGGCACGGTCGTTTCTCTTTGGTCGATGTGTGTAGGTCTTGCGCTTGCGGCGTTTTCTATGGCACTGTTTTCGCCGTATGTGATGCTGAAAACGACCGGCGCGGCAGGCACGGGCAAAGCGCCCATCGTAACGGCCGTGGTGCTCACGTGCATCAATTTCGGGTATTTTGTTTCGCCCTATGTCACGCAGGCGGCGTCCGATTATTTGGGCGACGGGAGCGTGCGCATGGCGTTTTTGTTCGGCGCAATCGCGGCGCTCTTGATAGCAGCGCTGCTTGGCGCAAGGCTGCTGCTTTGGACAAAAGCGCCGAAAAAGCAGGCGCAGTGAAGGTATGTTGCGCGCGGTGTCGCAGCCGCAGTGCAATCATAACGGCTTTGTACTGCAAATGAAAAAAGGAGGCGTCCACAGATGCTGTATCGATTGGTTGATCTATTTTCGGGAGCGATTGTACCGCTGATCGCGGTTTTGATTATTTTCAGCTTTTGCAGGAAGAAAAACGGGAAGCAAAAAATGCTGATCGTGCTGCTTACGTTATATCTGGCAGAGGTGTTTGATCTTGTCGGAATTGCAGACCTGCAATATGCCCGATGGAATCCCATCCTCAACTTTGTACCGTTACAGGACGGGCTGTCCTTTGCGACGATTGCAAACGTCGTCCTGTTTATTCCCTTTGGCGTGCTGCTGCCGATTACGTGGAGGAGCTTTCGAAAATTTTCGTTTACGGCGATTGCCGGCGCCTTGACCTCGCTTCTGATCGAGGTCGATCAGCTGTTTTCCTTCCGGGCAACCGACGTCGAGGATCTCCTGACCAATACGCTGGGGACGATCATCGGGTATTTTCTGATTGCCTGTATCTGCAAAAAGAAATGGAAAGCGGCGGACGCGGATGCCGTTGCAGCGACCAATACCAAGTGGGACATTCCCGAGCTGGGGATTGTCGTTGCTTTGCTGCTGTTGTCGGCAACCTTTATCAAATACGGGCTTGGCAGCCTGATCTATCAATTGCCGTTCTTTACCAGAGGATAGTACGGCGGGCAACGTCGAAGCTGCCGTTCGTTTGGCCGCGTAAAGCGTGAAAAAACGCCAGTAAAAGAGTAAGAGCATCACCGCAGCAATACGGCGATGCTTTTTTACAGCTTGCGGATTACGATTCGCGTTTTGCGGCTTCTTCTAGCTGCTTTTCGGTCATTTCTTCGATGCACGCTGCTTTCATGCGCACTGTCGTGTCGCGAACGGACTCGTTCTTCTCCGGGAATACCGCGGGCAGGATGTGCAGGTGCAGCGTTGGCTTTTTGGTAAACAGCCGCCTAAGTCCCCAAGCTTTGCGATAGGTAAATACCATGGGCAGGATCGGCGCGCGCGCCGTCGCGGCAAGGCGGAACGCGCCGTTTTTGAAGGGGCGCAGACGGTCGCAGTACGGGTGCAGCAGTCCCTCGGGATAAATCTGCACAACGGCGTTGCCCTTGAGCGCCTGTTCCATTGCGGAAAACAGTTCCTTCATACAGTGCGGGTTATGCGAGAGCGGCGCCGCGCCCAAAACGCGGATCAGACGCCGCACGCCGGGGATGCGAAAGTTTTCTTCCAGCGAAACATAATAGATTCGGCGGTGCATCACAAGGTCGATCATCGTGCAGTCCATGGGATGCACGTGGTTGCAGACGCTCACTGCGCCGCGCCCGCGGATCGACCTGCGGTTTTTGAGTCCGTGCACGCGAAAGCCGAGCCAGACGCCGTTGATGAGGATCAGCAGCGGATCGGCAACAAGGCGCACAAGAAACGTCAAAACGCGTGAGAAAAAGTGTCTGCGCAGATAATCAAAGCCGCGCGGCGTATCAAACGGCAGTGTTTCGGGAGCATAGGCGACCCGTTCTTCGGGCGGTTGCTGCAATGCCGGCGATTCGTTCTGTTGCAGACCTTCCATGCTCGTTATGCCCTTTGTACCAGAAGCTCGTCGGAAAACCGCGGTTGCTTCCGCGTTTCGCGGATCGCCTGCAAAAACATATCCT
>CAZWUK010000044.1:0-19001 GCA_964636685.1 uncultured Oscillospiraceae bacterium
TTTTCAACGCCACCCGAAATCGAAACAGCGGAACTTCGAAGGCAGGGAGACTGCCAATCAAAGGCTGGCGGAGCGGTATCCAAAAATTGCAGCATGGAATAGTACAGGCAATGAACAGCGCGCTTGACAAAACAAATGCCGGACAATTCGATTTTCGCATTTTCTTTTTTGACACAAAATTGCCTAAAATACGTTGCAAACGCCGAATATTTATTATATGATAACAATAGATAATCCATTATCGATTTCATTTTGATCGGCGGTAGCAATGACGCGAGAAGAGATGCGTGAACAAAACAAAAAGCTTGTCGTCGCAAAGGCGCTCACGTGTTTTATTGATAACGGGATCGACAACACCAAGATCAAAGATGTGGCGGCGGCGGCAGGCCTGACGGAACGGACGGTCTATCGATACTTTGAAACAAAAGCCGATCTGATTCTCGCGGCGTCCTATTTATTCTGGAGTGTTACGATCGAGAAAACCAACCTTGCGGTAAAACAGAGCGGCGTTGGCAAACGCAACGGGCTGGAGCAAATCCGTTTGATGCTGTATCAATATTCCAGCATGATATTCGATCATCCCAAGGGCGTTCGGTTTATTCTCGACGCGGAGCTGGCGCTCTCCGCCTGCGGAAACGCGCATCCGGCAATCAATCGACCACCGGTCAAGTTCGAGATTTCAAACAGCCCTTTGGCGTGCGCGATTAAAAAGGGCTTGCAGGATGGCAGCGTCGATCCGAATGCAGATGTGAAGGAACTTTATTATAACGCTTACGATTCTATTCTGGGCGTCATGCAGCGGCTGGTGCTGGATACGACAAGCGCTACGGATGTGGACAATCGTCTGAGAATGAAGCACCTGTGCGACATGTTCGTAAAGGAATTCAGTAATAACACGGCTCCGTAAGGAGCCAATTTATCGCCGATTCATGTCAGACGGACTGACACGAAATACTTTAAATCATGACAAAGCAAACAATGAAAGGCGGAACCATATGGCAAATGTTGTAATTACGGTAAGCGGCAAGGGCGGCGTCGGGAAGACCTCCATTTCTGCGGCAATTGTCCGGCAATTGGTGATCGATCATCCGCAAGCCCGCATTCTCGCAATTGACGCGGATCCGGCGGTCGGCCTTGCGACTGCGCTGGGCGTTGCGGTCACAGAGACGATCGACGATATTCGAAAGGCGATCACCGAAGCAGGACAGGATGACCGGGAGAAAAAGTTTGCCAAGGAGCTGCTCGGAGAAGCGCATTTCCGCATCGTGGACGCACTGGTGGAGTGCCGCGGATTCAGCTTCATCGCCGTCGGCAGACCGGAAGCAGCCGGATGCTACTGCGGTATCAATTCCTATCTCAAGGAGGTTATCAGCATTTTGAGCGAGGAGTTTGATTATGTTGTGATCGACGGCGAAGCGGGGATCGAGCAGGTCAACCGGCGGGTTATGGAAAATGTGACGCATATGATCCTTGTCAGCGATTCCAGCAAAAAGGGCACGCAGGTTGTACAGACCATCAAAAAGGTTGCCGACGAACTGGTGATGTATCAAAAGATCGGCGTGGTCATCAACCGCCTCAAGGACGACGCGATGAAGCAGTATATCAATACCGGCGATATTCCGATCCTCGCCTATATTAAAGAGGATGACAGCCTGCAATTTGCCGATGTTCGGGGCGAGAGCGTGCTGGATCTCAAAAACGATTCCAATCTGGTGATCGGTGTGCAGCAGCTGCTGTCCGCATTCGAAATTTCATAAATACAACGGAGGTGCATCGGTGAAAGACTTAAAGCATTTGATCTATTTTGAAAGTCTGCTGGAGGACGCCAACAACGAATTGGTGCGGCAGGCGCAGGCGGACGGCGGCCTTGCACTGGGGTATACGTGCTTTCATATGCCGGAGGTGCTCTTAAATCTCGGAAAATGCTTTTCCGTGAGATTGCGGGCGCCCAAGATGGGGTCCATGGAGGTTGCAACCTATTATATGTGCAACGGCAGCTGCGAGTACAGCCGTGCGCTGCTGGAACGTGCCATGGAGGGAAACTACAAGTTTTTAGATGCGATGGCGGGCGTGGATCTTTGTGAAGCAATGAACCGCTGCATGGAGAACATGGAGGTATTGCAGACGCATGATGCGAGCAAGCCCGGCTATTTCTGGTGCAATACCGACGTTTCGTATTCGGATGATGACGATAGCGTCAAGCATACGGCAGAGCAGCTGACGCGAAAGGTTCTAAAGCCGCTCGAGAAGAATTACGGCGTGGATATTTCGGACGCGGCGATTCGCAAGGCGGTGGAGGAGCACAACGAGATTTGCCGCATCATCACCGAGATCGGCGAATACAGAAAGCTCGAAAATCCGCCGATTACCGGGTATGAGTTCCATATCTTGACGCTGGTGAGTTATGTCTGCCCCAAGGCGCTCATCGTGGACAAGCTGCGGGAAACGCTGGAGGAGATCAAAACCCGCGAACCGGGTAAAAAACCCAAATACCGCATTCGCGCGGTGGTGGTCGGCTCCGAGATCGACGATCCTGAGCTGATTGCACTCATGGAGGACAACGGTATTTTTGTGGCGGCGGATCGCTTCTGCTATGGCAGCATCCCCGGACGGCAGGAGATCCTGCTCAATGATACGGAAGACGCTCTAACGCAGGTATGCCGCAAGTATTTGCAGGATACCGAGTGTCCGCGCCACTGCGCGCCGCATAAGGTGCAGTATCGCCACGACCATGTGGCACAGCTGGTCAAGGACTACCATGCGGACGGCGTGATCTATGAGCAAATGAAGTTTTGCACCTATTGGAGCTATGAGCGTACGCTGGCATCCCATGTGATGTCGGAGGAATACGGCATCCCCACGCTGTCGATCGACAGGCCCTATCGAAGCGGAACGAGCGGACAGCTGCGTACGCGCATACAGGCCTTTGTCGAGAATGTGGAAATCAAGAAGATCAAGGCAAAACGAGCGGCAAAGGCACAGGAGGTGGAGTAAGATGGCATATAATCCGAAGACTGGGAAAGGCTTGGGAAACTTTTACCGCGGCGATTCGCGCGCCATGGTGCGAAGAGAGTGGAAGGGGTTTCGAGACACCATGTACGATTTTTTCCGGTGGCTGAAGTGCTACGGATTTATCGCAATCACGCTGGGAACACATCCGGTATTGCTGGTGCGCGCGATGCTGCGGTATCGTTGGCTGGTATCCTTTTTGACCGCGGCCAACATGCTCGACCGGCATACGATCGGCCTTCGCGGCAAGGAGCTGCGCTATACGCATGAGGAGTTTTTCGCGCTCGTCAGAAACGCGACCGTCAACTGCAAAAAGATCATTGAGCGCGACGAGCATCTGCGCCCCAAGAGCAAAAAGGCAAAGAAGCTTCGTGAAAAGACCGTCATGTTTGACGAGATGACGCCGTCGTGCATCATGTTCGGCTTTCCGACGCTCGATTGGATCGATATTGCCATGATGACCATCGGTATGCCGGGCGAGGTGGATCAACAGGCAAACGTGTATTACATCGACCGCATCGAGGAATTCGGAATGGCGGCGGACGTCTGCCCGCTGCCGGCGGCAGAATGCGGCTGCGCGGTGGTGGACGATTATCCCGCCGTCGGCACGACCTTTATCACGAGCACCATGCCCTGCGACGGCTCGATCGGACAGACCATGTTCATGGGTCGCTACCTCAAGGGAACGCCCATCTACCAGATCACGCCGCCGCAGCGCTTCAATGAGCCGGAGGTGCAGGAGTTTGCGGTCAAGAACCTCAAGGGCTGCATCAAGTTCATCGAAGAGCATTACAACGTGAAATGGGATTGGGATGCTTTCTGGAAAAACGCCGAGGATTACAACAAATCCACACAGGCGATCATCGACAAATGGGACATCAACTGCACCGATTACCCGCAGGTTTGCGGCGCGGCGCTGTCGCTGGCGCGCGAATATGAATTTCAGGGCGCCGGTTGCCTGGATCCCTATCTGTATAAGACCCAGCTCAAGACGACCGAAATGGCGAAAAAGGGCTATGCCGAGGACGCGGCAAAGGGCAAAAAGAATTACAAACATCGCGCGATCGTCTGGGCGTGTCCCGCACACTATTACACGAACTTTACCTATTGGGCGGAGCATACCTGGGGCGTTAAGACGCTGGTGGATATGGAATGTATGCTGTCGTATCACATGTACCATATCGGAGACGAAGATCAGGCGATGATCGATCTTGCCAAGAGCTATGAGCGTATGATGATGCGCTCGCACACCAATGGCGGCTATGTCAACTCGCTGGACGAATGCTGGAAAATGTGCAAGAAGTTCAACGCAAACATCGTCATCATGTACGACCACGTTTCCTGCAAAAACGTCGGCTGTCTGCATGGACTGTATGAAGATCAGGCGCGTGAAAACGGCGTGCACCTGATCTGGGTGCCGCACGATCTGATGGATCCGCGTACCGTCTCGAGAAAAGCCATGCGCGACGCGTTCAACAAGTACATGGTCAACGTGTTCCGCGAGGAGCCGCTGGACCCGACGTTTGTGGATTATGACGATCCGCTGACCTGGTAACTCGACGGACAAACCAACGACACAGTGAAAAACACCATGCGCTTACTGCGCGCAATGAATAGGAAAGGATTCAATCTATTATGAAATATTACGGCGGATGCGACGTAGGCTCCACATACACCAAATGCGTTGTGATCGATGAAACGGGCAAGATGGTCGGTGATACGACCATCAGAAGCAAGATCAACGCAGAGGACAGCGCCAATGAAGCGCTGGCCAAGACCATTGCAAAGATTGACGATCTGAAAACCGTTTCCGATCTTGCCTACCTTGTGGGCACGGGCTACGGCAGAAACAAGGTTCCGCAGGCGGACGAGAATATCTCCGAGATCTCCTGCCATGCCATGGGCGTACACGTGACCAATCCCGACGTCAAGGCGATCATCGACATCGGCGGACAGGACGTCAAGGGCATTGCCATCGATACGGACGGTACTGTCGAAACCTTTGCAATGAACGATAAATGCGCCGCTGGTACGGGTCGGTTTTTTGAGGCAATGGCAAACGCCTTTGAATGCACGCTGGATGAATTTTCCAACCTTTCGCTGACGGCAAAGAACGTGATCCCGATCACCGCGCAATGCACGGTGTTTGCAGAATCCGAGGTCATCACGCTGGTCGGCGAAGGCAAGCCGCGCGACGAGATTGCCGCCGGCATTCAGCAGGCGGTGGCAAAGCGCTGCTTCATCATGGCAAAGAAGGCGGGCGCGAAGGATAAGATCACGCTGACGGGCGGCTGCGCAAAAAACGCGGGCTTAAAGCAGGCGATTGAAAATGTGCTGCGTATCAAGGTAGTCGAGCTGGGCGTCGATCCGCAGCTGATGGGCGCGCTGGGCGCTGCCGAGTTTGCCCGTCAAAAGGGCATGGAGTAAGGAGGCAGCTATGGCGTGGTATTGGATCGTTGCAATCGTTGCTGTTGCGCTGTTTGCGCTTCTGTTTCTCACCTACATAACCAACGCCGATCTCAAGCTTGTGCAAAAGGTCTATGACGCATTGATTCGGCTGCATGACAAGAAGGACATCGAAAGCAAGCTGTAATGGATATTTTCAATGACCTGATCCACAAAGCACAAGACCTTTTACCCGGACAGGGAAGGGCGCTTGCCTATATACCCGATCAAACGGCGTGGGAGGGAAGACGCGGCGAGCTGATTCTTGGACGCGAAGCCGCCTATGAGCTTGGCGGCGGCGGACACCCGAGTATTTCCTCTATTTTCTATACGGAGGACGAGCGCCTTGTGCCGCGTGACGAGATTTTGCTTTACGGCAAGGATCTATATGAGATCACAGAGGACAGTCCGTTTTTACGTCTGACGTTTGTGCGTACCGACAACATCGATGAAAAAGGCGATGAAGCGGCATACGCGATCATGGGCAACATCGGACTGCATAAGTACGACGTATTTCCCAAGGGCTATATGGGGCGTGTGTCCATGATGGACAACCGCGAGCAGGTACGCGTTTCCCACAAGGCGGTGGAAGGGCGTCTGTCCTTTGCAAATGTCGGCAGCCTGTATATCAACGAATACAAAAAAAGCAAGCATGTGCTTGCCGTTAAGATGCTGTTTGCGACGCTGGCGGGGCTCGATTATAAGGCGCTCGATCACATCGGCACACTGTCCAACGAGCTGTTTCGCGCACTCAACCACGCGCTGGCGGATCTCAACATGGACTGTAAAAAGTGTGAATGGAAGATCGTCTGCGACGAAGTGGACGGATTGAAAAAACTGCACGAAAAGCAAGTAAAAACCGATAAAAAGTAAAAGCAGATAAAAAGGAAAGGGAGGGATCTTGTTGAAGGAATTGAGAAAAGACGCCCAAGTCCAAAAACTGTGCGACAGCTATGGCGACTGGTTCAAGGAGGGCGTTGAAAACAAAGCGGGCAACGCTGCGAGAATGACGAACGAGCTGTATCCGTATACGTCGATTTTCTCGCCGATTCGCGTCAACCGCATGACCATCAAAAACCGTGTCGTGATGGCGCCCATGGGCAACCTCATGATGGCGGAGGAGCACGGTCGCCCGAATGAGAAAATGATCCAGTATTTTCTGGCGCGGGCAAAGGGCGGCGTGGGTCTTTTGACCTCCGGACTTGTTCCCATCAGCGACGGAATCGACCCGACCGTACAGGAAACGGATAAGAAGGTCATGATGCCGCGCATCAGTCCGGCGCGTACCTTGATGTCCGGCTGGCGCGATCTGGCACAGGGATGCCATGCCTATGGCTCGAGATTCTTCATTCAGCTCACGCCAGGACTCGGACGCGTGGGCCCACCGACCTGTCTGGTGCAGAGAAAGAAGTTCCCGGTTTCAGCTTCCTTTAATCCGAATTTCTATATTCCGGAGCTTCCCTGCATGCGGCTTTCCTCGCTCGCGCTGGATAAGATCATCAAAAACGCCGGTCAGGCGGCAGCGGATGCAAAGGCAAGCCTCATCGACGGCGTGTACCTGCACGGGCACGAAGGGTATTTGCTCGAGCAGCTGACCAACACGGCGTTCAATCACCGCAAGCTTGGCAAATACCGTGACTGGCAGCGCTTTGGCGTGGAGATGGTCAAGGAGATGCGCAAGCGCGTTGGCCCGAATTACCCCATCATGTACCGAATCGATCTGACGCTCGCGCTCAACGAAACCTATGGCGAAGACGGCATGAACGCCGTGCACTCGCTGAAGCGCTTCAAGAACGGGCGCAACATCGAGGAAACGCTTGCCTACATGGAAAACCTCGTCAAAGCCGGCGTGGATCTGTTTGACGTGGACATGGGCTGCTACGATAACTGGTGGCTGCCGCATCCGCCTGCCGGCATGCCCGCGGCTTGCTTCCGGGAGCTGTCGAAGATCGTCAAGGATCATTTTGCAAGCCATAACATCCTGTCTAACGCAGGCGTTCCCGTTCCGGTGGTTGCCGTCGGCAAGCTTGGCTATCCCGACGTGGCAGAACGCGCCATCCGGGAAGGCTACTGCGACATGGTGATGCTGGGCAGACCGCTGCTTGCCGATCCGGATTGGTGCAACAAGGCGTATGCGGGAAAGACAAAGGACATCATTCCCTGCATCGGCTGCCAGGAGGGCTGCGTCAACGAGTTTGTCGAGGGCGGTCATATCCAGTGCGCTGTCAACGCCAGAACCGGCTTTGAGGAGATCATCCAAGAAGAAGCGCCGCCTGCGGTCAAACCCAAGAAGATCGGCGTTGTCGGCGCAGGCCCTGCCGGTGTGGTGTTTGCCATCAACGCGGCAAAGCGCGGTCATACCGTGGAGCTTTTGGAGCGCGGCGACAAGATTGGCGGCAAGGTGGTGCCCGGTGCGGTACCGGCTGTGAAATTTGACTTTGCAAACTACCTTGCATGGCTGAATCATCAGCTCGAGCAGGCAAAGACACTGCCGAATTTCACCCTGAAGCTCAACACCAATGCGGACAAGGCGTATCTTGCCGCGCAGAAGTATGACGCCATCGTGTTTGCAACCGGCACAAAGAATGCCTGCCCGCCGATCCCCGGATTGGATCAGGCAAAAACCGTGCAGGCGGTGGATCTGCTTACCGATCCTTCGCTGATGGGCGACGCGAAAAAGATCGTTGTTTGCGGCGGCGGCGTGGTCGGCTGCGAGACGGCATACTGGCTGCGCTATGAGTACGGCAAGGACGTCAAGGTGATTGAGATGCTCAAGCATTTCATGGAAGGCGTCTGCACCGCAAACCGCGGACATCTGCTGCATTATCTCAAGAAGGCGGATGTCGCGCTGTATAACTGTGCCAGAGTGACCTCGTTTGAACCCGGCAAGGTGAACATCACGCGCAACGTCTCCAAGGGCGTGCCGAATCCCTACAATACGTGGCAGCCGCTTCTGCCCGAGAACATCCCCAATCCCATGGAGAAAAAGCTCGGGCCCCAGACGCAGGAATGCAGTATCGAGGCAGACCTTGTGGTGCTTGCCATGGGCGGCAGACCCGACGACGCGCTTTATACCGAAGCGCTTGCCGGAAATCTCGCGCCGGAAGTGCTGAACATCGGCGATAGCTTCGCCGGCGGAAAGGTGCTGGAGGCAAATCGGGCGGCGTTCCGGCTTGCCATGCGCATCTGATACAGACTTTGTTACAAAGCAGAGAAGTCATTTGCATTGTATGCAAATGACTTCTCTGCTTCTTGCAAGGCGCAAAGAATGCTTAAATTGCGCTTGGTATTCGTGCATGACCCGTAGAGTGCGTAATTTTGCGTCGAGCGTGAAACGACCAGGACGCATAATCATATATAGTATCACCATCTTGACGAAATAAAAAACCGTGCTATAATAAATACAACCCAAATGTTAGCAGAGGGGATTTTTTTCGCCGCAAACCGTAAACGTTTGCGTTTCGAGGAGGACGTGCTCATGCAGCTGAACGCCGGCTTCTGGATACTGGCATTTCTGGTTTTTGTTTTCACCTATGTAAACGGCTTCCATGACGGTTGTAATGTTGTGGCAACATTGATCGCAAGCCGATCCATGCGGCCAAAGCCTGCTTTGGCTTGCGCTGCTGCGGTGGAATTTTTGTCTCCGTTTGCCATGTTGTTTATTGGCGCAAGCGTATCCGATACGATCAAGAAACTGGTTGGGGAGGGCTTCTATACCGATCCGGCAGTGCAGACCACTGCGCTTGCGTTTATCACCGCCGGAATCGTGGCTGCGATCCTTTGGAACGTGACCACGTGGTATTTTGGAATTCCGGCGTCGTCTTCACATGCGCTGATCGGCGGTGTGGTTGGCGCGGGATTGGCGGCATTTGGCATGCAGGCGATCGCGTGGGATTATTTTCTTGGCAAAGTGGTATTGATGATCTTTTTGACGCCGGCCGTCAGCTTCCTCGTCGGTTTTTTGATGCTGCGCCTATTGCTGCTGCTCAGCCGAAGCGCGACGGTGCGCGTGAATGCGTTCTTCAAATATGCGCAGTGGGTCAACATGGTGTTTCTTGCGTTCAACCATTCCTTTAACGATTCGCAAAAGTCCATCGGTATCATCATGATTTTGATCGGTATCTATACGGGCGGTGCGGCAGGCGCAATGCCGATCTGGGCGATTGCGTGCGCAGCATTGGCATTGTCCTGCGGCATTGCCTTTGGCGGATTCAAGATCATCAAAACCGTGGGTACCGGCATCTATAAAGTGCGTCCGATCCATTCCTTTGCATCGCAGCTGACAGCAGGCGCGGTCATATTGACGTCTTCTTTGCTGGGTGCACCCGTGAGCGCAAGCCAAATCGTATCTTCCTCCATCATGGGCGTCGGAACGGCGGAACGTTATAAAGCCGTGAAATGGAACGTTGCGGGAAAGATTCTGTTGTCCTGGGTGATCACGATCCCGATTGCGGGTGCGATCGGAGCGGCGTTATACTTCCTGTTTTCACTAATTTTCTGATGAGGTGACGATGATGTTTTTTAGCAAAAAGGGAAAAAGTCTCGGTTTCTATGATCTGTTGATCCGGCAGGCGGAAGCGGTTTTTAGCACCGTTGATGCGCTTTGCGTTTACTGTATCGACCCCAGCGTGGAGAAGGGAGATCATGTAAAAGACCTGGAAAAGGAGGCGGATAACGTCAGAAAGAACCTTGTGGACGAGATCAATCGGACGTTTATTACGCCCATCGACCGCGAGGATCTGTTCCGGCTTTCGAGCAGTGTAGACGATCTTGCGGATTATTCGTGGACAACGATCAAGGAGCTGCGCATTTACGACGTACTGCCGGATGCAAATCTTCTGGCGATGTCTGAGATCTTGCGCGATATGGCAGCAGGACTGGTCGAGTGTATGAAGCACTTGGAGAAGGATCGAGCGGCAGTGGTACAGCATGCCATCCATATTAAAAAGCTGGAAAACGTCTTGAATGTTCGGTTTCATCAATCGATCGCGGAGCTGTTTGAACTGGATGACATCAAAAAAATGCTGAAATACCGCGAGGTTTACAATCACCTGAACCATGCCTCCGATAAGGGCGACGCCTGCGCGGATATCTTGCAGGATATTGTCGTGAAGCTGTGAGAGCTTCCGGTCTGTAAGGAGGAGCACAACGGCGCCCGGTTCAAAATCGACGCCGGTTCCGGCATTGCAGCCGAGAAAAGCATATTGGAAAACAGAAAACCTTTCGCTAAGAGAGCGGGAGGTTTTTTTATGCTGCGGGCGATGCGGTTCCCTGACGGCTTGCGTCATGTTTCTTGGCTGGAAGTCATAGTCTGTATAAAAGACGGACGGGGGGAGAACTGCTTTGCGCGACTATATTGAGGAACGGATCATGCAATCGGCGGCTTATATTATTGAAAACGGCGCCACGGTACGGGACGCTGCAAAGGTGTTCAAAATCAGTAAATCAACCGTACACAAGGACGTCAGCGAGCGGCTTATTGCCATCAATCCGGCAATGGCGGCGAGTGTGCGGCGCGTGCTTGACGTCAACAAAGCGGAGCGGCACATACGCGGAGGGCAGGCGACCTATCGAAAATATCACAGAGAATCGTGAACGTCGTGTGCCGCGGTGGCGGCCGCGCACAGCGCATAGACACGAAGCGCGCCAGCAGAATGGAGTGCTTCCGCGCAGGCGCGGAGAGTCGCGCCCGTTGTGAACACATCATCGATCAACAGGATGGACTTGCCTTTCACGATGCTCGAAGCACAAAAGGCGTTCCGGACGTTTTCCTTGCGCTCCAGACCTGTTTTTGCAGTCTGCGATGGCGTATAGCGCGTTCTTTTGAGCAGCTTTGGGCGGATGGGAATTTGCGACAGCATGGCATGACGCTGCTTTAACGCACGCGCCAGCCGTTCGCTTTGATTGTAACCGCGCAGGAGCTTTCGGATCGGATGCAGCGGTACCGGGACGATCGTGTCAAACCTCCACGTGGGCGGAATTTCCATGTAAGCGGCAAACAGCGATGTAAGACAGACGGCGTCGCCGTATTTGAACTGGTGGATTGCCAGCCGGGTGGCGTCCGTGTAGACAAGACCCGCGGCGCAGCCGGACAGCGGCGGCGCGGCAGGCAGTGTACCGCAGGGCGTCAGATCTTTTTTGCAGTCGTCGCAGAGTCCCTCGGAAACGTCGGCGGATTCTTTGTTGCAGATTTGACAAACGCAATGATTTGGATAGAGGACGTTCCATAGGCGTTCCGACCGTTTCATCCAAGCAGATCCTTCCATTCGGTCAGGCGCGTTGCAAGCGCCGTATAGCGGCGCATCGTTTGATTATTGTCCACCATATACCGTATGGTATCCTCGCTGCCGATGCAGCAGACCTGACGTTTTGCGCGGCTGACGGCGGTATAGAGCAGATTTCTCGTCAACATCTGCGGATTCCCACCGGAGAGCGGTAACAGAACGATCGGGAATTCACTGCCTTGACTCTTATGGATGGAGATACAGTACGCAAGCTCCAGTTCTTCCAGCTGTGCAAAATCATATCCTGCCAGCCGATCGTCGTCAAACAGGACATAGAGCCTCTGTAAGGACGCGTTGATTTGGTAGACCGTACCGAGATCGCCGTTGAACACGCCGGTATTTTCCAGCATCGTCCCGTTTTGTCCGCGCCGGGTCCAGGAGATCTTGTAGTTGTTTTTGATCTGCATGATGCGGTCGCCTTCCCGAAAGATCACCGATTCGCCAATGCTTTTTTCCGCTTTTTCCGCAGAAGGCGGATTGAGCACCGCCTGAAGCCGCGCATTGATGCTGTGAACGCCCAGAATTCCTTTTTTCATCGGTGCAAGCACCTGAACGTCAAGCAACGGTTCCGTCGTCGTCAATGGACTTTCCGGGCTTGTGACAAGCCGTATAAGCATTTGCAGGATCTGCTCCTGCGCGTACAACTCATAGAATAGAAAATCTTGCGTGTGCTCATGAAGCAGCGGCATTTCACCGCGATTGATGCGGTGCGCGTTGGTTACAATCATACTTTCCTGCGCCTGACGAAATATTTCAGTCAGTCGAATGACCGGTACGACCTGGCTTTTTATCATATCCGACAGCGCGTCCCCGGCGCCGACGGGTGGAAGCTGATCGCTGTCCCCTACCATGATGAGGCGCGTTCCCTGCGGGATTGCCTTGAGCAATGCGTGAAATAGCGGGACGTCTACCATCGACATCTCGTCAACGATAATCATGTCATAAAAGAGCGGATTGTCCTTGTTGCGTAAAAAACCCTCTCCGGGAACGTACTCCAAAAGGCGGTGCAGGGTTTTTGCCTCGCCATCGGTCGCCTCCGACATCCGCTTTGCCGCGCGCCCGGTCGGGGCGGTCAGGGCAAAATCCATGGAAAGCTCCTCCAAAATGCCAACGATGTATTTGATGATCGTTGTTTTGCCGGTGCCGGGGCCGCCTGTGATGACCAATACGCCCTCCTGCATGGAGGCGCGTACCGCTGCTTCCTGCTGCGGGGCAAGCGTCAAATCCCCATGCTTTCTATCCAACGCGTAATGCACAAACGGACTGTCGATCGGTTTTTCGGAAAGGTCGATCAGCTTGTGCGCAATTTCCGATTCCATCTGCTGCAGCGCGGGCAGGAAGATGCCGTCGGTATCGCCGACCATTTGATAGACCACCTGACCCGTGCCAATCAGCGTGTCGAGCGCTTCGCTTACCGGATTTTCCAACACCCCCAGAAGGCGGCAGGTATATTGGAGCAACTGCTCCTTTGGTAAAAACGTATGTCCGAATTCCTGCCGCGCCTGATTGAGCGCATAGAGAATACCGGCCTTGAGGCGGGCTTCGGAATCGGCGGAAAACCCCGCGACATTCTGCGCGATCTTATCTGCCGTTACAAAACCGACGCCGTCAACGTCCGCAATGATCTGATAGGGGTTTTCCTGCAGCCTTGCCATGCAGAGATTGCCATAGATGACGTAGAGCTTCATGGCCTGATTGACGGAAACGCCGTAGGGCTCCAGCGCCAAAAGAATGTCACGCATATTTCGACCGCCGCGATAGGATTCCGCGATCATCAGGCAACGCTTTTTGCCGATTCCCGAGATTTCACTGAGACGCTCCGGGTGTTCATCCAATATTGCAAGCGTTTCCATGCCAAACGCCGCGACGATGGAGCGCGCGGTGGATGCACCGATGCCCTTGATGACCCCGCTTGCCAGATAGTTTTCGATCGCGGTGAGCGTGGAGGGCGCGATGGTCTTGTAGGATTGCGCCTTGAACTGATGCCCGTATTTGGGATGCGTGGCGTAGCTTCCGGTCAGCTCAAGCCGCTCTCCCACACTGCATAGCGGCAAAACGCCGACCACGGACACACGTTCATTCGATTCCGTTTGGATCTCCATGACCGTCCAGCCGTTTTCGGCGTTGCGATAGATGATATTTTCAATTGTTCCGGCAAGTTCCATAGTTATCCGATCCATTGCAGCAGGGAGCCGATTACAACGCCCGCAATGTAAGTCGTTCCAAGGACGGCGGCATAGGTCTTCATGCCTCGTTTTCCGCGCAGCAGCACAACGATGCCGATTCCGCTTGCGGTACAGAGCCCGGCGATTGCGGAACCAAAGGTGATGATGCCTTCCATATAGAGCTGCGTCAGCAGCACGGAGGCGGCGCAGTTGGGCAGGAAACCGACGATCCCCGCAAGCAGCGGCTGAAACGGCCCCGGCAAAAGCATCGCGGCAAGGCGCTCCTCACCGATCGCCGTGACGATGAATCCAAGCGCAAAGGAGAATAGCAGGAGAAAGAGGAATATAGACGCTGTGCGCTTGACGGACGCCCAAAGGATATTCCACAGGTTTCCATCACTGTGGCAAACGTGGGGCGTGGCGGTTTCCCGATAGGCGGCCTGCTGCTTTTCCGGCTTCCAGATCAAATCGAGCGCGAAGCCCGCCACAACAGCGATGAGCACCTTGGTAACGATCAGCTTCCATACAGAAGACCAGCCAGACGGGTTTGCAATCAGGATTGGCAGCGCTTCGTCGGAGGTGGACAGAAACACCGCCACCAGTGTGCCGGCGGAAACCAAACCGCCGTTAAAAAGCTGCGCGCAGGCAGCAGAAAAGCCGCATTGCGGAACGCAGCCGATACCGGCGCCGACCAAAGGGCCGAAGCGACCGGCCTTTTGCATGGAGGAAGCGAGCCTTTCACCTGCGCGATGCTCAATGTACTCCATCAAAAAGATCGTCAGCAGAAGAAACGGGAGAAGCTTTGCACAGTCAATCAGTGCGTCCAGAAAAATGTCTATAATATTCATTCATTAAATATGCCCCCGTTGGACGGGGGCGTGTCGAAAAAAGTTCTTAAAAGTCGATTTTTGCTTGCAGGAAAGCATCCAATTCGTCGATCGGCATGCGAATTTGTTCCATCGTGTCGCGGTCGCGTACGGTGACGCAGCCGTCGCCTTCTGTTTCAAAGTCAACCGTGATGCAGTAGGGCGTACCGATTTCGTCTTCACGGCGGTAGCGCTTGCCGATGGAGCCGGTCTCGTCAAAATCCACCATGTACTTCTTGGCAAGCTTGTGATAGACCGCCATCGCCTGCTCGGAAAGCTTCTTGGACAGCGGCAGCACGGCGCATTTATAAGGCGCAAGCGCCGGATGCAGATGCAGCACGGTGCGGACGTCGCCGCCCTCCAGCGTTTCTTCGTCGTAGGCGTCGCACAAAAACGCCAGCGCGACACGGTCGGCGCCAAGAGAAGGCTCCACACAGTAGGGGATGTATTTGTTCCCGGTGAAGGGATCCTGATACTCAAAGTTTTCGCCGCTGTGCGTGGCGTGGGACTTTAAGTCAAAGTCCGTACGGTCTGCAACGCCCCAAAGCTCGCCCCAGCCAAATGGGAACAGGAACTCGATGTCCGTCGTGCCCTTGCTGTAATGGGAAAGCTCTTCCTTCTCATGCTCGCGCAGACGGATGTGCTCCTCCTTCATTCGCAGCGTCAGCAGAAAGTTTTTGCAGTAATCCTTCCAATAGTGATACCATTCCAGATCCGTGCCGGGTTCGCAGAAAAATTCCAGCTCCATCTGCTCAAACTCGCGGGTACGGAAGGTGAAGTTGCCGGGCGTGATCTCATTGCGGAAGGATTTACCGACCTGTGCAATGCCGAACGGAAGCTTTCGACGCGTGGTACGCTGTACATTCTTGAAGTTGACAAAAATACCCTGCGCGGTCTCCGGACGCAGATACAGCTCCGAGGCGGAGTCCTCCGTAACGCCCTGGAAGGTTTTGAACATGAGGTTGAATTTCCGGATGGCGGTAAAATCGCTCTTGCCGCATTCCGGACAAACGATGCCGTGCTCCTGAATAAAGGCTTCCAGCTGGTCATTTTTCATGCCGTCGGGATGCACGTCGGTCAGACCGTTTTCGTTTGCATAATCCTCCACAAGCTTGTCTGCGCGGAAGCGCGCCTTACAGGCTTTGCAGTCCATCAAAGGATCGGAAAAACCGCCGACGTGACCGCTGGCGACCCAAGTCTCGGGGTTCATCAATATCGCGGCGTCCATGCCGACGTTATAGGGGCTTTCCTGCACGAACTTGCGCCACCATGCGCGCTTGACGTTGTTTTTAAACTCCACGCCCAGCGGGCCGTAGTCCCAGGTGTTGGAAAGTCCGCCGTAAATCTCGCTGCCGGCAAAAATAAAACCGCGGTTTTTGCATAGGGAAACGATTTTGTCCATCGTGATATTCATAGCCATAGTATTCTTCCTCCTAATAATCCACTTGTCTATTATTAGGTAGAAACACCCATTTGTCAAGACAAGCACCAAGTTTTTGCCCTTTGCGTATTATAAAGTATCCGGCGGGAGTCGTCGCTCGGATGAAAACTTTGATAAGGAGGCAAATCTATGGGTTGCTTGAGTAACTTTTGTGGCGGGAATTCCATGTGGTGGATTCTCATCCTGCTGCTGATCCTGGACAACGATAGCGGCAGTACCTGTGACAGTCTGATCTGGATCCTGTTGCTCTCTCGTTACTGCGGCTGCGAAGAGACTACGCCGTCCTGCGGCTGTGGCTGCGGACAGAACTCGCGTACTTGCGGCTGCTGAAGATAGAGTATTACAAAAGCTGAATCGTGATTCCTAAATTCGCCTCCTTTGTGATATACTTGTATCATACAAAGGAGGTCTTTTTATGCGGGATTATCGAATTGAAATTACGGGCATGGGGTGCCGGCATTGTATAAACAGCGTGACACAGGCATTGCTTGACTTAGGGGCGGAGGTAGAGTCCTGCGAGATCGGCGTGGTCGAGATTCGCTATGCCGGAGATCAGGCGGATCTGGTTGCTGCGATTGCAGAGTGCGGCTTTTCCGTTTCCGGAATTACAGCGCGGTAAAGCGTTATGCACGAAGGACATGTGGTCGTCGGGATGTCCGGCGGGGTTGACAGCGCGGTCGCAGCAGCCCTGCTCAAAGAGCAGGGCTGCGATGTGGTCGGCGTATTTATGAAGAATTGGGAAGAGGAGGGAGACGACGGCATTTGTACGGCGGCGGCCGACTACGAAGACGTCAAACGTGTCTCCGAGCAGATCGGTATCCCGTATTACACGGTCAACTTTGCCAAGGAATACCGAGATCGCGTCTTTTCCTATTTTTTATCGGAATACCGTGCCGGCAGAACGCCGAACCCGGACGTATTGTGCAACTGTGAGATCAAATTCCGCGCATTTTTGGATTTTGCCGTTTCCACCGGCGCGTCTACGCTGGCGACGGGGCATTATGCGCAGCTGGATAAAAAAGACGGCGTGCGACTGCTGCGCGGCGCGGACGCAAACAAGGATCAAACATATTTTCTGGCGGGATTGACGCAGGCACAGCTTGAGAATGCTGTTTTTCCCGTCGGGGCGCTCCAAAAGAGCGAAGTACGGCGGATCGCGAGAGAAAAGGGGCTTCCCAACGCGACAAAAAAGGACTCTACCGGCGTCTGCTTTATCGGAGAACGCAATTTCAAGAAGTTCCTGATGCAGTTTTTACCGGCACAGCCGGGCGATATGGTGGACGAACGCGGGCGTGTGATTGGCCGTCATGACGGATTGATGTACTATACGCTTGGGCAGCGGCGCGGATTGGGCATTGGCGGCAGAAACGACGGCACCGGCGAGAGCTGGTTTGTCATTGGCAAGGATCTGGAACGAAATCTGCTGATCGTGCAGCAGGGAGAGCATGACGAGCTGTTTTCATTGTCGCTGGATGCAGAGAAAATCAACTGGATCGGCAGGCTTCCGCAAAACAAGGAGTTTGATTGCACGGCAAAATTTCGTTATCGCCAGCCGGATCGACACGTGACCGTCACGATGGCGGGAGACGGCGCACATGTGCGTTTTGCGGAGCATGAGCGTGCGGTGACGCCCGGGCAGTGGGTTGTGTTTTACGATGGGGACGTCTGCCTGGGCGGTGGGCCGATCGATCAAACCGAGCCGCTGAAGCAGATTCGCGTATAATGAAGTTTTTGCAGAGATCGACCGGCGCGTTCATAAAAAGCGGCGGTTTGATTTTGCATTGCAATCAGTGCGGGAATTTCGTATAATACAATAATGAATGAAAACATGCAGATTCATTTGCGACCGCGCTTGCAGGCGGCCGCTGATCTATTGTTCGGTCGTAATACGGTTGCAGACGTCGGATGCGATCATGGCAGGCTTGCCTGCGCAATGCTGCAGCAGGGCGGCTGCAAGCAGTGCATCGCCACGGATATCAGCGCGCTTTGCTTGGAAAAAACCAAGAAGCTTGCAGAGCATGTCGGTGTAGGAGACCGTTTAGATGTGCGAGCAGGCGACGGCTTGAAGCCGCTGGCAACGGGTGAAGCAGATGCTGTCGCGATTCTCGGCATGGGCGGCACGCTGATGGCACGCTTACTGGATGTCTGCGAAGCCCCGCTTGCGGGAGCAAAGCTTGCTGTATTGCAGCCGATGCGCGCATATGCCGATATTCGGAGATACTTATTTGAGCAGGGGTATGTGTTTCTGGAGGATCGCGTGGTACTGGACGCGGGACGGTTGTATCAGCTGATCGCCGTCGCACCGCCGGACACAACGCGACCGCTGCAAAAAATGCCGCCGGAATGGCCGGCAGATTGCTATGAAGTCGGTTTTTTGTCGTGGCAGAAGCAGGATCCGCTCCTGCCCATGCTCGCGGCGATGCGTCTTGCGCAGTACGAAAAGCGTTTGCAGACGGCGGCGGGAAAACCGACCGCGGCGCTGCTTTTCAAGCAGGCGGAGGATATGCGTACAGTCTTGCGATTGGTGGGAGGCATGGGATGCTGTTAAAGGAATTTGTACGGGCTATGGAAACGATCGCGCCGCCGTCGCTGGCTCTGGATCTTGACAATGTCGGTCTGTTGGTCGGCACTGAACGGCGGGAGATCCGGAATGTGCTGGTCGCGTTGGACTGCACAATGGCGGTTGCGCAGGAGGCGGTGGAGCGGGATGTGGATCTTGTTCTGACGCATCACCCGCGTTTTTTCACCGGCGTCCAGCGCATTCTGCCGGACGACCCGGAAACAGCGCCGG
>CAZWUK010000045.1:0-18769 GCA_964636685.1 uncultured Oscillospiraceae bacterium
TTTCGCCTCCTTAAATGCTCACGGGTTCTCCGCGGACAATGTGTTTCAACATCTGACAAACAGCCTCCATCTCATCATCAAACCCACCAAATTCATGGAGAGAACCGGGAGAAAACGATATTTCCAGTTCAAGCTCGGGCCAATACGGTTCCGTCGTTGTCAGCTTCAGAATGAAATAATCGGTACCGGTTGAGTTATCGTTATTGACCAGTCTTGCGACACTCGCCAGCGCGGTAAGGCCGCTGTCCAACGAGGTGTCACCCGGAATATCCGCGCTGTCTACCTCCTTTTTTAAACGATATAATTCATACCCGGTAATCTGGTCAAAGGAAAATATCACCGGGTTATCCTCGTCGTTCATCGAGCTATGCACCAGGTAAATTGCCCGTGCAGTCAGATCCACGCCTACCCTCATATCCGGAATGGCGTTGTATTCCATATCCCAGTCAAGCGTGGTATACCTTTCGGCATTTTTTTGCCGGTACTCCAAGTGTTCCCGAATCAGCTCCGGCGTCGCGTTCTTTAGAAATTCCTCCTTCATGGAAATACGTGAGGAGCACTTCTTGCAAAGAATCTGCTTGTTTGCAATTTTTGTGAGAAACAGGCCCTTGACGTCCCCGCCACACACAGGGCAAGGATCTTTTTTAGAAAATAGTCCCATATTTTTTCCTCCAAACGTTATTGATTCATGATCTAAAATCTTCTTATCTGGTTCCGCCGCCACCGCCGCCGGAAAAACCGCCGCCGCCGGAAAAGGAGGAGCTTCCGCCGCTGCCGCCGGACTGCGCTAGCTGCTGCCGGTGCCGTTGGCTTGCGACGGCACTTGTCAGCAGGTAATCATAGCGATAGGAATCATTCACATAGCGCTCGTATTCCTCAATTTGTGACAGCTGCCGGGGATACAGCGATTTTAGCTGCTTTGTTACCTGTTTTGCTATGCCGAACAACATGGCGTACACCATATAGTCCTGCCAGAGAAAGGTTTCGCTCACACTGCGCTCAGCAAGCATCGAAAAATCCAGCAGGTATCGCTTCAACCCCAGAAGTTCTTTTAGCTGGCGCAGTCCCTCTGGCGTCAGATCCTTCATCTTTTCACACACCGTACCCTTGAGACACTTTTGCCGTACCAGTGTCTGAATACCATCGTCTTCACATTTATCGATGATGTTTTCGAGACGTTTCGCCCGATAGCTATTTTGGCAATATTGCTCCAGCTCCTTGGCCTGTAAAATGCCATCCTCGCCGGCAGCCTCCTGCAAAAAGGTGTAGAGCATCTCATCAAATCGGTCGCCTTGGCGGGGTTCTTCTACCAGCCGCAAAGAAACGTTGTCTTCCGCAGTCCACTCCGATTCCAGACTCCCCAATGCGATCAGCCGCAGGATGCGTGCACCCAGAAAGGCTCCTTTGGGACAGAATTGCAGATTATGTCCCAGCACATCGGTTACGTTCAGGTTTCCTCCGTTGGGCGTGTCTCTGAAATATTCCACTTGCTTTGCAAGCTTTTCCCGTTTCAATTTCCTTATCACACGCGCAGTGATCCGACAAATCCAGACAAGTATAAAAATTACAATTGATAATGCCACGATAATAACGAACCCCAAGGAGCTGCTGTTGTCCTCCTCGTAGTCGCTTCCGTCAAAAGCGCGTTCCTTTACGGTTTCAAAGCTGTCGTCCGCTGTGCGAACCGGCGTAAGCGTCCCTTTTTGCAGCCCCACAAGGATGGTCATGTTGGCAGCGCCCTCCAGTGCGGACTCCGTCCATGCACGGACTACGCCATCCTGAAACTGAATCTGCCCTTTGAAACCGAACGACCAGATGTCACAGGTATCATCCGTCAGAGGTCTGCCGTCTTGATTTCGAATGGTCACAACCGCATCCGTAGGGAAAAAGCCTAAATTCGCATTGACAAATCGATAGTTAAAGCCATCCATGTCCGAATAGGCTCCCACCAGATCGTGCAGTACATATTCGATAGTATAGCGGTGCTCGCCATATTCTGTGATGCCCCAGCAGAGCTCCGTGCCGCCATCAATAGGCAGCGTGCCGCATGTACCGGCCTTTTCCTCAAAGGACGCGTTCACGTTCCAGCTTCCATCCGGCAAAACCGTATAACGGCCGTTTTCATCAGATACCTTAAAATCGGTAATCGAAAGATACCCGCTGTCCAAATAATCCAGGTAAAACTCCGTTCCCTCGTCTGTAACCGTCGTAAACTCCTGCGTGATATAGGCAGAACCGTCCTGGAGAAGCGCTACGTCAATCGTCAGCTCGGGAACCTGATTGGATGCGAGGGCGGGCAGCGCACACAGACTCAGCGCCAGAAAAAGCGTCGCCAGCCCTGCGAGTATTCGTTTCATGACCGCCTCATTTCATGCTCGGCATGTCCGATTTGCTCTCCACAGCCTCCAGATATCCGCGTTGATGGAAGCCCAGTATGCCGGCAATCAGGCTCGTAGGGATCATTCGAATCGCACGGTTGAGTTTTGTCACACTGTCGTTATAAATCAGTCGACTGGTTCGAACCATTTTTTCGTAGCTGTCCACTGCATCCATACATTTATTATAGTTCTCATTCGCCTTGAGGCCCGGGTACTGCTCGGCAACCATAGAGATGCGGTCGAGGGCTTCGGAAATGACCCCCTCTTGCTTACGTACTTCGTCGGGTGTTGATTTGGCCGTAATAACACTGCGGCGCGACTTAATGGTTTCAATCAGGGTTTGCGACTCATGGGAAGCATAGCCCTTGGTCAGATCCAGCAACGCGGTCAGCGCGTCAAAACGGGAGGAGAGCTGTACGCCGATCTGGCTCATGGCGTTGTTGACGTTCTCATCCATCACTACCAGCTTGCGCTGCGTGGATAACACCCATATGGCCAGAATTGCCAGAAGCAGTACGATAATAATCAAGATTTCCACGGTAAGACTCCTTCCTAATAAAAAGGTAGCGGATGCGGAAATATCCGCATCCGCTGTTGAGATCGTCTTTACGCTCTGGTTCTTCTAGATATTTTATTGCTGGACAAGGTAGATTCCGTTCGCTCCCGCTTCGTCAGCAATCGCAATCATGGCCACCTGATCCGTCCCTGTAAAGATGCAGCCATAGCGCAGTTCGCTCCCGTTGTTATCAAAGGCTACGCCAACACCGCCATCGTCTCTGTATTCATATGTTCCGTCCAACGTACCGCCGCCCTGCACCATATGCGCGGCTCCGTCTGCATCAAAGGTAAATTGCAGTACGCCGCCATAGGCTTGGAGCGATGCGTCCATGTCTTCCTGTGTCATTTCGACGCCGTTGATATATCCGCCGGCGAACGTCCATGTCGTACCGCTCAGATCCGGTGTTTCCGCCTGAGGCATATCCCATAGGCTGAAAGTGTCACCGGCATCGCTGGAACCGGATCCGCCGCCTTCACCGATCTCCGCTTCAACCTGTGCTTTCAATGCCGCAATCTGATCGGGATAGGCAGCGAGTTCTTCAACGATTTCGTCTGCCCTTTCCTGCGTAAGATCGCTGCTTTCGATCTCTGCTTTATATTCCGGAATTACGCTGCCGGTTTCTGTAAGAGCGCTCACTGTTTCTTGAGAAATAGCATCCGCGTTTTCGTTAGCGAGATTTGCTACCTCATTGTATGCGGTACTGACGCTGGTATACGCGGCTGATACCTCCGTCTTGTCTACGCCGCCGCCACAGGCGACCAGGGAAAGAGACATCACAAGAGCCAATGTTAGAGCAAGAAGTTTCTTCATGTTCATTTCTCCTTTTTATTAGTCGTTTGCACACATTTCATTTATTGTGTGAACACAGAATAGCACGATCTTCGGAGAAAAAGCGCAGCGGCGCATGAATCGACTGAAAAGCGTATCGAATCGACGCTTTACTACAACGAAAGCCGCAGAATGAATTGGCCATTTGAAGCTGAAAAATCATAGATGCCGCCATATTGTTTTACGACAGCACAAATGCTTTGGACGCCAATTCCATGTCCCGGCTCCCTCGTAATGGGGATTCCCTTCTCAAATGGGATTGCTTCTTCGCACGGATTGATGATTTGCAAAAAAAGTTTGTTCGCCTTTTCATGCGCCGTTACCGCAATGCAGTATTTTGTGTTCCGCTTCGGTAATGCTTGACAGGCGTGCAGCGCGTTTTCCAGCGCATTAGATAGCAGTACGCACAGATCGCTGTCTGCGATTGTCAGATGATTAGACAGCGCAACATGCGCCTCGAGTGCCATGCCTTCCGCGGCAGCGCGTCCGGCAAAGGAGGAAAGAATCAGATTTACCGCCTCGTTTTCGCAGTATATCCGCACGCTGTGCGCTTCAATCTCTGCGCAGATCCCATGAATATAGGCTTGGGCTTCCTCAAGCTGTTGGTTTTCAATGCAGGTGGAGATATATTGGAGATGATGCCGCAGATCGTGGCGGTAGAAGCTGGCTTTTTGCTGCGCGTTCCTGAGAAGCGCAACTTCTCTTGTCGCCTGCGCCACTTGCAGATTTAGGCTGTTCTGTGTCTGCGCCATTTGGATACGCACTCGTTCATCCGCTGTGCTGCGCAGCAAAAACGCCAGATAGGACACGCAGCAGACAAATGGCATAAATTCCACCGCTGCCGGAACACCTTCGTAGAGCAGATCAGTATAGATACGTGTCAGATAGTCAAATGCGTAGCCAAGTGCGGGAATCAGCCCAAATTGACATTGAACGCCCCTTGGATAATCTCCGAGCGCACAAACTGCCGGGGCTACAAAATGCAATAGGAACAGCAGAAGCGGCAATGTCACCGCCAGCTCCACCACCGCCTGCATAGTTGAGCCTCCACCCAGCATCGCGACAATCAGCAGCGCGACCCAGCGTCTCAACTGACAGCAGAGATAGGCCGTCAAGATGCAGATCAACGGCCACAGCCGCTTTCTGGTTAGAACGCATAGCGCGATCCAAAGCGGTAAATGGGTAATGAGTGGATACAACTCCCGCAAAAGCAAGGGATTGCACATAAGATATACGGCGCCCTGAACTGCAAGAATCAGCATCGTGACAGCCGCAAGAAGCCAGCGGTTCCTGCGGGAATTGAGAACGCCGCAAAAGGCGGCTGACAGCGCGCACCCGAAGATCCCCACCGCAGCATCGTTTAGCAGTGGAAGCAGCACGTTCATATTACCACCTGCCCGTCTGCAAAAGCATGCTCCAAAAATCTTTTTTTAAGCTCGGCATATTTCCCATGCGGAACTGGAATCTCTGTAAGGCAGGCCATTGTGACCGTACGATAGGAAATGCTCTGCACGCAATCTAAATTCACAAGGTAGGAGCGATGAATACGAAAGAAGTTATCATGCTGCGCCAGCTGTCCGCTCAAATCGTCTAGACTGCCGTTGCTCTCCAGCACCCTTCCGCTTGTCAAATGCAGAAACAGGACTCGTCCAATAACCTCGCAATACTCCAACTGTGCGAGGCCGACACGGGTAATCCCCTCACTGCATTTTAAGATCAGGCTGTCCGTCCGCGTTTTTTTGCACTGTTCCATGATAGAATCCATCAATCGGAAAAAGCTGTCCTCCCATATGGGCTTAAGCTGATAGAAATAGGCCCCCACCGCATAGGATTGTACCGCGAATTCCGTGGAGGAGGTAAGAAGAATAATTTTCACGTTGACGTCGTATTCCCGAATCTCCTTTGCCACCGCGATCCCGTTTTCGCCCGGCATGATGACATCCAGGAATAAGCCGTCATAGCGTACGCCTTTCTCAATTTCTGCCATCAACTCCAGTGGGCTTTGAAAGGCTGTGTATTCGATTTCTTGATTGCGTTTTACGCGATACTGATCCAGCAGGGAACGGATCTGGTTCAAAACCGCTATATCGTCATCGCAAAAAGCTAATTTCATCATATGTTTCAGTTTCCTTTATTCCCAGTGGCGTTCGTCTCGTCGCGTCATTGCCGCGCGGAGTTTGTCCTCGGTCACTGGCAGCAGGGCAAAGTAGTCGGCGCGCAGCCGATAGGACAACAGTGAAAAATCCAGATCGGAGAACCAGAAAAATTTACCGTTCGGGTTTTGTTCCCGGATCTCCGCCGCCGTCTCTGTTGCGCAAGGCCCGAGTTCGAGAAGCAGCGCCGTCAAATCCGGTCTTCCCCGGATATGGTCGAGAAACGCACAGCGCTCGGAAAAAGCTTTGAAGCGTACATTCATTGTCCGGAGCATTGCCTCTGCTTCCTGTCGTCGCGCCCCATCCTCACAAAGCAGGATTACAGTCATATGTCATCCTCACTTTCAGCCTGCCGTATTGTAGCTTTTATTTAAAAATGTATCAAATCCACATAACTTTTCAAGATACCTTGCGCGAACGGTCGTTTTCTTTCGTGAACGGTTGTTGTTTCAAAACAGACGACCATTTTTTATCAACAAAGCATCTTCTGCTCCTTTTTGCCGTTTGCGCAGCTTCTTGAGTTTCCCGTCGGTTTTTGATATATTTAGCAAATATCAAACACAGGATCGGAAGGGCGTGATACCATGAAAATCGCCATCGTAGAGGATCTCCAATTCGACTTTGAAGCCCTGCGGGACATGCTGGAGAGTTGTCTTCGCGAGCAGAAGGTGCAATGTGAGCTGTGCTGGTTTCAGACCGGCGAGGCATTTCTGGCAAACTTTGTGCCGGAGCAATATGCGCTGCTGTTTTTAGATATGCTGCTGGGCGACGGTCTGAGCGGCATGGACACAGCCCGTGCCGTTCGCGCTGCGGGCTGCCGCATGCCCATCGTTTTCACCACCAGCGAGCGGGATTATGCCTTGGAGGGCTACGAAGTGCAAGCCATGGACTACCTAATCAAGCCTTACCAACGCTCCCGACTTGCGGCGGTGCTGACGCGGGTTGTGACGGCTTCACGCGCGCGACGGTATCTGACCGTGCCAATAGGCCGCGATCACAAGTGCCTTTGCAGTGACGATTTGGTATGGGCGGAAACCCGGAATCACGTTGTGGAGCTTCAGCTGCTGGGCGGCGAAACGGTGCGCGTCTCCCAGAGCTTTGAAGAATTTTCCCAGCTGCTGCCGCCGCTACTGCAATTTCAGTGCTGCTGCAGGGGCGTCATCGTCAATCTAGCATATGTGGATAGCCTGCAGGGCAATGTTTTTTTGTTGCAGGACGGTCGCCGAGTTCCGGTGAGCCGGTCAAAGCGCCCTGAAATGCAACGGCTTTTGTCCGACTATGCGCTCTCCAAAACCAGAGAGGAGATGGGTCTATGACCGGGGCTGCGCTGTGGGAGCTTTTTTTTTACTGCTGCGTAAACCTGTTGCCGGCGCTGGCGCTCACCATTATTACCTGCCGGGATTTTTTAAGATTTTCTCTCAAGACGACCATTGCGCTGTCCGCCGGAGTGCTGCTCTGGTACTTCGGCTGCACGGCGGCCTATGATGCGAGAGTCCTCTCTTACCTGACCGTCAACATCGTCCTGAACGCTGCATATATACTGTTCGGCGTTCTCCTGACAAGGGGAAAACCGTGGCAGCTTTTCTTTGCTCTGGGAATCGTTCTCAACTACGGCAGCGTGTGCGCCATCACGGCGACGGGCGCTTTTTACGCTATTGACCTGCAGGGCGTGGAGTTTGGCTGGCAAACATCCCTTGTGACGCTGTTCATCGCCGCGATCTTCTGGTTCCTGTACGACTGGCTGTTGGTAAAACGCCTGCGACCCCTGTTCGCGCGGGAGGAATCTGAGGGGCTTTGGCGCGTTTTGTGGCTGGTTCCGGCGTTGTTCTGCATCATCCACTACTTCTGCATTTGGACGCAGAGCGGACAGTTTGCCGCGCGTCCTTTGAACGTGGCTTTTCTGGTCATTCTCAATCTGGGATCTGCGTTTGTATCCTATTTAGTAGCCAATATGGTAGACGAGCGGGCAGAGCGCGGACATCTGGAGGCTGAAAATCAACGTCTGGCCATGCAAGCGGCGCAGTATGAAAACCTGCGGAGCCGCATGGAGGAAATGCGCGAGGCGCGGCACGATCTCAGACAACACCTGCGTCTGATGCAGTCCTATTTGGACGGCAATAATGAAACAGCGTTACGAGAGTATCTGAAGGCCTACGGGCAGACGCTCCCTGCCGACACCGGCATGCACTACTGCGAAAACACGGTGGCGGACACCGTGGTGCGCTATTACGCCGAATTGGCGCAGGCGCAGGGTATTGCCTTCTCGGCACGGCTGGAGCTGTCGGAGACGCTGTCTCTGCCGGAGCCGGAATTGTGTGTGCTGCTGGGAAACCTGCTGGAAAACGCCTTGGATTCCTGTAAAAAGCACCCGGACGACTCGCCCTATATCCGCATGGGCGGCCGGCTGGTAGGCTCACGGATGCTGACCGTCATCGTAGACAACTGCCCCGCCGACGAACCGAAACGGGAGCACGGCGCGCTGCTGTCTTCCAAGCACCTCGGCATTGGAACCGGAACGGCGTCGATTCAGGCTATTGCGAAGCGCTACTGCGGCCAAGCACGGTTTCAGTGGAAAGACGGTGTATTCTCCGCCGAGGTGGTGCTGACCTTGCCGGAAAAGTCCTTAAGCTAGGCATTCCTGCTTGAATCGCAATGGAACGCCTTTGCAAAGGTGCTATCTTGTATTTCAAGTTCATTTGTTCATTGCAGCCCCTAACGATCTTTCCAATCCGGTATAGGAGGAGTCGAGGTATCGGGAAATGACGTCTGATCCCGGCTCCTGCCGCCCGTTTTTTATGGGTGGAAGCGTCTGTAAATCCCCGTGCGGCGTATACGTTTGACAACGGAAACCATGCTTTCTATAATATAGCTGTAAACAAGAATATCCGTGGAATAAGGAGACAACCATGAACCTGACATTTTTAGGAGCGGCACATGAAGTCACCGGAAGCTGCACATATCTGGAAGCATGCGGCAAAAAGATCCTGATCGACTACGGAATGGAGCAGGGCGCCGATCTTTATGAGAACGCGCCGCTGCCTGTCCTGCCCCGCGAAGTGGATTACGTTCTGTTGACCCACGCGCATATCGACCACTCTGGGCTGTTGCCGCTGCTGTACAAAAACAACTTTGCAGGCAAGGTGCATGCAACTGTGACTACTGCGCATCTATGCGATATCATGCTCCGCGATAGCGCGCACATTCAGATGTTCGAAGCGGAATGGCAAAATCGCAAGCGCCAAAGAAAAGGTGAAAAACCCGTAGAACCACTTTACAACATGAACGACGCAGCCGGTATATTGGCTCAGTTTTCAGAGCATCCTTACGATACGAAGGAAGCGCTCTGTCCCGGCATCGATATCCGCTTTACCGACGCCGGTCATCTGCTCGGCTCCTCCTCCATCGAACTCTGGATCTCGGAGGACGGCGTCGAGAAGAAGATCGCCTTCTCCGGCGACGTCGGTAACATCAACCAGCCGCTCCTGCGCGACCCGCAGTTTATCGATACTGCGGATTACGTAGTCATTGAGTCAACCTATGGAAATCGAAAGCATAATCCGCCCGAAAACTATGTCACGTCCCTAGCGCAGGTTTTGCAGCGCACGTTCGATCGCGGCGGAAACGTTGTCATCCCCTCCTTTGCCGTCGGCAGGACGCAGGAAATGCTTTACTTTATCCGCGAAATCAAGCAGCGGGGACTTGTCAAGGGTCATGACGGATTCCCGGTATACGTTGACAGTCCGCTGGCAATCGAAGCGACAAAGGTGTTTGTCAGAAACGCCGCGTTTTGTTATGACGAGGAGGCATCGACGCTTCTTGCTCAGGGCGTCAACCCACTGCAATTTGGCGGGCTTACAACCGCCTCTACACCCGATGAATCCATTGCCATCAACACCGATCCGATTCCCAAGGTCATTTTGTCGGCAAGCGGCATGTGCGAAGCGGGGCGCATCAAGCACCATCTCAAGCACAATTTGTGGCGTCCAGAAAGCACCGTATTGTTTGTCGGCTATCAGGCAAACGGTACGATTGGCCGATCTCTTGTGGACGGCGCGCGACAGGTCAAGCTTTTTGGCGAGGAGATCGAGGTCAACGCAGAGATTCTTCAGCTCCCCGGTGTAAGCGGTCACGGCGACATGGAGGAATTGTCCAGCTGGATCGTTCACCTTTCGCCAAAGCCGACACGCGTTTTTGTCAATCACGGTGAAGACGCCGTCTGCGATGAATTTGCAAAGCACTTGCAGGATACGTTTGGCATTGACAGCTACGCGCCTTATTCCGGAACAAAATTTGATCTTGCGCAAAACAAGCTGCTCTATGAAGCCGCGCCAAAGCGTCTGGCCGAGCAGATTCGCACGCCCCTTTCCATCGGTCAGACCGCTGGAAAGAGCGCCTATGGAAAGCTCATTCTCGCCGTGGAACGACTGGTCGAGTTGATGAACCACAGCCGCGGCCGCGCGAATGCGGATCTCGAGAAGCTTTCCAGAAAAATCAACGATCTTTGCAGCGATTGGGAAAAATAGTCTTCGTCTTGAATAAAAAAGAGGCGTCGCATTTGAATTTGCGGCGCTTCTTTGTTGTTCTATACGGTTGTATTTTCCGACGCAACGGCTTGCACAAGGCTTTCCTTTTCCGTTCTGGTCATGCGCTTGATTGCAGCTTCTTTTTTGAGAGCGTCAGAGCGGGAACAGCAGCGTTTGGAAAACAGCAGCGCCACCGGCAAACGGCTTCTGGTATATTTCGCACCCTTTCCGGCATTATGCACCGCAACACGGCGCGGCACATCGTCCGTCATACCCGTATAAATCGTGCCGTCTCCGCAGCGCAGCATGTAGACGTAATATGATTTTTCGGCGGTTGCTTCGGCAATCACCGGTTCTCCCGCAATTGTCACCGTTCACTCTCCGCCCAGCAGCCTATTTTTCTTGTTCCAGTAGCGCAGGAATGCCCGGGACGGCTGTCCATCCGGAAAACGCACCCCGTTCCAAGAGGCGCAAAACGCGCGTTCCTCCCGATCTGCCTCCGACGAAATCGTCGCCATCTGATCGGCATTTGCGGAAATTGCGTCCTGAACCCACTTGTCCTCCATCCGGTTGCGTTCCGCGTAATACCGTTCCGGCAATCGCTTGCCAATAAAACTGCGGCAAAACCGCTCATGGGTGAGCCAATAGGCGCTTGCCGCCGGATCTCCCGCCGCAAAAATTGGCGCGACCGGCGCGTTGCCGAACAACCATGGCTTAAAAGCGGAGATGCACGGTGTTGAGCCTCCCGTTGCAAATACCCGAATGGCGGAGTCCGTCACAAGCACCGCAAGGCTTGCCGTCGTATGATCCCCGATCGCGCCTCCCGCGTGCATGCAGCAGCTGTCCACCGTGCTCCGGCATAATGGCGCATCAACGCCGGCTTTATGCGTTCGCAATGCAGAAAGCATCTCCGTCACCGATTGCATGCTCTCCAGAGCGTGCAGCGACTGTCCCCGGCGGCTTGCCGATCCGGAGAAAAATGAATAGATCGGCTCAAGGTGCCTTTTTCTAAAATTGCATCTCTCGCCGCCGGAATAGATCGTTCCCTCCTCGCCGATGGAAAGTCGATTGCTGATGGCGTCCCGTTCGCTGCTTCGTACCGCCCACTCCCTTCCGGACGTCTCCAGCACAAACAGCTTCTTTCGATCCAGAATCAGGAACGAATTATCATAGTAAAACGCATGATCGAATCCGCAGTTCCCACCTTGTCCATACTGTTCGATCAGCGCAACGATCGTGTTGACCGCGCAATCCGCGCTTTCGCAGCGTTCCAACGCAATTCGCACAAGATCCATACCGGTAAGCCCGGTTTTTCCATACCGTCCCTTTGTAAACACGGCTTCGTTACCAATGCACACGCCGCATTCGTTGACGCCCATTTCCGCGCCCCACATCCACACCGGTCGCGATAGCAGCGCGGAAAACGTCGGTTTTGTATGATCTTGAATCGTTTCATACGTCACGTGCAGCTTCCCATCAACAGACGGCTGCCGCGGTTTATGGTACTCCATCACCTGCGGCTCATTGGGGCTGCGATCGCTGTTTTTTCCAAACAGTACCAGCCCTTTTTGGCAGATTCCAAGCGTATCGCACATGTGGCTGCTCCTTTTCGGCGCTTTGCGCCGCTGAAAAATTACTGGCGAATTCGAATGCGCAGGCGTCCCTTTTTCGTTTGCTCCGCTCCGGCGGCAAGAAAAAATCTTCCATAGCCTCGGACAGAAACGCTATCGCCTTCCGACAGTGTCGTACCGCCCTTGAGAATCGTGCGCCCGTCTACAAATACCTTTCCCTGGTTGCACAGGGTTGATGCTGTTTCCCGGGAAATTCGATAGACTCCGGAGATCACCGCATCGATTCGAAGCGAAGCGACCGTTATTATCGTTTCCGTTTTCTCGCATGACCGCTGCGGCAGCGTATTGGTTTGTTCGCATTCGACCGTCGTATGCCGGACGGTTTTTAAGTTGGAGCGAATATGTGCCGATACGCTTGGCAGGCAAAATATCCACGCCCGCCCGTCTAACTGCACAATGTCGCCGATCGTATCGCGCTCAATGCCGAGATTCATCAACGCGCCGAGAAAATCTCGATGCGTCAGCTCCTCGGAAAACTTTTCCATCGCGGGTTTGCATAAAATGGTTGCAACGCTCTCCGGCAACGCGTAGCCGCATAGACGTTCGTCGCCAAAGCAAGCGATCTTGCGCTCCGCATTCTCCATGCCTCCAAGCAGCGTCAACGGTACAAAACCAATCTCCCGCCGCATCCGCAGCAGAACCTCCTGCTCCGGCAGGGACAGGAACGGCGTCGTGGCATACACGCCGTTTTGATAGGCTCGTTCCGCAAGCTCGGCAAATCGTTTTTGCAGGCGGATGTCCGTATCTGTCATGGATCTTCCCCGAATAGCACAAGCTCGTCATACCCTGTGGCGGGATCCTGCTCCACGCCAAACGTCATATTGGAAAGAACGCCGATCACAAGCTCACAGGTCGTGTTGATAATACAGCCGGTGAGAACATGCCCCCCGACCATAGAAAGATCTTTCTTCGAAAACGCCGCGTGAACATGACACCGCACCGCGCTCACCGTACCGCCGAGCGATACGATCTCGCAAGGCTCATCGAGCTCACGAACGGCAACGCCGGAAGCGTCGCGCAGCCTTGCATGGCTGACGCAGCCGACGCCGGACAGAATCACCCCGGCGTGAATACTGTTTTCCTGCGCCGCCACGCGTATTTCGTCGAGTAAATCATCCCCGCGATGAAGTCTTTTGCAGATTGTTTTCATATCCTTACAGATCCCGCATCGTCAAGGATATCCGTTTTCTTGCCCGATCGACTTCAAGCACCTTAACCTTGACCACGTCGCCAACATGCAGCACTTCAGATGGATGCTTGATATATTTATCACAAATCCTTGAAATATGCACCAACCCGTCCTGATGGACGCCAATGTCCACAAAAACACCGAAATCAACGACGTTGCGCACCGTTCCATCCAGAACCATATCGGGTTTCAGATCGGCGAGATCCTTGATGTCCGAGCGCAGAGTCAGCGGCTTCAGCTCCTCTCTTGGATCTCTGCCCGGCTTTTGCAGCTCCGTTACCATATCGCGCAGCGTCGGCACCCCGATTTCCAGCGAGTCGGCAACCTGGGTTTCACCGCGCTCCGCAATTTTCTGTTTCAGTGTGGAAAGATCGGATTTTTCGCCCAAAGCGCCGCTGTACCCGCACAGGCGAAGGAGTTTCTTTGCGGCCGCATAAGATTCCGGATGTACGGCGGTATTGTCCAGCGGCTCCTCGCCGCCCGCGACCCGCAAGAAACCGGCAGACTGTTCAAATGCTTTTTTCCCGAGCTTGGGTACCAGAAGCAGCGCCTTCCGTGATATAAACCTGCCGTTTTCTTCCCGATAGGACACGATGTTCTTTGCAAGAGACGGCCCGATCCCCGCCACGTAGGAAAGCAGCGAGACAGAAGCCGTGTTTACGTCCACGCCAACGGAATTCACGCAGTCCTCCACCACGTTGCCCAGCGCCTCTCCCAACCGTTTTTGCGGCATGTCATGCTGATACTGCCCAACGCCGATGGCCTTGGGGTCGATCTTGACCAACTCCGCCAACGGATCCTGCAGCCTTCGCGCGATGGAGACGGCGGAGCGCAGGGAAACGTCGTACTGTGGGAATTCCTCCGATCCGAGTTTTGACGCGGAATAGACTGAAGCGCCCGCTTCGCTGACCACCATGTAATCGACCGTTTCGCCTAGATCCTTGAGCAGCTCTGCAACAAAGATCTCCGACTCTTTCGATGCGGTTCCATTTCCGATCGCAATCGCCGTCACGCAATGCTTTCGGATCAATTCCTTTAATTTCTTTGCCGCTTCTTCTTTTTTTTCCTGTGGCGGCGTTGGATAGACCACCGTAACATCCAGCACTTTTCCCGTCTCGTCCACAACGGCAATTTTGCAGCCGGTGCGATATGCAGGGTCAAAGCCCATCGTCACCCGGTTTTTGAGCGGCGGCTGCATAAGCAGGGGTTTGAGGTTTAGCGCAAACACGCGGATCGCCTGCTCAGCGGCGGCGTCAAACAGTTTGCCGCGCAGCTCGTTTTCCAACGACGGATAGATGAGACGCTTTAGTGCGTCCTTGGAAGCGTCCAGCACCAACGCCCCGCTTTTGCTTGTGGGACTGGTGACAACCTTGGTACGTACGGCGGTAAAGGCCGCGTCCATGTCCGTATCGACAGACACCTTCAGCACGCCCTCCTTTTCGCCGCGATTGATGGCCAGTATACGATGCGGCGCAATTTTGGAAAGCTTCTCCGTCATATCGTAATACATCGAATAAGTCCCCTCCTCCTTCTTTTCGGAGGAAGAATGCAGCGTTGCGGTACGTTCCATTAAAAGACGTACAGAACCGCGCACCCGGGCATTATCCGCCACCGCCTCGGCGATGATGTCGCACGCGCCATCCAGCGCCTGTCGGATATCCTGAACGCCCTTCTCCGGGTTGATATAAGAGGCGGCAAGCGTCTCCGGATCACAGGTATCCGCCTGAGACAGGATCGACAGCGCCAGCGGCTCGAGTCCCTTCTCCTTGGCGATGGATGCGCGGGTATTGCGTTTCTTTTTATAGGGCAGATATAAATCCTCAAGTACGGAAAGCGTCTGCGCTTCCTGCACGGCAGCGGCCAGCTCCGGCGTCAATGCGCCCTGCGACTCGATAGAAGCACGGATTTCCTCGCGTCTTTTTTCAAGATTTCGCAGAGAGGTCAGCAGATCTGAAATGTCTCTGAGCTGCGCGTCGTCAAGCGAGCCCGTGACCTCTTTGCGATAGCGGGCGATAAACGGCACGGTGTTGCCTTCGTCCATCAGGCGTACAGCGGCGTCAATGCGGCTCTTGGAAAGGGAAAGTCCGTCTGCGATTTTTTGATTGATGTCCAGCATGAATGATGTCCTTTGTCTTTATTTCTTTTCAGCAGGTAAAACCTGCCTGCAACAGGAAAAGCATAGCGCAAATCCGTTGTTTTTTCAAGTAAAGCACTGCGGATAGACAATTGCCGCAAAGCCAAGCAGCAATGCCAACAGTATGAAATTTAGAATGGAAAACACCAGAAGATAGCGTTTCCGATCCGCGCCGGGAGACAGCGCATACAATCTCAGCGATATTAAGCTCGCCATAGACGCAATCGGCGTGCCAAGCCCGCCGATATTCGTCCCGAGCAGCAGCGCGCCGCCGGCCTTTGTAAATCCGGACAGCATCAGCGCTGCCGGTACGTTGCTGACCACTTGCGAAACAAGCGCGGAGATCAACGCCGGACTTACGGCAATCCACCGTTCGAGCAGTCTTGCCACAGGTGCAATCCTTGCCACATTGCCGACAAAAATGAAGAAGAATACAAACGTCGTCAGCAGGCTGTAATCTACGCGCAAAAAAGCCCTTCGATCGCAAAGAAACAGTACGGCAGCAACGGCCGGAACGGTGAAATACCACGGCAGTACGCGCAGTACCGAGAGAATACAGACAACAAACAGCACGACCACAACGGCAAAACGCTTTTTATCCAACGGCGCAATCTCCTTTGAAGATTTCACCGCCGTCATCACGCCGCGGCTTCCACCGCCGAGCAGCGTGCAGAGCGCCAGCAAAAAAAGACCCGCCGCCGTCACAGGCGCCATATAATAGAGAAACGTACCGATCCTTATTTCATAAAAGGATGTGAGAAAGATGTTCTGCGGGTTCCCAAAAGGCGTCAAGGCGCTGCCGAGGTTTGCGGCAACGGTCTGCAAGGCCACTGTAAGAATCCGCTTCTCCGGTGCGCAAGCGGATACCGCCGCAAGCGCGAGCGGAACAAACGTAACGAGGGCAACATCGTTGGTCACAAACATCGATGCAAAAAACGGCAGCAACACAAGCGCAAAAAGCAGCGTCCTGACCGAGGAAATTCTGTGCAGCAGCGCACGGCAGGCGCGGTCAAATACGCCAAGATTTACCGCGGCGCCAACGACTGCCATCAGAGCAAACAACAATCCAAGAACGCGGAAATCGATGTAGGAGCGATATGCACCGTCGGGTTTGACAAAGCACATCGACAGCAGTGCTAAAATTCCGGAAATAGCCAGCACGATCTCCTGTTGGAGCAGTTTCATTACGCGTTTCATGCTTGATTTTTTATGTGAAACCTCCATGCAGCTTCCATTATAGTTCGCGCAAGATGATATCTGTCATGCCCTCGTTCAAATTGACCGTTCGAATCACCCGGTCGTCCGCCGCGAACTCACCGCGCACCAATTCGCGCAGCGCCGTACCGCAATGATGTCCGTGAACCACGCGGATGCGATATGCGCCGCCTGCGCGCCGCAGCGCGCTTTCGAGGCATACGCGGCTTTGAAAAACACTTTTCCCATGCAGATCTACCGTGATTACCGCGTCGTTCGCCTGTTTTTGCATTGCTATTCACAAAACAGTATCGCGCGCTATGGCGCTCCTCTGTTCTTTCTTTATCGTTTCTCACTTTTGTGCTATCATAGTGTACAGAAAATTAATTCCGGTGTCAAAGCTTTTCCACACCGCAAAGCGCTTCGGTTTCCACGCGATCACGCGCCGCCGCGTAAGGTCGCATGCGCTTGTCTATTCTTTTTCGACTGTGGCGAGATTTACCATGACGATACAAATTCACAACATTTGGAGGTTCATTATGATTTTTCTCGGTACCGGCGCAGCGGAACTGTTTCCCAATCCCTTTTGCAGCTGCGACACCTGTAAACGTGCAAGAGAAAAAGGCGATCCGCGGGATACCCGCCGCCGCAGCGCCGTTTTACTGGACAAAAACAATCTCGTTGACTGCGGTCCGGACGTTCTGCACGCGTGCAATGAATTTCATTGTGATCTCACTAAAATCACAAATATATTCATGACCCATCTGCACGGCGACCACTTCAGCTTTGAAACGCTCGAGGCGCTCCGGCGCGCGCGCGGTACCGCACCGCATATCCGCTTGTTTATGGCGTCGCATACGTTGAATTGTCTCAATCGCTTCCGCAGCGATCTGACGGAGCTTGGCTATCTCACCACAGCAAAAAACTTCGGTGCTTTTGACGCCTGCTGCGACCTTGTTCCACTGACACCCTATAAAGCGCAGGCGCTCGAAGATATGGAGGTGACGCTGACGCTGGCGAGACATGCTGGGCTGTTTGATACGGAGCAGGGATCCGGTTATCTGTTTTCCAAGAATGGAGCAACTACGTTTCTCTCCAACGATACAGGTCTGCTGCCGCAGGAAACGCTGGCATATCTCAAAACACAGCAGGTCGATACGCTCATCATCGACGGCACGTTCGGCGCAATGCACGCGGACGCGGCCTGCCGTCACATGACGATCGAGCACCTGTTTGAGACCTTCCGCATCCTTGATGCGCAGGGTACGCTAACGCCCTCCTCCCGAATTGTTGTAACGCATATTGCGCACAAGGGCGAACTGCTTCATGCGGAATACGAGGCGCTGCTCAAGGCGGAGTATGGAGATCGGATTTGTCTTGCCTATGACGGTATGACTCTGCCCACGGTCAATAGAAGATAAAATTGCGCCCGCAAAGAAAATTTCCCCTTACATTTTACATGGTCGCTCTGCTAAAATAAAGATACAGCGTGTGGTTCTGACGAACGTAAGTCCAGTTGTCAGCCACGCGCTTTTCTTGATACGCCGCCGGACAAAGCGCATGAATCTGTTCGCGCCCGCATATTCTGCTTTGTCTGCATCACTTTAATTCGCCCTATGTGCAAGTACCGCTGCAATAAAAAAGGAGCGTGAATCATGTTTCAAGTTGGCGACCGTGTTGTCTACGGTCAATCTGGCGTCTGCGATATCGTGGAAGTGTCGCGGCTGCATTTTTCCGGTCTTTCAGACGAACGGCTTTATTACACGATGAAGCCGGTCAGTTGTGAGGCGACCATTTTCGTGCCTGTGGATACACAAAGGCCGATGCGCCCGCTCATGTCCTCCGAGGACGCCAATGCCTTGATCGATTCGATTCCCTCCGTCCGTGTGCACGGGCCAGACAGCCCGGATATCAAGCGCTGGGTGGAACGATACCGCATGCTCTCCGACAGTCGTGATTGCGCGGACCTTTTGGAGCTGTTCATGCTCATCTACGCAAAAAAGGTTCACGCTGAGGAGCATAACCGCAATCTTGGGCAGATCGATCAAAACTATATGAAAAACGCGGAAGCGCTGTTACATGGCGAGCTTGCAGCAGCATTGGATATCGAGCGCGACGCTGTCCCGGAGTACATCAAAAAGCGCATTAAGACTGTCTATCAGCGTGACGCCGTGGTCGTC